>JAOTYV010000379.1 GCA_029861675.1 Alphaproteobacteria bacterium
CGGCCGTGATGGGACAGATGGCGTTGCCGAAAGACGCGGCGGCGAAAATCGCCAATTTTCTCGACATGCCGGAAGCATTGGGCCTTGCAAAGATACCGTCGCGTGGTTCGCTCGGCATGACGGTGCCGACCGACCCGCTGATCTACCGGTTTTACGAAATCACGCAGGTTTACGGGACGACGTTAAAAGCATTGATCGAAGATGAATTCGGCGACGGCATCATGAGCGCAATCGACTTCGACATGCAGATCGACCGCGTACCAGACCCCAAGGGGGATCGTGTCAAAGTGACGATGAGCGGCAAGTTCTTGCCCTTTAAGAAATACTAGCCATTTGACCGAATAGCCTTGCTCCGGGGCCCTTCGACGCGCGCGGCGCTACTGGCCTGGCAGCGGTTGCGCGGCTAACCCTTCCGGGCAGTTCGACATCGGCCGGTCATGGCGCGATACTCCCACCATGAACAAGATGGGCATCGTTGTCGCTTGGCTGGCGCTCGCGATATCGGTCGTCGTCGTAATCGGGACGCTCGCCCTTTCGGACCGGTTGGTAGACCTGGAAAATGGCCGGATACCGGGGTCTGCGGAGGATTCCGTCCGGCCGGATGAAATCGCCAAACTTTCTCAACGGATCGCTGCATTGGAAATGCGGCAGGCGCCGGGTACCGGCGATTTGTCGCCGCTCAAGGCGAAAATCGATACGCTTTCCGTGCGCCTATCGGATTTGGAGGAACGGCGGCAGCCGGGCGCCGTCGACCTGTCGCCGCTGCGGGCGGAAATCGGCAAGCTGTCGAACCGGCTGTTAAGGCTGGAGCAGCGCCGGGCGCCGGATGGGGCCGGGTCGTCGTCGCTGGCGGCGGACATCCGCGGGCTTTCCGATCGGCTGAATAATCTGGAACGCCGGCCGCCGGCCAAGGCGGTCTTCCCGATGCCGCTGGTGACGCAGATGAGCAAGCTTTCGGAACGATTGGCCGAGCTGGAGCGACGGCCGCCTGAAAAATTCGATCCGTCGCGGCTCGAGGCGGAAATCGGTAAGCTCGGCACCCGGTTGGCGGATTTGGAACGGCGCGCGCCGAAGACCTTCGACCCGTCGCCGCTGAAAACCGAAATTGATAAGATTCTCGACCAGCAGGCGAAATTCGAAAAAATCTGGTCGGAATGGCCGCCGCAACGGAAAAAGCCCGAAATTCTCGGCCAGGTCTATTTTGCCACCGGCCGCAGCGACATTTCGGAGCCGGAGAAGGAAAAAATGCGAGTCTGGGCGCAATCGCTCAAATCATCGGGCAAGCGGTTGACGGTGCTTGGATTTGCGGATCGGGTCGGATCGCCGGAATTCAATCGGGGGCTTTCCTTGCAGCGGGCGGCCGCCGTTCGCAATTATTTTGTCGCGCAGGGCGTCGAGCAGACGATCCTGAGTTCGATCGTGGGCTTGGGGGAAGACAGCATTCCGATCAGAACCGAGGATGGAATTGCCGAACCGCAAAACCGCACCGTTCTGATATATGTTTACGAATGATGTCGGCCGGACGCATTGCGGTCGAAACTCACACACCCTAGGGACGGCCTCCATGGCGCGACCGCGTATCGAGTTGAAACGTGTCTACGAGCCGCTCTCCGATGCGGACG
Source organism: Alphaproteobacteria bacterium (assembly GCA_029861675.1). Next base: position 1,623 of record JAOTYV010000379.1, read on the forward strand.
GCGTGCGCATTCTGGTCGAGCGTTTGTGGCCGCGCGGGGTATCGAAGGCCAATGCCGCGATTGACCATTGGGTGAAGGACGTTGCGCCGTCGCCGGAATTGCGGACCTGGTATGGCCACGAGCCGGCGCGTTGGGAAGAGTTTCGGGAGCGATACCGCGCGGAGCTGACCGAAAACACCGACGCGGTGGATACAGTGAAATCGCTCTGTGCGAAGCAGCCGGTGACGTTCGTCTTTGCCGCAAAGGATGAGGCGCGGAACAGCGCCATCGTTTTGCGTGAATTCCTGCTATCGAAATCGGCCGCGCGCCGGTAGCGCAGTGCCATAATATTCCGTGTCATTCCGGACGGCGCGAAGTGCCGATCCGGAATCCATACTGCGTTGAATTATTTGGATTCCCGCTTTCGCGGGAATGACATCGCTAAGGAATATCCGCCGTCTTGCCGAGTACGGCAGGTCGATTATTCCGCGGCGTTCCGCGCCTTGTCCGCGGCCTCGCGTTCCGCGAGTTTCAGATGACCATCGCGCGTCTGCGGCAGTTTGCGGCCGAGGATATGGCTCGCCACGACGGTCCGCAAAATTTGTGCGGTGCCGCCGCCGATGGTGAACATGCGGCCATCGCGCACCATGCGCTCGATCGGATTGCGCCGGGAATAGCCGGCCGCGCCGTAAATTTGTAAGGCGTCGTTGGTCACCTTGATCGCCATTTCGGAAGCAACGATCTTGGCTTGCGCCGCCTGCTTGACGTCGGGGAAGCCGGAGCCGCTGTGCTCTGCGCTTGCCGCCGCCTTGTAGATCAGGGCGCGCGCCGCTTGAATCTGGCTGTCCATATCGACCAGCATCCATTGCAGGCCCTGGAATTCCGCGATGGGCCGGCCGAATTGCTCGCGTTCGAGGGCATAGTTCAGCGCATGGGCGTAGGCGCCCTGGGCGATGCCGAGCGCGATCGTGCCGGCGCCGACCCGTTGCGAGTTGTAGGCGTTCATCAGGTCGGCGAAGCCGCGCCGGAAGCCGCTGGGAGACTCAACCAATGCGTTTGCCGGCACCGCCATGTCCTCGCAAATCACCTCCGCCTCGGGTATACCGCGCAGCCCCATGGTCGGTTCGCGATGTCCGATGCGAAGGCCAGGTGTCTCGTCCCGCACGGCGAGGAAGCCGCCGATGCCAAGCTCGATGCCGTCTTCGTCGAAGGCGCGGGCGAAAATCAGGTGCAGCCAGGAAACGCCGGCACCGGTAATCCAGTGCTTCTTGCCGTTGAGCACCCAGGTATCGCCGCGGCGGTCGGCGCGGGTGGTCATTTCGGTCGCGGCGCTGCCTGCATCCGGCTCGGTGATGCAGATCGCGGGCTTATCGGACCGCTCGAAAACGATCTCCGCGGCCATGCGCTTTTGTTCCTCGGTGCCGTATTCCATCACCGTACTGATCGCGCCCATGTTCGATTCGACGACGATCCGGGCGGTGACACCGCAGACTTCGGCCATTTGCTCGACGACGAGGACCGCATCGAGGAAGCTGCGTCCCTGGCCGCCATAGGCTTCCGGGATGGTCATGCCGATGAAGCCGGCCTCGTTCAGCGCCTTGGCGTTATCCCAGGGGTATTCTTCGCTCTTGTCGATTTCCGGTGCCCGTGTCGCAATGACGCCTTGCGCCAAGTCGCGAGCCCGCTGCTGTAGAGAAATTTGATCCGGTGTGAGCTCGAAATTCATGACCGTCTTCCGCTGGCTGGGTTCGCCGGCAGTATGGTTCCGGCCTTGGGCGAAGACAAGCACGACCCGCTTGCGCGGCGGTTCGGCGGCGGTTTACGGTTGGCGGATCAACCCAACCGGAGATGCAGATGTTTCGCGATCAGTACGGACTGGAGATGACGGCGGCGAGCGCCGGTGCGGTGAGCCGGTACGACGCGATGATCCTGCATTATCTCGGCCTGCGGCAGGATACCGGCGAGCGCCTGAAGGAAGTGTTCGAGGCCGACGCCGAGATGCCCATGGCATACTGCGCGCGCGGCTATTTCATGAAGCTGTTCTGCACCCCGCCGCTGGAACGCAAGGCCGAGGAAAATCTGTCCGAGGCGCAGCGTCTGATCGCGCCGGGGGCGACGGACCGGGAAAAACAGCACGCCGCCGCGCTGCAGCGCTGGTGTGCGGGCGACATCCGGGCCGCCACCGACACATGGGAATCGATCCTGCTCGACCATCCGCGCGATATCCTGGCGCTAAGATTGGCTCATTTTACCCATTTCTATCTGGGAGATT
>JAOTYV010000102.1 GCA_029861675.1 Alphaproteobacteria bacterium
GGGATCGATTTTTACTTTCGGTATCTGCGGACCCTGGCGGCAATGCGCACGACGCCCGGTATGCCGAGCGACCAGGTCCGCGCCGAAGTCGATGTGCAAGTAAACGAGGCGCTGGCGGACCAGGTAATCGCCGGTGACCCGGATCGCGTGCTCGACCAACTCGTCGCCTTCCACGATCAAACCGGCCATTTCGGTACGCTGCTCGCCACCGGTCATGATTGGGACGAAGCCGGCTTATGGAAGCGCTCGATGGCGCTGCTCGCGGAGGATGTGATGCCGCGGTTTCGTCAGCATGCGGAAGCGACGAACCGGGCGCCCTAAACGGCTACAAAAAAATGCGGCGCGGACGCCGATTTTGTCGATTTCGACTTGGCCGGAATAACCGATCGGATGCATACTTTCGTATGAATGACAGGTGTCATTGGATGAACCAGACTCCCGGTCTGATTGGAGTGGTTCGATATGCGAAAAGACAGCAAATCATCGGAATCGATCTCGCGGGCTAACCGAATTGCCTTGGCCGTTCGATGCGCCCGTTTGCCGGGTCTGGAGCGGCAGGTTCTCCGCAAACGGCTTATTCAGGACAAGTCGTCCGTGGCGGACTCAAGCGCGCAGCCCGAGCGGCGCGCCGGCTGACGCCGAGCGTCCTGCATTTGCCGCGCGGCTTGCGTTTGAATCGCAAATTGCCGTGTCGGAACCGCCTGTTCCTTTTATAGTGTTGTGGGCCGCGCCGACGCGCGCGGCCGAACAGGGCGGGTCCTCATGGCCAACAGGCGAAAGGTCATCCTTGCCACCTGCTGTGGCGCACACGGGTTGCAGGACGGCCTGACCGACCTGCTTTACGTCTTGTTGCCGATTCTCGCCCAAGCCTTCGGGCTGACCTATGCACAGGTCGGCGTCATTCGCGCGGCCAATCGCATCGCGATGTCGACATTCGAACTGCCGTCGGGATTGCTGTCGGAGCGGCTCGGCGAGCGAATATTACTGGTTTTCGGCGTTGCCTGCGCGGGGGTCGGCTACTTGTCGCTCAGCGTCGCAACGGGATTTGTCACCGTCTTGCTCGGCCTGCTGGTCGCCGGGTTCGGCGCGGCCTTCCAGCATTCGCTCTGTTCCGCGATCATCACACGGACCTTCGTCGATGGCGGCCGGCGCGCCGCACTCGGCATCTACAACTCTTCCGGCGATGTCGGCAAGTTGACCTTTGCGGGTGTCTTTACCTTGGCAATCGGCGTCGGCGCCGCGTGGCGGGACGCGGTTGTCGGTTTCGGACTGATCGCGCTCTTGGCGGCGGCGCTGCTGTATCTGGTGTTGGGCCGGCTGCATGCGGGGACCCGCCCGCAGCCTTCGGGCGATGGAGCGGATGCCGGCCCGCGGCCCAAGGGCTGGGGCATCGTCAACCCGATGGGTTTCGGCGCACTGGCGGTCATGGTGTTTCTCGACACCGCCGTACAATCGGGCTTCCTGACGTTCCTCGCATTCCTGATGATCGAAAAACAGGTTCCGACCGGCCTTGCTGCGTTCGCGGTGGTGTTGACGCTGGCCGGCGGTGCATTCGGAAAGTTCGGTTGCGGCTTTCTGGCGGAACGGCTCGGCGTCATCCGTTCGCTGGTGCTGGTCGAGTGCCTGACCGCCCTTGGCATCCTGACCGTGTTGATGGCGCCCACGATGGTTGCCTTCATCCTGCTGCCGGTGTTGGGCATGGCGTTACAGGGCGCATCGTCGATCACTTATGGCACGGTGGGCGATCTGGTGCGCGGCGACCGGCAGTCGCGGGGATTCGCCGCCATCTACACAATCGCCAATGCCGGCGCCATCGCGGCGCCCATCGCCTTCGGCCTGATCGGCGATCGCTTCGGCCTGACTCCGGCAATGGTCGCGATGGCCTGCGTGGTCTTGCTGCCGCTGCCGTTCTGCCTGATTCTCCGTCCGGCGCTGTCCGCGAAATCCGCTTGAGAAGACGCTCTATCTGTTGCCGGCGATGTGTTCGGCCGCGCACAGGCCGGTAATGACCGCCTTGGAGAGCCCGCCGATATAGGCGGCGCGCGGCCCGCCTTCCGCGCCGGCGCTGCAGGAACCGACCGCATACAGTCCCGGAATTGGCGCGCCGCTCGCGTCCAGCGTGCGGGCCTCGCGGTCGATGGCGATACCGCCGAAGGAATAGGTGATGCCGGCGCAGGCCAGGATCGCGCGGAACGGCGGCTTGACGATCGGACGGGCGTTGCCGCGGGTGTTGCTGCGCACCGGTGACAAGGCGTCGAGCGTATCGGTCTCCATAGCCGCGTTATGAGCATCCACCGTCTCCTGCAGCGCATCGGCCGGCAGGCCGGCGAGGTCGGCGAGCTCGGCGATCGTCGAGGCTTGCAGTACGGTGCCGCCGGCGCGGATGAACGTGTCGTTGATGGTCGGCGGATAGCTCTGGTCGGCGGCCACGGTGGTCCAGATCTCTTCGTCGAACACCACGACGATGCCGCGCGGGTCGGGCAACCGGGCCGTTTCATTCGCCATATAAACGCCACTGATACCTTCGTCGCAGTAGCGTTGGGCGTTGGCGTCGACCAGCACGCCCGAGCCGGCGGCGTGGTCGAGAATGGGATAGGGCCACAATTTCTCGTTCTCGAACACCTCGCGGCCGAGCAGATGGCCGTAAAAATGCGCCATATCGATGAGCCGGGCGCCGGCTTGCCGGGCCATTGCAACACCGTCCCCATTGCCGGTGCCGGCATTGCGGCGGAACAGCGCGTCCGGCGTCTTGCAGATATGCTCGCGCACCAGCATTTCGTTGCTATGATAGCCGCCGTCGGCAATGACGACGACCGGTGCGCGCAATTCTGTCTCCACCCCGTCCTGGACCGTTGCCACGCCGGCAACCCGGCGATCTTCGATGATCAACCGGTCGGCCCGGACTCCGCGCATGACCCGGCCCTGGCGCGTCGCCAGATTGGCGGTAAGCGTCCGCAGCAGCACATCTGGGCCGCGGCCCTGCCAGTTCAGGCCGGGCGCGCGCGGCCGCGGCGGCGCCAGTACCCAGCGCATCCATTCCTGCGGTCCCGCTTTGATGAATTTGGCGCCCTGGCCGCGCATCCAATCGATGGCGCGCGGGCTCTCTTCAGCGAGTTGACGGGTGAGCCCTTGGTCGGTTAGCCCGCCGGTCACGCCTTCGATCGCGTCGTGCAACGCGTCGGCGTCCTGCGCCATGTCCTTGAACGCCACATGGACCAGCCCGCCGGCATAGCGCGAATTGCAGGGGTAGCGTTCGTCGCCGCCCTGTTCCAGGACGACCGGCCGCAGGCCGAGCTCCGCCGCCCGGTTGGCGGTGGTTAAACCGGCCAACCCGCCGCCGATGATGATGAGGTCGTGATCCATGGTGCGCCGCCTCCGTCGTTTATTGTGGGAGCAACATGTCGGTGATGATGACGGTAAGCTCGGTCAGCGTCTTCATCAGCAACCCGCCAAGACCGCCGACCGCCACGCCGACGACGATCCAGACGGGAGGAGCGCCGGCGCCGAGCACCGCCCAGAGCGCGAGAACGATTGGCGCTATCGCAATCAGACCCGCGATCACCGCGCCGAATTTCACCATGATGCTCACCGCGGGATATTTCTCCATGCGCGTAGTCTCCCCGTTCCGATCTCAGTTAAGATTATTCTGTGCGGTCACGCCGCCGGACGGCGGCGCGGGAGAGGCATTCTACCGCCTCGGTGCCGCGTGCTCTATGGTTCGAGATGGAATGATTGAAAAAAGGGGAAATCCGTCATGCATGAGCTGATCGACCGCATCGTCAATCTGGATATTGGCAACCGCGGCGTCGCCGGCTTGTACGCGCCCGCGCGGGCGCTGACCGATGCGCCGCTCTGTCTTACCGCCGCGCGCTGTTTCGCCGGCTTGCAGCCGGGCGAGCGGGTTTTCATTTTGACCGGCTCACTGACCCGGTCCGCCGTCAACGACCGCATCGCCGAAAACGATGGCCCGATCGGCGCTGCCGTCCTGGCCCGGGCGATTACCCTCGGATTCAACGCCATCCCGGTGATCCTGGCGGACCGGTCGATCCTCGGCACGCTCGGCCGCATGACGGAGCTGGCGGGACCCAATATCATGCCGCTGGAAGAGGCGGAAATCGCAACCGCGCTGCCGCGCTTCACCGGCGTTACAGTCATGGACGGCATATCGTCGGATGACGCCGCCGCCCCGGCGGAGTGCAAGCGATTGATGGAAACCTATGCGCCGAAGGTGGTGCTGTCGGTCGAGCGTGCCGGCCTGACCGCGGACGGCACCTACCGTAATATGCTGGGGCAGGACTACACGGAAGGCCGCGCCAAGCTCGACCATGTCATCAGCGAAGCGGCGGCGGCCGGCATACCCACCATCGGCATCGGCGACGGTGGCAATGAAATCGGCATGGGGGCGGTGAAGGAGGCGGTGCACGCTCATATCCCCCATGGCGAGGTGCTGTGTTCCGAGGTCGCGACCGATGTTCTGATTCCCGCCGGCGTCTCGAATTGGGGCTGCTACGGCGTGGCCGCGTCGCTTGCGATCCTCACCGGCAACGCGCGGCTCGCGCACGCCGCCGAACTGGAACGCCGCCTGATCGAATCGTCGGCTTCCGTTGGTCTGGTCGACGGCACCACGGGCATGCTCGATCCGACCGTCGACGGGCTGCCGGTCGCGGTCCATGCGGGGCTGGTCGAGATGCTGCAGAACGTCGTACAGCGGGCGTTGCGCTAACCCCGCGGCGCGCGGCGGTCTTGCCCTGTGGCACCGCGCGTGTACCGTTGCGCCAATGATCCCGCGCCCGGTTTGGGCGCTTTACGGTGACAGAGCCGAACCATGCCGATCGATTTCGAAGTCGACGATCAAGGCGTTGCCCTGATCGTCATCAACCGTCCGGAGCGGATGAACGCGATGGACGCGGAACACTACGCGGCGCTGTCGCAATGCTGGATGACGGTGCGCGACGACCCGGCGATCCGCTGCGCCATCGTCACCGGGGCGGGCGAGAAATCCTTCACCGCCGGGGCCGATCTCAAGGCGTTCGTCAACCGCGAGCCGGCGATGCACGAAAACTGGCTGACCCAGAAGGATCAAATCCTCAACCGGGGGCTCGAAGTCTGGAAGCCGGTCATCGCGGCGGTTAACGGCTACTGTCTCGGCGGCGGCATGACATTGCTGATGGCGGCCGATATCCGTCTTGCGGTGCCGGAGGCGACCTTTGGCCTGTCGGAGGTGAAGCGCGGGCTGGTGCCCGGCAATGGCGGTACGCAGCGGGTGATGCAGCAATTCCCCTACGCCATCGCCATGGAAATCCTGCTGACCGGCGACCGGTTCGGCACCGACAAGGCCGAGCGCTGGGGGCTGATCAACGCGGTGGTCGAGCGGGACGCGCTGATGGACACCGCCCGCGACTATGCGCGGCGCGTGGCCGAGAACGCGCCGCTGGCGGTGCAGGGGGCGAAAGAGCTGGCGATCCGCTCCTACGACATGGACCTGGCCACCGGGTTGCGTTGGGAAGCGGCGACCAACACCATGCTGCGTTTCAGTAAGGATCTTAAGGAAGGCACGAAAGCCTTTGCCGAGAAACGCAAACCGAACTTCAAGGCGGAGTAGGGACAGCGCATGCGCGGCAAGGTCGTCATCGCCGGCATCGGCCATACCAAGTTCGGCTCGCTGCCGGGCCGCTCGACGATTTCCATGAATGTCGAAGCCTGCCGCAAGGCGCTTGCCGACGCCGGCGTGGAAAAGTCGGCGGTGGATGCGCTCTACGTCAAATATCCAACTTCCGCCTATGAGAGCAAGTACGGCCAAAGCCTGGCCGAGGCGATGGGCGTGCATCCGCGTATCGGCGGTGTCTGGGATCAGGCGGGTGCGTCCAACGCCTCGATGATCGCCTTCGCCGCCATGGCGATCGAGGCGGGACAATGCGAGGTGGCGCTGGTAACCGGGGCCGACAATCCGAAATCCGGCACCCGCCAGGCCTATGCGCGGATGCGCAACGGCGACGGTGCGGCGAGCTACGGCTGGTTCGGGGTCGCACCGGGATACGCCATGATCGCCCGCCGCCACATGGAGCAATACGGCACCACGCACGCGCAGCTTGGCGCGATCGCCGTTGCCTGCCGGGCGCACGGGGCGGAGAATCCGAACGCCCAGCTTCGCAAGCCGATCACGCTGGACGAGTATTTCAATTCCCGCTGGATCGTCGATCCGCTGCGCCGCGACGATTGCTGCCTGGTATCGGATTCGGGCGGCGCCGTACTGGTGATGAGCGCGGCGCGGGCCAAGCGACTCAAGGTGCCGGCGCCGGTACCGGTCCTGGGCTTCGGCCAGGGCCAGACTTCGTGGGAGGTGGCGCTGCGCCCCGACATGACCTCGACCGAGGCCGTGGTGTCGGGCAAGACCGCGTTCGCCATGGCGGGCCTGAAGCCGAAGGACATCGACGTCGCCCAACTGTACGACTGTTTCACCATTACCCCGTTGATGACGCTGGAAGATTACGGATTTTGTAAGAAAGGCGAGGGCGGTTCATTCGTCGAGGACGGCGCCCTTCACCGCAATGGCGCGCTGCCGACCAACACCAGTGGCGGGCTGCTGTCCGAGACCGGTATGCCCGGCATGCAGCTCATCATCGAGGGCGTGCGCCAGATGCGCGGCACCGCCAATCTGCAAGTGAAGGGGGCGCAAAAATGTCTGGTCAGCAACCAGGGCGGCGTGATGCATACGCATTCGACGCTCATTCTCGGGCAGTGAGGACACGGCAATGAGTGAGACCTCCGCAATTCCCGCGCCGGATATCACCGACCTCAACCGGCCGCATTGGGATGCGCTGAAGGGCCGCGTGCTCAAGTTTCAGCGCTGCGGCGCTTGCGGCCACGCCTGGCTTCCGACACGGGAGGATTGCCCGAACTGCCTGCACCACGGCGCCGAATGGGAAGCGGCGAGCGGCGCCGGCCGGTTGATAAGCTGGGTCGTCTACCACGTGCCGTTCAACAAGGCGTTCAAGGACAAGGTTCCCTACAACGTGGCAGTTGTCGAACTGGCGGAAGGACCGCGGGTCATCACCAACATCGTCAATCCGGACGACGGGCTGCGCGGCGATGCGCCGGTCGAGCTGGTGATCGAAATCGAGGATGGCGTCCCGTTGGCGCGCTTCCGAGTGACGTAAAATCGGGCCGTTCGGCCACCGATACGCGACCGTTCCATTAATCCTTCATTAACCTTACCGGGTTACCAAGAAGCCAAGCTTCTTGGAGATCGCGTTGATGTCATTACGAATCCTCGTGCTCATCGTGAGCTTGACCGTGTTCCCGGCCGCCGCCTCGGCGGGGGAGCAATCCGCCGCCCGGGCCGCGTTCGACCGGGGCGACTATGCACGCGCGCTTCATCTCTGGCGGCCGTTCGCCATGAAGGGCGATGCCGATGCCCAGAAATGGATCGGCCATTTGCATGAACATGGCTTGGGCGTGCGGCGCGATCCCGCTGTCGCCATGCGCTGGTACCGGGAGGCGGCCGAACGGGGCCATCTGGGCGCGCAACTTCGGGTCGGAGAGGCCTATCGGTGGGGCCGGGGCGTTCCCAAGGATATCGTGAAGTCGGTGCGCTGGTATCGATTGGCGGCGGAGCAGGATGACCGCCGCGCCCAGTACACGCTTGGCGTTCTTTTCGCTGCAGGTGTCGGCGTCCCGCAGGATTTCGCTGCGGCCGCCCGTTGGTTCCGCTTGGCCGCCGATTTGGGGCTCGCCTCGGCGCAATACAATCTCGGCGTCATGTACCGCAACGGTCTGGGCGTTGAGAAAAACCGTGCCAAGGCTTTCGAATGGTTCCAGCTCGCTGCCCGGGCCGGATTCGCCGACGCGCAATACAGCCTCGCCACGCACTACGAAAAAGGCGATATAGCGCCCCGAAACCTGGCGCGCGCCCATATGCTCTATGGTCTCGCCGCCGAGCAGGGCGATCAGCAGGCGGTTGCAAAGCAGCAAGCGCTGGCGTCCCGAATCACGCCGGAAGATCTCGCCACGGCGCAGGCCATGGCGAAGCGCTGGCAGGCGGATCATGGCCGGAACCAGCAGGCGGCCCGCCCGGCGCAATAGCCCTTTCCGGTTCAGCCTCTCCCTTCCAGACTTTCTCCCGGTCAGGAAAGCGCATACGCTGCGTCCTGATATGGTTTGAGGCCGCCGGCAGATCGGCGGCGTTTTACGGAGTCGGGAGGACTTCCCATGCCGACCAACGATCCGCGCGACATCGCCAATCGCGGCGTCTATAGCGGCCGCGGACAGGGCGGCCGCGCCCCGCGCGCGATGCTGGGCACGGTGTGCGAACCGGCGCGGGAAATCCCCATATTCGCCAGCACCGATGTCCTGGTCGTGGGCGGTGGCCCGGCGGGAACCACCGCGGCGATCGCGGCCGCCCGGCTCGGCGCGGATGTGATCCTGGCCGAGCGATATAATCATCTGGGCGGGCTCTCCACCGGCGGGCTGGTAATCTGGATCGACCGCATGACCGACTGGAACGGCGATCACCTGATCCAGGGCCTGGCGGAGGAATTGCTCGACCGCCTGCCGGACGATGCGATCCTCGGCCCGCCGAAGAAGGATTGGGGCTCACGGGACGAAAGTCTCGCCCATCATTGGGGGCAGCGTCACAGCGCTTTTCACGGCACCGTCACCTGGGCGCCGATGATCGATCCGGAATGGCTCAAGCTCGCCTCGCTCGACATGGTGCGCGACGCCGGCATCGAACTGCTGCTGCACAGTTGGATCGCGGCGCCGCTGGTCGAGGACGGCAAGGCCACGGGCGCCATTCTCGAATCCAAGCAGGGCCGCATGGCGGTGCGCGCGCGGGTGGTCATCGACACGACCGGTGACGGCGACATCTTCGCGCGCAGCGGCGAGGACTATGAAGGCGACATCGATCAGGACGATATCCACCATTGCGCCAATACCGCCTCGTTGCTGGCGGGGGTGGACACGGCGCGCTGGCTGGATTTCCAGGATGCGGAGCCGGAGGCGTGGCGCGAGATCATCGCGCTCGGGCGGACGAAAACACGGCATTTCATCCAACCGTTTCCGGGCTGGCGCAACGACGTGGTCGTGTTCATGGGGCCGCGTTTCTCCGGCTTCAGCGTGCTCGACATCGACGATTTGACGGCGGTCGAATTTCTGTCGCGGGAGAGTATCGTCGAATTGCAAAACTTCTATCGCGCCCATGTGCCGGGGTTCGAGAACGCCTGGCTGATGCTCACCGGGCCGCAACTCGGCGCGCGGCACAGCCGGCGGCTGGTCGGCATCGGCCGGATGACCGGAGAGGAGACCAAGACCGGCCGGATCCTGCCGGACGAAATCGGCGTTAGCCCGAGCACCAACTCCAACCGGCCCTGTGTCTCGGTACCCTACGGTGCGCTGCTGCCGCGCCGGACCGACAATCTGCTGGTGGCGGGCCGGCATATCTCGACCGACGCCCAGACGCACACCTATATGCGCGAGATCCCGCAATGTTGGCTGACCGGCCACGCCGCGGGTGTCGCCGCCGCGCTCAGCGCGAATGCGGGGACATCGCCGCGCGATGTGTCCGTGAGCGAGCTTCAGGCGGCGCTGCGGCAGCAGGGGGCGTATGTGCGGGAGGCGGAAGAGTGAAAGGTTGGCGTGTGCGCCCCCGGCCAATCATGCCAGTTGTTCGTCGAATTACCTCCAAGTCATACCGCGAAGGCGGGAATCCAGCCATCGCTTGCAATTGCTGGATTCCGGATCGTCGCGTTGCGCCGTCCGGAATGACGCCGCAGTGGTCGAATCAACCGTTGTCACCGTTTTTCCAGCCATTCCCGATACTGGGTTCGGTCCTGTTCCGTGATTTCGGCCCGTAAACCGGGGTCGCAGCACGCTATCAGTTTCGCCTGGTTCGGTGCTTCGGCCCAGGTCAGTACGTCGCGGAAATCCCGGATTGCGGCGTTCACATAGTCGTCCGGGTCCGATTTTCCCTCCTCGTCGCACAGCTTCAGGATCGCGAGGTGGACGCGGTCGCGTTCCGGATCGGTGTACCGGTCGAGATTGGCCAGAATTTCCGGGATGCGGCGGTCCGGAAAGACCTGCTTGATTTTGGTCACGACGAGATCGCGCGCCGGCTTGGTCATTGCGGCGGCTCGCCTTTGCTCAGGATGACCCCGTCCGCTTCCAACCGGTCCAGCACCTCCGCCGTCAGCCCGAGCCGCTCGGCCAGCACGGCGCGTGTATCCGCGCCCTTGTCGTGGCCGGTGTGGCGCAATCCGCCCGGCGTCTCGGACAGCTTCGGCACCACGCCGCCGAGTGTCACCGAGCCGAGGTCCTCGTCCGGAACCTCGACCAGCATATCGCGGGCGCGGAAGTGCGGATCCTCGAAGACATCGGCGATGGTGTTGATCGGGCCGCTCGGCACGCGGTGGGCCAGCAGGATGTCGCACAGCGCGGCCATGTCGTGTTGCGCCGTCCAGTCCCCAACCACCGCGTCAACCTCGTCTTCATGGGTGCGCCGCCAGGCGTCGCTGCCCCAATCCGGGTCGCCGGACAGATCCGGCCGGCCCATCGCTTCCGCCAGCCGGCTGAAGATCGAATCGTTCGTGGAGGTGATGTGCACGAACTTGCCGTCGGCGGTGGGGTAAAGATTGTTGGGCGCGGAGCCGGGTAACGCTGCGCCGGTGCGTTCGGGCACCACGCCGAGTTTCTCGTAGGCGGGGACGAAACTCTCCATGAAACTGAAGGCCGATTCGTAGAGTGTCGCGTCGATTTCCTGGCCCCGGCCGGTTCGCTCGCGGTGATAGAGCGCCATCATCACGCCATAGGCGGCGTGTACGCCGGTGATGTAGTCGGTCAACGGCACCGCCGCGCGGGGCGGCGGCCGGTCCGGATCGCCGATGATGCCGCGCAGCCCGCTGACTGCCTCGCCGACGATGCCGTAGCCGGGCCGGTCCGCATAGGGGCCGGTCTGACCGTAGCCGCTGATTCGGACCATGACGAGGCGCGGATGAACCTTCGACATCTCCGCGTAGCCGAGGCCCCATTTGTCGAGCGCGCCCGGGCTGAGGTTTTCGATCACGACGTCGCTTTCGAGCATCAGCCGGCGCACGAGGTCCCGGCCTTCCTCCGACTTCAGGTCGATCGAAATGTTACGCTTGTTGCGGTGAATGGTGGCGAAGAAGAGCGATTTTCCCTTGTAGCGCTTGCCGAGGCCGCGCAACCGGTCGCCGCCGGGCGCTTCCAGCTTGATCACGTCGGCGCCGAAATCCGCCATCAGACGTCCGCAATAGGGACCGGCGACGATCGAGCCGATTTCCAGAACGCGGCAGCCGGCGAGGGGGCCGTCATTCGTTGATATAGTCATTGTTCGATTCCGCTGGTGGATAGCGGCCCTCGCCCTTCGATTTCGCTCAGGGTGAGGGCGTGTTTCATCCTTTGATCCGCTGATAAATTTAGGTCGCGGCAATGACCCAAAGCCTCATGCTGAGCGAAGTCGAAGTAAGAGGCTTTTGCCATATGGGTTTACCGATCCGGCGTGAAGGATTGGGCCTGCTCGCGCAACAGGAATTTCTGGATCTTGCCGCTCGGCGTGCGCGGCAGGGCATCGAGAATCACCAGTTTTTCCGGCATGTACTGCACCGCCATGTCCTGGCCGCGCAGATAGGCGGTCATGTCTTCGAAGCTGAAGGTATGCCCCGGCTTCAGCCCGGCGAACAGGCAGGCGCGCTCGCCGAGGCGTTCATCCGGCATGGCGACAACGGCGCATTCATGGATCGCGGGGTGGCGGTATAGCAGCTCCTCGACTTCGATCACGGGAATGTTCTCGCCGCCGCGGATGATGATGTCCTTGGCGCGGCCGGTAATACGGAGGAAACCGTCCTCGTCCATCCGGGCGTAATCGCCGGTCTCGAACCAGCCATCCGGATCGACCGCATAGGCGTCCGGGCGCTTCAGGTAGCCGACGAACAGCGAATTCGATTGCACTTTGAGTTCGCCCTCGATGCCCGGCGGCAGAATCTCGCCGGCGGCATCCGTGATCTTGACCGCGCAGCCGGGCAGGGCATTGCCATCCGATCCGAATATCTTTTCTTGATCACCCCCGGGGGTACACGCAGTGGCGGCGCCCACCTCGGTCATACCCCAGCCCGAGAGCACATGGCAGTCGAGCCGTTCGGTGGCGCGCTCCACCAGGCTGCGCGGGATCGGTGCGCCGGCGGACAGGAATATCCGGAAGCGGGACAAGTCGTAATCGTCCAGTGTCGGCAGGTCGGCGAGATCGGCGAGAAAGGGCGTCGACGCCAACGTGAAGCTGCAGCCATTGTCCTGAATGATCCGGGCGGCCTCCGCCGGGTCCCACACATCCTGCAGCACGGTCGGCACGCCCAGCATGATCGGCAGCAGCATGCCGTACATGAAGCCGGTCTGGTGGGCGAGCGGCGATGCCATGAAGCTGCAATCCCGCGCCCCGAGGCCGAGCCGTTCGGCATAGGGGGTGAGGGTGGCGAACAGCGTGTGCGCCGTGTGCATCACCCCCTTGGGCTGACCTGTTGTGCCCGAGGTGTAAAGGATTTGGGTGACGTGGTTCGGTCCTGGCCAGCGGTCGGCGAGTGTCGTACCGGCATCGGTTTCCCGTTCCGTATCGAGAAAGAAACGCTCGAAGGACGTGTCATCCTCCGCGCCAAGGTAATAGCCATGGCGCAGCGCCGGCAGATCGTCCCGCAATCCCTCGACCATCGCGCGGTGGTCGACGCCCCGGAAGCGGTGCGGCGCGATGAACAGCTTGGACTCGGCAAAGCCCAGCATGAAGCGCAGTTCGCGCTCCCGGAATATCGGCATCAACGGGTTGGTGATCGCGCCGGCGTGGACGCAGCCGAGATGCACGGCGGCGAACTGCCACCAATTCGGCAGTTGAAGGGAGACCACGTCTCCCGGTTCGATACCGAGCTCGATCAGCCCGTGTGCTATGCGCCTGGCGTAGCGGTCGAGGTCCGCAAAGCTCAGCGTCGTCGATTCGCCGGTTTCGGAATTGTGGTCGGTGATGGCGCGGCGCTCGGGATCGACGTCCAGAACCGCGTCCATGTGGTCGAGCACGGTCCGGCCGGTCCAGTCGCCGCGGGCGACCATCGCGTCGATACGGTCCTGGGAAAGTCGAACGCCGAGATCCATGGCCGCCCTGCCGGTTATCCGCTTATCGATATGATCCTAGACCATTTCTTGTCCAAATTGGCCCAAGCGAAATGGTCTATCTCTTTGTTTTTACGCAAATACGTCGTCGCGAACCGTTTCGGTTCGCTCGGGATTTGCTTTAATCGACCATTGTCAGGCCGCCGCTGACGCTCAACACCTGGCCGGTGCAATAGCTCGACCGGTCGCTGGCGAAGAACAGGATCGCGTCGGCGATCTCCGACGGGTCGGCGAGGCGGCGCATCGGGATCGCCTTGATCAGCGCTTCCTTGAGGCGTTCCGGATTGGCGTGGAACAGCGGCGTGTCGGTCGGCCCCGGCGCGACGCAGTTGACGCGGATGCGATAGCGCGCCATCTCGCGCGCCAGCGACTTGGTGAAGCCGATTATGCCGCCTTTGGCCCCTGAATAGACCGTCTCGCCGGAACTGCCGACCCGGCCGGCGTCGCTGGACACGCTGACGATGGCGCCCGCGTTGGCCGCGATCATCGGATCGAGGAAGGCCCGGGTCAGGTTGATCACGCCCAGCAGGTTGATCTCGATGACCTTGCGCATGAAGTCGCGGGTGTTCTCGATGAAGGGCTGGCCGATATCGAATCCGGCGACATTGGCCAGCACGTCGGCCTTGCCGGACCGGCTGTGCAGTGCATCGGCGAAGGCGTCGATCTGGTCCGTATCGGTAAGATCGAGCGGATGGAACGTGGCGCTGCCGCCGGCTTTCTCGACCAAGGCGACGGTCTCTTGCGCGCCGTCTACGTTGAGATCGCCGAAGAAGACGTCCGCGCCCGCCGCCGCAAACCGTTGTACCGTGGCGCGCCCGATGCCGGACGAACCGCCGGTCACGACGACCGTCTTACCGTTAAAATCCATGCCTGTCCCTTTCACTCGTAAGTCCCGTCTACCGCGCGATCTTGCTGGCCGCGACGGCACGAGTCAATTTGGCTATGTGTTTGACAGGGATGGGAGGTGTCGGGTTCAATTTGGCGACAGGCAGAAAATAAAAGGAAGAAATCAGGCATCGCCACGGCATAGCGTTGCTGGTCGCCGCGTTCTTGGCCATGCCGGCCGTTTTGGTTTCGATGCCGGCTTGGGCGCAGTCCAGTTGCATGCATTGCAACTTCGCACATGGAAAATGCAACAT
>JAOTYV010000380.1 GCA_029861675.1 Alphaproteobacteria bacterium
GGCGTCCGCGCCCTGTGACGCTATCCGCACGCTGACATGGCCCGGCGTGTGCCCCGGCGTCGGCTCCAGCCAGATTTCGTCGCACAGCCGATGGTCGCTGTCGACCAGGTCGACAAGGCCCGCGTCGAGCACCGGCTTCACTGAATCGCCGAAGGCGTCGTCGCCGCGCCGGTTCCTACCGCCCTCGCCTTGCCAATGCGTCATTTCGGTCGCGCCGATCAGGTAGCGGGCGTTTGGAAAAGTCGGCACCCATTTGCCATCGACCCGCATGGTGTTCCAGCCGACATGATCCACATGCAGATGGGTGCACAGCACCGTGTCGATCGATTCCCGCGGGTATCCCGCCGCCGCGATATCCTCCAGGAACGGCCCGGTGCGCATGTGCCAGCCGGGGATCGCGCGTTCCTTGTCGTTGCCGAGGCAGGTGTCGACCATGATACGCCGGTCGCCCACCTCCAGGATCAGTGCGTGGATGCTCATGATCAGCCGGCCCTCCGAATCCATGAAATGCGGCGCCAGCCAGTCGATCTCGCGCGCCGCCTCGCGCGTCGCGTCCGGCAGGATGAAGCGGGTGCCGCCGGTCACTTCCAACTCGACGATGCGGGTGATCTTGACGTCGCCAATCTGCCATTTGCCCATACGACAAATTCCTTTGTTCTAGGCGCGGTAGGGAAACCGCCGGGGACCGAGATGTCCGTCCAGCAGCGGTACGCTCCAGCCGATCCAGTCGCACAGCATCGGCCGGGTCTCGCGCGGGTCGATCAATTCATGCATGGAGAAGGATTCCGCCCGCGCCGCCGGGGACTGCCGCGCGGCCATCTTTTCCTCCAACTCCCGGCGTTTGGCCTCGGGGTCGGCCGCCGCCGCGATCTCGCGATGGAAGGCGACGGCGACCCCGCCCTCGACCGGCAGCGCCCCCATCTCGGCCGACGGCCAGGCCAGCACGAAGGCGTCCGGCCCGTAATGGGCTGCCTGCGCCACGCCGAAGGATTTCCGCACCACCACCGACGCCCAGGGTACCGAACAATCGGCGACCGCGAGAACCGCCGCCGTGCCGTAGCGGATCGTGCCGGCCGTCTCGGAGGCGGAGCCGATCATGAAGCCCGGCTCGTCGACGAAACTGACGATGGGAATGTGGAAAGACTCGCAGATTTCGACAAACCGCCGGACCTTCTGCGCCCCGTTCGCGGTCATCGCGCCCGCATAGTAGCGGCAGTCGTTGCCGATGACGCCGATGCTATGGCCCGCCAGACGCGCGAAGCCGGTGATCTGTCCGCGCCCGTAGTCGCGTGTCATCTCGAAGAAGGACCCCTGATCGACGATATGCGCCAGCAGTTCGCGCATGTCGAAGATCTTGCGCCGGTCCGTCGGCACGATCGACAGCAACGCGTCGTCGCAGCGGTCCGGCGCGTCGCCGGTATCGACCACCGGCGGCAACTCCCAAACATTCGGCGGCAGATAGCCGAGGAATTGGCGGATTTGCAGGAACGCATCGGCGTCGTCCTTGGCGATGTTGTCGGACACGCCGTTCCGCGTGTGCACCTGGGCGCCGCCCAATTCTTCCTTGGTGATCTTTTCGCGCAAGGCGCGTTCGACCACCGCCGGGCCGGCGATCAGGATTTGCGCGGTCTCCTTCGTCATCACGGAAAAATGCGACGCGACGAAGCGGGATGCGGGCAGCCCCGCGACCGGACCGAGCGCGCCGGTCGCCACCGGCACCGAGGCCAGTGCGCGCGCCACCGAGCGGAAGCGCGGCGGCGAATACACCGGGCTGCCGACGGTTTTCGATCCGGGCCCGGCGACGCTGCCGCCGCCGCCCTCGTGCAGCCGGATCAGCGGCACTTTATAGCGGCAGGCCATCTCCTCGGCATAGATGCTCTTGCGCAGCCCGGCCTCGTTGGGCGATCCGCCGCGCAGCGTGAAATCCTCCCCGCCGACGATGCAGCGCCGCCCCTCGATCTCGCCGAAGCCGAGCACGAAATTCGCCGGCGTGAACTCGGTCATCGCGCCGTTCTCGTCGCGCTCCGCGACGCCCGCGCCCGCGCCCATTTCCTGAAACGAATTCGCGTCGATCAGCCCATCGATGCTCTCGCGCACCGTCTGGCGGCCCTGCGCATGCTGGCGCGCGACACCGTCGGCTCCGCCGAGCTCCTGCGCAAGCGCGCGTTTCCGGTGAATTTCATCGACCTGTTGCTTCCAGCTCATGGGGCGGTTCCGGCTCGTTACGGGATGGGCGGCGGGGTGATGAAGATATTTGCGGCAGGTTGCGCATTTTGCAAACGAACTCCGCCGCGCCGGGATTAATGATCGCGGATTGGCAATACTACCCATCGCATTGCTAAACTTCGACGATGAACGACCCGATCCCATCACTTCCCACCACACTGACCGCGCTGCTCGATCGAGCCGTCGCGCGGCGACCCGACGGCGCGGCGATACTTTATGAAAACGACTCCCTGACCTATCGCGCGTTCGATCAACAGGTGCGCCGCGCGGCGGGGTTTCTCGCGGCGCAGGGGATCGGGGCGGGCGACCGCGTGGCGTTCTGGCTGCCCAATACGCCGGCCTATCTGATCCTTTATTTCGCCTGTGGCCGGCTCGGCGCGGTGGCGGTTGCGGTCAACACGCGCTTTCGCGCCGCCGAGGTGGGCGACATCATTCGCCGGTCGGGCGCGCGGATGCTGGTGTTGTGGCCGGATTTTCGCGGCATCGATTTCCCCGGCATTCTCGCCGCGCTCGAGCCCGGGGCGCTCGACGCGGTGGAAAGCGTCATCGTCTACGGCGAAGGGACCGATGCGGCGTTCGAGCTTCCCGGTCGCGCCATTCATCGATTTGCCGAGATCGGCGCGCACGCACCGTATGACCGGGACCATGCCGGCCCGGATACCGGCAGCAATATTTTCACCACGTCGGGCACCACAAGTGCGCCGAAACTGGTGCTGCACCGGCAATCTGCGGTCGCGGTGCATACGACTGAGGTCGCCCGCAAATTCGGGTTCGTGGATCCGGATACGGTGTGTTTGCAGGCGCTGCCGCTCTGCGGCGTATTCGGTTTCTGCCAGGCGATCGCCACAATCGCGGCGGCGCGGCCGATGGTGCTGATGTCCGCCTTCGATGCGGCCGCGGCGGTGGCGTTGTGCAAGCGCCACAGAGTGACGCATTTCGAAGCGGCCGACGACATGCTGGATGCGATGCTGCGCGCGGCGGAGACCGATGCGCCCTTCGCGACCATCCGGTTTGTCGGCTACGGCGCGTTCAACCGGGCGCTCGAGGATTTACCGGACCGCGCGGACGCGCGGGGCATCCGGGTCATCGGGCTGTGGGGGATGAGCGAGACGATGGCCTTTGTCGCCGGGCGCGATCCCCATGCACCGCTGGCGGAACGGCGCAAGGCGGGCGGTGCGATGGTCTCGCCGCGCGGCGCGGCCCGCGTGCGGGATCCGGACAGCGGTGATTTGCTGCCGCCGGGTAAGCCGGGCGCGCTGGAAATCGCGGGACCGAGCCTGATGGTCGAATATATCGACAATCCGGAGGCGACGGCCGAGGCGCTGACCGGGGACGGGTATGTGTGCACCGGCGATTTGGCGCAGATGGAGGAGGATGGCGGGTTCGAATTCATCACCCGCATGGGCGATGTGTTGCGGCTCGGCGGGTTCCTTGTCAGCCCCGCGGAAATCGAGGCCGAATTGCAATCGCTCGAGCAGATTGCGGCCGCACAGGTCGTCGCGGTGGATGCGGCCGGGCGCAATGCCGCCTTCGCCTTCGTTACCCTGGCGACGGGCGCCGTGCTCGATGAGACGGCGGTGCGGGCGCATTGCGCGGCGCGATTGGCGAAGTTCAAGGTTCCGATACGGATT
>JAOTYV010000382.1 GCA_029861675.1 Alphaproteobacteria bacterium
CCGCATTTACGACAGCAGTACTCAGGCACTTATCGGCTCGTCTAATGCCACTCTTACGACAGTTGGTACTAACATGACGGTGACAATTCCGTTGGCGGTGACATTAGCCGCGGGGCGTAGCTACCGAATTGGATTTTACGTTGGGACAAGTCCGATATCTGGCGGTTCTGGGGATTTTCTTAAGCCCAATGGATTTACCAATTTGAATAATCCTACGCCCTACACCGAGAACTCTGGGATATTTCAGATTAATTCGGCACATGCGATTAGCACCAATTCCTTTCCGGCGAACCCCAACCAGCTTGTGCCACAAATGATCATCAAGACACGTTGCTCCTGACGGACGGCCTCAGCGCGTTTGAGCTTTAGGTTCGCACGAGGCGTGCACCTCCGCCCACAACCAAGAGCATTGCCACGGTGGAAAGTCAGTCTATTTGCGCAAAGACGGAATGTTCGTTTTCTTGCCAATTTCACCTGTGTCGGTCCAAGAAACGCAGGTGGTGAGGAAACATGGTTTCGTGTGCTTCTGGCCGGAAAGCGAGGTAAGCCGGACGCAAATCTTGGGCCGCTCGTCCCCCGGCACCAGACGTACCAGTCCGCTTTGTGTTTCTAGTTCATCGAATTACAAGCTGAAACACGCCGGATCCTGCGGCTAATTATCTTTGCCCTGTCTTTATGATATACTATATCATTTAGACCGATGCCGAGTGCCGCCGCGCGCGGTTACGCATTGCATCGCGCCACCCAACGAAAACCACGATACGGCAATTCATGCGATCGGATGCTTCTGACGGAAATACATCGGCGGCGGATGCGATTAGCGGTCCCTTCCCGGACCGTTCCCATAATCATAAACACTGCATCGACGAGGCCTTCAGCCGCGCCGAGCGCCTCTGTGCGGACCGCGGTCTCCGGCTCACGACGCTGCGCCGCGCCGTCTTGAAAATCATTTGGGAAGGCCATCATCCCGCCGGCGCGTACGATATTCTCGATCGTCTGAAGGAACAGGGACGGAGCGCCGCGCCGATGACCGTTTACCGGACGCTGGATTTCCTGATGGAACACGGGCTGGTGCACCGGCTGGCCAGCCGCAATGCCTTCGTCGGTTGCGACCACCCCGGCGACCGCCATCGAGGCCAATTTCTGATGTGCCGGGATTGCGGCATGGTGGCGGAAATGGCCGATCCGCGCATCACCGCCGCGATACACACCACTGCGGCGTCAACGGGCTTTGCCATCGAGACCCCGGTGGTCGAAGTGACCGGGCTATGCGGGGACTGTGTTGACAATGCCGGATCGAGCCCCGATGAAAGCTGACGCCGATCCGCTGATCAACGCCACCGGCATTGCGATGTCCTTTGGCCGGCGGCAAATCCTGAGCGGCGTCGATCTCGCGGTCCGGGCCGGCGAAATTGTCGCTTTGATCGGCCCGAATGGATCGGGCAAATCGACCCTGGCGCGCATCCTGCTCGGCGTCCTCAAACCCGACGCCGGCATCGTGACACGGCAGGCGGCGCTGCGCCTCGGATATGTGCCGCAACGGCTGCCGCTGGATACCGTATTGCCCATCACCGTTGGCCGGCTGATGAGCCTGACCAACCGGGTCGATGCCGGCCGGATGGCGGAAGCGCTGGCGGAGGTCGGCGCCGCAGGTTTGGCCGAGGCGACCGTGCCGGAGCTTTCCGGCGGCGAGCTGCAACGGGTCTTGATCGCACGCGCCCTGTTGCGCGACCCGGATCTGCTGGTACTCGACGAACCGACGGCCAATGTCGATTTTAATGGTCAGATCGCGCTCTACGAGCTGATCCACGGCATTCGCGACCGCCGGGGCTGCGGCGTCTTGACGATTTCGCACGATCTGCATCTCGTCATGTCCGCGACCGACCGGGTAATCTGCCTGAATGCGCATATCTGCTGCGAAGGCCGGCCCGAAGCCGTGAGCAGACACCCGGCCTATGTGGCGCTGTTCGGTGCGCGGGCGGCGGAAAACCTCGCCGTCTACACCCACGACCACGATCACGACCACACGTTGCACGGCGAGGTCGTGCCGGCCCCGCCGCAACACGATAGCCACGACGATCCCGCGGCGCAGACGAAGGAGAAGACACCGCAGCCATGATCGGGATCGATAATTTCCTCGTCCTCGCCTTGCTCGGCGGCATTGGCGTGGCAGTGGTCGCGGGACCGCTCGGCTGCTTCGTCGTTTGGCGCCGGATGGCCTATTTCGGCGATTCACTCGCCCACTCGGCGCTGCTCGGCGTCACGCTCGGCTTCGTCTTGTCGATCAACCTCACCCTGGGCATCGCCCTCACATGTATCGGCTTTGCCGTCGTCATCGTGGCGCTGCAGGAGCAACACCGCATCGCCACCGACACCTTGCTCGGAATTCTGTCGCACACGGCGCTATCCTGCGGACTGGTCGTGCTCAGCCTCATGGACCATGTGCGTGTCGATCTCTTGGGATACCTGTTCGGCGACATCCTGGCGATCACGCCCGGCGATATCATCGTCATCTATAGCGGCGGTGCCGGGGTCCTGCTCGTGCTCGCCGGCATCTGGCGGCCACTGCTGGCGCTCACCGTGCACGAGGAGTTGGCGCGTGCGGAAGGCGTACCGGCGCTGCGCACCAGGCTCATCTTCACCTTGCTGCTTGCCGTCGTGATCGCGCTGTCGATGAAGATCATCGGCATCCTGTTGATCACCTCCCTGCTGATCATCCCGGCGGCGACCGCACGGCGCTTCGCCCGATCGCCGGAGAGCATGGCGATTATGTCCAGCGGCTTTGGCGCGTTGTCGGTAACCGGGGGATTGCTGATATCGCTGCAATGGGATACGCCCTCGGGACCATCGATCGTGGTCGCGGCATTCGCGCTGTTTTTGGCGAGCCTGATGTTCGGTGGACGGCGCGGCAGTCTCGCCCCGCCGCCCAGAGCAGGGTGAACGCCACGCCCCGTCACGCGATCAACTGGGGAAGAGCTAATGTCCCGTAACGCCGAGACCGGTCCGATCCGATATTTCAGGCCAATGCAGCGCGGCTTCCGCCGCCGCTGCCCGAAATGCGGCCAGGGTCCGCTGTTCCGGGGATATCTCGCGCTGCATCCCGTCTGCGGCAATTGCGGCACGGAAAACGGCGAAATTTATACCGCCGACGTGGCGCCCTACTTCACCATTCTCGTCGTCGGTCACATAATTGTCCCGCTGCTGCTGTTCAGTGAGCAGACGGCCGCCCCGCCGATGTGGTTCCAACTCACGTTGTGGCCCGGCCTTGCCTTGCTTCTGACATTCTGGTTTCTGCCGCGGATCAAGGGATGCATTATGGGGTGGATGTGGGTATTGGGCATACGCGGACACGAACATCAGTAGCCGCGATACCCCGCCGCCCGTACGAGAACACCATCCAATACGAGGGAGAGAAACGTGAGCAAAATAGCGCTGGTCGTAGAATTCGACGTGAAACCGGAACATCGCGACGCCTTCGAAGCGGTTATTCGCAGCCATGCGGCGCGCACGCTCGATGCGGAACCGGGTTGCCTACAATTCGACGTACTGATTCCCAAAAAGGACACCGGCGCGGTGTTTCTATTCGAATGCTACAAGGATGGCGCCGCGCTCGAGGCGCACGGAAAATCGCCGATCCTTGCGGAAACACGCGCCAAATACGAGGACATGATAAACGATCGCCGCATCACGATGTGCGACGTCGGTTAGAGCGCACCGTCCATCGATCCGTGGCGGCAGCCGCGGGAACGGATGGCCGGACTAGGGTCTGTGGACATTTAATGGATTCACACAGATTCTGAAATGTGATTCAAGCTTCCTTTTGAGGGGAGTTTGCATGAA
>JAOTYV010000381.1 GCA_029861675.1 Alphaproteobacteria bacterium
CCGGGTCGCCATGGCCGCACCGCCTCGTGCGGAAACACCTCCGCCAGACCTTTTCATAGGTCCGAGCATCCGGCGCATCCGGCGCCATGCCAGGAGAAATCGGGCGTTCAATGGATGGTCACTCCCCAGTGCACCTTTCCCGCATGTATAGGCGAACTGTGGGCATATGACCAACGCTACCGCCCGGCAAACCGGCTCCTGGCCGGCAAGCGTCCGCACCCTTCCGAAATCGCACAAATTAATGAACGATAACTGAAATTTACACGGGATTTATCGTAACGACAGTGCAGTTTGGCGGGGTCAAAAATGAAAAATCGCCGATTCGCCGCCGGTCGTTGGCAAGACGGGGTATGTCCGCCTATTCTCCTGTCAGGGCCATCGACGTCATCGGCGGCTCGCGTTCGAAAATTGAGACTGGGGAAGCGCCGCAATGCAGACCGAAACCATAAAATGCGACATCCGCGACTTCATCGCGGTCGTAACCATGGACCGGCCACCGGTCAATGCGCAGAATTCCCAATTTCATAATGACATGGCGACCGTGTTTGACACATTGAGCGATCGTGAGGACGTGCGCGCCGTCATCCTCACCGGGGCCGGCCGCTGTTTTTCCGCCGGGGCGGATATCAAGGAACGCGCCGGAAAGCCCCGGGAAGCCGGTGACAATTGGCAACACAACCGGCGCGCCCGGGAATGTTTCCATGCGGTGATGGAATGCCAGAAGCCGGTGATCGGGGCGATTAATGGCCCTGCCCTCGGCGCCGGACTGGCGGTGGCGGCCTCCTGCGACATCCTTGTCGCCGCCGAGGAAGCGGTCATTGCGCTGCCCGAGATCAATGTCGGCCTGCTCGGTGGCGGCCGCCATGCGATGCGGCTGTTCGGCCATTCGCGGGCGCATCGGATGCTTTTTACCGGTTATCAGGTAACCGGCGCGGAAATGTACCGTCTCGGCGTCGCGGAATGCTGCGTGCCGGCAGATGAATTGATGAACGCGGCCATGGCCATCGCCGGGGAAATTGCGGCGCGCAGCCCGGTCGCCATGCGGCTCGCGAAACATTCCATGAACGCTATTGAAGAAATGAGCCTGCGGGACGGCTACCGGTTCGAACAGAACATGACCGTGGAACTGTCCTCGACCGAGGATTCCAAGGAAGCCATGAAGGCATTCGTCGAGAAACGCAAACCGGTGTTTAAAGGACGTTGAACGCCGCCCATATCTTTACCGCACTTGCTTTCACCCCCCTATCAAGCCTGTTATAAGATGGCAGCTCAGGGCTAGTTTGAAAAAGGTTCCGGCAATGCCGGATAACATATTGTTATGTATCTATTATTAGATAACTACGACAGCTTTACCTACAATCTTTATCACTTCCTGGGCGAGCTTGGGGCGGAGATCCAGGTGTGGCGCAACGACGCGATTTCCGTCGAACAAGCGATGGAATCGCGACCGCAAGGCATCGTCATCTCGCCAGGACCCTGCGATCCGGATCAGGCGGGAATCAGCCTCGACTTGGTCCGTGCGGCGGCGGGCACCCTGCCGGTTCTCGGCGTCTGTCTCGGGCATCAGGCGATCGGCCAGGCCATGGGAGGCCGCGTCATCCGCGCACCCGAACCGATGCACGGCAAGCTCAGCGACGTGAAACACACCGGAACCGGCGTTTTTAGCGGCATTCCATCTCCCTTCGAATCAACGCGTTATCATTCACTCACGATCGAACGCGAAACCCTGCCCGATTGCCTTGAGATAACCGCCGAAACAGACGACGGCGTCATCATGGGCCTCGCCCATCGCGAAATGCCATTGCACGGCGTGCAATTCCATCCGGAAAGCATCGCCTCGGAACATGGACATAAGCTTTTGGAAAACTTCTTGGAAATTTGCGGAAAATCGGCGCATTGAAGGACCGGCATGACGAACGATACGGATAAGACAGGCGATCTCAAGCCGCTGCTGGCCAAGGTTGCCGACGGACACAGCTTGAGCGAATCGGAAGCGGCGGGCGCATTCGACATCATGATGTCGGGGGACGCGACGCCGGCGCAAATCGGCGCCTTCCTGATGGCCCTGCGCCTGCGCGGCGAGACCGTCGACGAGATCACCGGCGCGACCCGAACCATGCGGGAAAAATCGCTCAAGGTGGAGGCACCCTCCGGCGCCATGGATGTTGTCGGCACCGGCGGCGACGCCCATGGCACCTACAATATCTCAACCGCCACCGCCCTGGTGGTCGCGGGATGCGGCGTGCCGGTCGCGAAACACGGCAATCGCGCCTTTTCCTCGAAGTCGGGCGCCGCCGACGTGCTGGGCGCGCTTGGCATCAATCTGGAGGCGACGCCGGAGACCGTACAGCGGTCCATTGCGGAAGCCGGCATCGGCTTCCTGATGGCGCCGCAATACCACAGCGCGATGCGGCATGTGGGTCCGGCCCGCGTCGAGATGGGGATCCGTACGATCTTTAACATTCTCGGTCCCATGTCTAATCCCGCAAGCGTGAGACGATTGCTTGTCGGCACCTTCAGTGACAAATGGCTCGAGCCGATGGCGCAGGTTCTCGGCAATCTGGGCGCCGAGCGGGCGTGGATCGTGTATGGCAGCGACGGCATGGATGAATTGACGACGACCGGCCCCTCCAAGGTGGTGGAATATTACGCCGGATCGATCAGGACGTTCGAGGTGACACCGGAAGATGCCGGACTGCCACAGGCGGACCTAAAAGCCCTAAAAGGCGGCGATCCGGCGCATAACGCCGCGGCAATCGGGGCTTTGCTCGCCGGCGAGCCCGGCGCCTATCGGGATATCGTCGTGCTGAACGCCGCCGCCGCGCTGAACGTCGCCGGCCGCGCCGAGGATTTGCGCGAAGGCGCCGCCCTTGCGGCCGAGGCGATTGACAGCGGTGCCGCCAAGACCGCCTTGGAACGCATGCTGGCGATTACCGGACAAGCCGCATGAGCGACATTCTCGCCAAGATCTGCGCCGACAAACGCGCCCATGTCGCCGAACTGAAGAAACAGACGCCGCAGCAGGAGATGGAACGGCACGCAGCGGCCGGGCCGCCGCCGCGGGGTTTCGCCGACCGGCTTGCCGCGCGCGCCGATGCCGGCGAATACGGGCTGATTGCAGAGATCAAGAAAGCATCGCCGAGCAAAGGCTTGATAAGAGATAATTTTGCCCCGGCGGCACTGGCCCGCGCCTACCAATCCGGTGGCGCCACATGTCTATCGGTGCTCACGGACGCGCCGTATTTCCAGGGCCGTAACGATTACCTCACGGCGGCACGGATGGCGACGGGATTGCCGGTTCTCCGTAAGGACTTCACCCTCGATCCCTATCAGGTCTTCGAGGCGCGCGCGATCGGCGCGGATTGCATCCTGCTGATCATGGCGGCGCTCAACGACGATGAGGCGGCGACGCTCGAGGCCGTGGCAATCGAGTTGCATATGGACGTTCTGATCGAGGTTCATGATGCGTCCGAATTGGACCGATCGCTCAAACTGAAATCTCGTCTGATCGGCATTAACAACCGCAATCTCAAAAGCTTGGACGTTGACCTTGCAACCACGGAGGAGCTGGCGGCGATGGTGCCGGCGGAGCGGGTCCTGATCAGCGAAAGCGGCCTGTCGACTCCCGAGGACCTGTCGCGCATGGCCGCGGCCGGCGCGTTCTGCTATCTCGTGGGCGAATCCCTGATGCGACAATCGGACGTAACCGCGGCAACCCGGGCGCTTTTGACCCGGCCCTTGGCGGCATCCGCCTGATGAAACCGCTGGCCCCTGCGCGCCCAAGGCCTGGCCGATGAGCGACCTGACCCACATCGACAAGGACGGCAATGCGGTCATGGT
>JAOTYV010000103.1 GCA_029861675.1 Alphaproteobacteria bacterium
TGCGCGAGCGGGGCCGGCCGGTCATTCTGGGCGCCAACAAATGCGAGAGCACCGCGGCCAATGCCGGGCTTTACGAGAGTTACAGCCTTGGTTTTGGCGATCCCGTTGCGTTGTCGGCCGAACACGGCGACGGCATGGCCGACTTGTTGGTCGCGCTGTTGCCATACCTTGATGCCGCCGATGAGGCGCCCGATGACGATGGCGAAAACGACGCGTCGAGGCCGCTGCAGCTCGCCATCATCGGCCGGCCGAATACCGGTAAGTCCACCCTGGTCAACCGGCTGATTGATGAAGATCGGCTGCTCACCGGACCCGAGGCCGGCATCACCCGGGATTCGATCACGGTCGATTGGACGTTCGACGGCCGGCCCCTACAGCTTGTCGACACCGCCGGGCTGCGCCGCCGGGCCCGGGTGAGCGATAAGCTGGAGAAGCTGTCGACCGTCGACACGATGCGGACCATCCGCTACGCCAATGTCGCGGTGCTCATGCTGGATGCCGCGGTCATGCTGGAAAAGCAGGATCTGACGATCGGCCGGCAAGTGATCGAGGAGGGCCGCGCGCTGGTTATTGCCGCCAATAAATGGGATGCGGTTGTCGACCGCGACGCGGCGCTTCGCTTGCTGCGCGACCGGCTGCAGACATCGATGCCGCAGGTGCGCGGCATCCCGGTGGTGACCATCTCGGCGCTTGAGGGGCGTAACCTCGACAAGCTGATGCAGGCTGTTTTCTCGATCTATGATATCTGGAACAAGCGCGTCTCGACGGCGCGCCTCAACGCCTGGCTCGATCTGATGATCGCGGCACATCCGCCGCCGCTCGCCGGCTCGGGCCGCCGAATTCGGCTGCGCTACATGACCCAGGTCAAATCGCGCCCGCCGACCTTCGCGATCTGGGCATCGCGTCCCGAAGAGCTGCCGGATTCCTATCAGCGCTATCTGGTCAACGGGCTGCGCGAGGATTTCGGCTTCGAAGGGGTGCCGCTGCGCCTGCAATTTCGCAAGGGCAAAAATCCTTATGCGCCGGAAACGACCGGCACGAAGGGTAAAATCAAGCACAGTTCCAAAAGCAATCCGAAACGCGGCGGCAAGCGCGCGGCGCGGCCGAGGATGAAAGCAAAACCCGAAAATACATAGGCACCGTGTGACGCCGGGCTTGCAGCGTCCTTTCCGGAGCGCCAAGATCGTGTCCTGCTGTGACAGGAGGGCGCGATGGCGGAGCGGCGGCTGAAGCTGTGCGGTTGGGGCTACGAAGATGACGGGCTCAGCGATGCGGAAACCGAGACGCTGATCGGGCGGTTGGCGGACCGATACGATCTTGGCGCGGCCGAACGCCGGCCGCCGCCGCCGATGGACGCGTTGTCGCTGCCGAAGCCCAAGCTGGAAGCGCCCGAGACGTTGAAATCCTTTTGCTCGGTCGATGCCTATGACCGGGCGACGCACACCTATGGCAAGTCGCTGCCCGAATACGTCAATATCTTCGACAACCGGTTCGACAACGCGCCCGATTTCGTCGCCTATGCGCGCGACGAGGACGACATCGCCGCGGTGCTCGATTGGGCGGCCGGCGCGAAGGCGGCGGTGATCCCGTTCGGTGGCGGCACCAGTGTGGTCGGCGGCGTCGAGCCGGTCGTCGGCGGCGGTTTCAACGGCGCGGTCAGCCTCGATCTCACGCGCCTCGATGCGGTGATCGAAGTGGACAAGACGAGCCGGGCCGCGCGTATCCAGGGCGGCATCCGGGTGCCCGCAATGGAGGCGGCGCTAAAACCGCAGGGGCTCACCATGCGGCATTTCCCGCAAAGTTTCGAGATGGCGACGCTCGGCGGCATGATCGCCACCCGCTCGGGCGGCCACTTCGCCACGCTCTATACCCATATCGACGATTTTGTCGAAAGCCTCCGCATGGTCACGCCGCAGGGCATCCTGGAAAGCCGGCGGCTGCCCGGTTCCGGCGCGGGACCGAGCCCGGACCGGTTCATGATCGGCTCCGAGGGCGCGGTCGGCATCATTACCGAAGCCTGGATGCGGTTGCAGGACCGACCGGTCCATCGCGGCTCGGCGGCGGTGTTGTTCGACGATTTCTACAAGGCGGCCGAAGCGGTGCGCGCGCTGTCGCAATCGGCGCTATTCCCGTCGAATTTGCGGCTGCTCGACTCCGGTGAGGCTTACAACAACGGTTTCGGCGACGGCGCGCAGTCGGTGCTGGTGCTGGCCTTCGAATCCGCCGACCACCCGGTCGATGCCTGGACCGCGCGGGGGCTGGAGATTTGCCGCGATCACGGTGGTGTGTACGAGGACGCGGCGGCGTCCGACCCGGAGGCGCACCGGTCGGGCGCGGCCGGGGCGTGGCGCAACGCCTTCATCCGCATGCCGCATTACAGGGAGGTGCTGATTTCGCTCGGCGTGATCGGCGATACGTTTGAGACCTCGATCACCTGGGACCGGTTTCGCGGCTTCCACGACCGGGTGAAAGCGGCGACCCTGGCGGCGATCGAGGAGGCGACGGGCCAGCCCGGCAACGTCACCTGCCGCTTCACCCATGTGTATCCCGATGGCCCGGCGCCTTATTTCACGTTCCAGGGGATGGGCCGCGACGGCGCGCTGATCGAACAGTGGCGTCACATCAAGCAGCAGGCGTCCGGCGCGGTGATCGCCGAGGGCGGCACCATCACCCACCACCACGCGGTCGGCCGCGATCACATGCCGTGGTACGAACGCCAGCGCCCGGATTTGTTCGGAGACGTCCTGGCGGCCGCCAAGGCGCGGCTCGATCCGGCGGGAATACTGAATCCCGGCGTAATCGTGCCGGCGGCGTAAGGGCGGCCTCTTGCGGTCTGGCCGGGATCATGCCGGAATACACGGATACGAGGAAAGGACCCGTTCAATGGATATGACCCTGTTGGCGTCGGATTTTGCCGTCAGGATTGACGGCGTCGATCTTTCACAACCGCTGGACGACGCGGATTTCAACCGCTTGCGCGATCTATGGATGCGATACAAGGTGGCTGTTTTTCGCGATCAATCGCTGGAAGACGACCATTTGCTCGCCCTCGCGCGCCGTTTCGGACGGCTGTTCGTCCATGTTCAGTCGCAACTCGTGTCGCCCGACCACAAGGAGGTCATGTACGCCACCAACCGGGAGACGAAGGCGCCGGTTCGGGGTGTCCTCGAATGGCATACGGATCAGAGTTATACGCCGAAGCCGGTTTTCGGGACCATTCTGTATGGGATCGAAATTCCGGATCATGGCGGCGAAACGCTCTTTGCGGATCTTTCGGCCGCCTATGACAGCCTGCCGGACGATTTGCGCCGGCGGGTCGAGGGCCTGACCGCCGTCTTTTCGCCGGTCAAGCCGGGACATGAGCGCCGTGCGCCGTTGCGTGCCGACCAGTTGGAGGAAATTCCCGACGTCACCCATCCGCTGGTCCGGACCCATCCCTATCTCGACCGCAAGGCGCTCTACCTCAGCCCCAATCACATCAAGGCGATCGGCGGTCTTCCGCAACAGGAAAGCGACGCGCTGCTCGCCGACCTCACCGCGCACGCCATCAGACCCGAACACGTCTATTGTCACGAATGGCGGCCGGGCGACGTTCTCATGTGGGACAACACTTCGGTCATGCATCGGCGAAACGACTTCCCGCCCGATCAGCCGCGGTTTCACAAGCGCACCGGGTTCTATCTGCCGGAAGAACTGGGCATCCCTGCCTGACGAAATATGTCCCTCGGGGCCAGGGCGGCTCCGCGTCGGGGGTTTCACTATTCTCTTTCCAATGCGGCATTTACAGGCGCATATGGTGACGTGGTGCGCAAACGCCCGGTCCCCTAACGATGATTGTCATCAGGTCGGAGCGGCGACAGCAGCGCGTCCCTTCGGAGACAAATCGGATGTGGTTATTGTATGGTTTGGCGCTGAGTAGCGCTGGCGTCTTGCTGCTTGCCTATGCTACGAGACGGAACAACGCTCCGGCGCCGCCGGCATGGTTGCGGCAAGGCTGGATTCAGCAAGTCATTGTATTCGTCGTGATGGTCTTGTTCACCTTCGGCGGGGCGGCGTTGATTAACGTCATTGTCAATTTTTCCAGCCAATCCTTCGATCTTTGGCAGATGGTCGGGTCGGTTGGCGTTGTCGGTGCTTTTGTCGTTCTGTGGCGTATGATCATGAAAATTCCGAGTCCGGTTCCGGTGGCCGCCTAGAGCAAATCCCGAGCGAACCGAAACGGTTCGCGACGACGTATTTGCGAAAAACACAGCGATAGACCATTTCACTTGAGTCAATTTGAACAAGAAATGGTCTAGCCGCTATCTGTTGCGATTCGCTTCGATCGGCGTTGACGCGGCGCCGCCGATTTGTCATCCGTTTGGCGCACAAACGGGCGGGTGACCATGAAGATTGCTGTATTGGGCGTTGGTGGCGTCGGCGGGCCGATCGGGGCGGCGCTGGCCGTCGCGGGGCATGACGTCACGCTGATCGCGCGCGGCGCGCATCTCGATGCGATCCGGAAGGACGGGTTGCGGATCGACGGCGCGAAAGACGTCCACGCGCATCCGGTCCGGGCGACCGATACGCCCGCATCGGTCGGACCGGTCGATGCGGTGCTGCTCGCCGTCAAGGCCTGGGCGGTCGAGGAAGCGGGCGCACTTATTCTGCCGATGCTGCGCGACGGCACGGCGGTGATCGCGCTGCAGAACGGGGTCGAGGCCGAAGACCGGCTCGGGCGCCTGATCGGGCCGGAGCATGTGATGGGCGGAATCGCCGAAATCGCCGCCGCCATCCACGCGCCCAGCGTTATCCGCCAGGTATCCGACTATACGCGCATCCGGTTCGGCGAAATGGACGGCAGCGACAGTCCGCGGGGCAGGGCGCTCGACGACGCCTTTCGGGCAACGGGCATCGAATCCGAGTTCACCCGCACGATCGAGCGGACCATTTGGACCAAGTTCCTGATGCTGGCGGCGGTGAGCGGTCTGACCAGTGCCACGCGGGGAACCTTCGGCGCCGTGCGGTCGGATCCCGATACCCGCGCCCTGCTCTGCGCCGCGGTGGCAGAGGTGGCGGCAGTGGGCGTGGCCAAAGGGGTGGCGTTAGACGACGATTGCGTCGACCGGACGATGGCCTGGATCGATACCCTCCCCGCGCAAGGGCGGGCTTCGATGGCGACCGATCTGGACCGCGGCAATCGCCTCGAACTGCCCTGGCTGAGCGGAGCGGTCGTAAGGCTGGGCGGTGACCTCGGCGTGCCGACGCCCGTACACGGATTCATATGCGCCGTGCTTAAATTCCATCAGGATGGGGCGCAGCCGTAACAAGGCAACGCGGATCGGATTGGATCACGCGCGGTCGAGCAGGGTCTCGGCGGTATCCCGCGCCTTGCCGGCCCACGCTGCGTCACCGGACATTTGCGCATTGACGATGGCGCCTTCCAGCAGCAAGGCGAGTTGATCGGCGACGACGTCGGGGTTTTGGATGCCGGCGGCAACGGCGAGGCCGCGGATGAAACTGATGATCAATCGTTTGTGCTCCGCCGCGGCGTGGTGAATGGAGTCGCTGTTGCCGGCAAATTCCGCGGCCGCGTTAATGAACAAGCAACCGCGGAAGCCTTTTTCCGCGAACCATTCGGCGTGAGCATCGAACAGGGCCAGCAGACGGTCGCGCGGCGTCCCGGCCTTCTGTTCGACATAGTGGACGACCCACTCCCGGAAATTTTCATCGCGCCGGCGCAGCACCGCGACAATCAGTTCCTCTTTCGATTTGAAATGATTGTAGAGCGTCATCCGGGCGACGTCGGCGCCGCTCAGGACCTTTTCGATTCCGGTCGCGTGGAAGCCGTGCTGGTAAAACAGCTCGAGCGCGGTTTCGACGATCTTATCGCGTTTGCTGGGGCGCATAGGGTCTCCTCTCACCGCCAATATATATCGATTGGTCTATTTTTTTCAATGCTCCAAATTTAGAATGGCGTGGGAGAAAATCTCATATATCTGACAATGCTGGTAAATATGGCGAAACTATGAGGTTCGGTGTGGTATTGACAAAATAGACTGATCAGTCTATCTATATATTCAGATTGACGGCCGGGCGGGTCACCCGCCAAGCGTCGTTCCTTCATCCACCACCTAAAGGGAGAGTTGTCATGTTGACCCAAACCAGTCCAATCGCATTTGCCCGTCGGCTCGGTCTCGCGGCCGCCGTTGCGGCGGCGCTCATACTCGGCGGCGGCCCGGGCGCGGTCCAGGCCGAAACCGCCCAAGCCCAAACGCTGCACAAATCCGTCAAGGTGCAGGGGCTCGATATTTTCTATCGCGAGGCGGGCCGAAAGGATGCGCCGACCATTCTGCTCCTGCATGGATTTCCCACTTCGTCGCAGATGTTCCGTAACCTGATCCCGGCGCTCGCGGATCGATTTCACCTGATCGCGCCGGACTATCCCGGTTTCGGCAATAGCTCGATGCCCCCGGTCACGGAATTCGACTATAGCTTCGAAAATCTCGCCAATGTGATCGACGCGTTCACGCAGAAGCTCGGCCTCGATCGCTACAGTCTCTATGTCATGGATTACGGCGCGCCGGTGGGCTTCCGCTTGGCCGCCAGGCATCCCGAGCGGGTGCAATCCCTGATCGTCCAGAATGGCAACGCCTACGAAGAGGGGCTGAAGGAATTCTGGAAACCATTCCGCGCCTATTGGAAGGACCGCAACGCGGCGAACGCCAAGCCGCTGAAGGGATTCCTGACGCTGCAGGCGACGAAGTGGCAGTACACCCACGGCACGCGGAACCCTGAAGCCCTCAACCCCGATAGCTGGATCGTCGACCAGTATTTTCAGGACCGGCCGGGCAACAAGGCGATTCAATTGGAGCTGTTCTATGACTATGGATCGAACCCGCCGCTGTACCCGGAATGGCAGGCCTATTTCCGGCGCCACCAGCCGCCGACGCTGGTCGTCTGGGGCAAGAATGACCATATTTTCCCGGCGTCCGGCGCGCATCCCTACAAGCGCGACTTGAAAAATATCGAAATCCATTTGCTCGATACCGGCCACTTCGCGCTGGAGGAGGATGGCGGCGTCATCGCCGACCATATCCGCCGCTTCCTCGCCGCCAACCTCTCGTGACTTAACCGCCGGGGCGTGATTGCGTGCCGTAGTCGCGTTCCGGCCTTTTCCCGCTTCCGACACCGCAAGGAGATTTCGACATGACCGACACCATCAGCGATATCGCCTTCACCCCGGCGGTCAAACGCGTCCAGGAATTGAAGGGCTCACGCAAGGGTTACGCCAAGATGGAAGCGAAGGGCGGGTGGCGGAACACCGTCACGAACGATCTTGCCGGCTTCATCGGCGAACGGGATTCCTTTTACCTCGGCACCGCCAGCGCGGATGGCCAGCCCTATATTCAGCACCGCGGCGGCAAGCCCGGATTCCTAAAGGTACTCGATGCGAAAACCCTCGCCTTTGCCGATTTCAAGGGCAACCGGCAGTACATTTCGGCCGGCAATCTGACCGAGAACGACAAGGCATATATCTTCCTGATGGATTATCCGAATCGCCGCCGCATCAAAATCTGGGGCCGCGCCCGGGTGGTCGACGACGACCCGGCGCTGCTCGCACGCCTTGCCGATCCGGATTATGCCGGCACGCCGGAGCAGGTGGTGGTCTTCGATATCGCGGCCTGGGATGTCAATTGCCCGCAGCACATTACGCCGCGCTTTACCGAGGAGGTCATCGCGCGGGTGGTCGCGCCGCTGCAGGTGCGCATTGTCGAGTTGGAGGCGCAGCTCGCGGCGATCAAATGACCGTTGAGCCGCGCCGCCGTCCTTGGCCCTACCTGGGAGGATAGCGGACGAGTTGGGCCGTTTTGAGGGTCGGCCGCACCTGCAGGGAGTAGGCGATGGTCGTCTGGCGCTTGTCAGACACGCTGCAGACGGCGCCCCGCTTGTTGAAGCGGCATTCTCGCTCGCCGTCGGCGATGCCAAAATGCGCGCGCGGCGGGGCGATTTCCGCGGCGAGATCGAACCGCGAGCCATCCAGTCGCTGGCTGTTCTCGCCGATGCTTTCGAGCACCGTTCCCCGATAGCCGAGCGAGATATTGACGATTCCCTTCTTGAAGCTAATTGCACCGCTTCCATTTTGCGGCGTTGAGCGGTCCGTTTCCGTGAACCCGGTTGCCCGCAGACGCGCTTCGGCCTGGCTGAGCGTCATGTTCAACGTCACCCCCCCAATCGGCATCGAACCGATCAGGGCGGCGTCGCGGTAGATTTCGCCAGCCTGCGACGGCATTGCGCCGATCAGGGCGGCGAGGAGGGTAACGCCGGTCACCATGGCGCGCAGGGTCATCGGAATTTTGTTCACGATCATGGGATAGTCCCTCACTTCAAGGCGCCGACGAGTTCCACCCGCCGGTTCAATTGCCGTCCCTTCGGCGCATTGTTGGCGGCGACCGGCGACAATGGCCCGACACCGTAGGACGATAATTTCGCTGCCGCTGCGGGGACGAGTTTGACCAATGCTTTCTTGGAAGCCGCCGCCCGTGCCTCCGAAAGTTTCATGTTGCCGGACAGGCGGCCTTTGTCGTCCGTGTGGCCGACCACGTAGAACGACCGTTTGGGATTTTCGCGCAGGTATTGGGCGATGACCTTCAAAGCCGCATTGGAGTCGGGCCGGATTTTTGCGCTGCCGGTGTCGAACAGGATCCCATAGACCGCGACACGGCCGTTGCTCGCCATCTGTGATCGCAGGGAATCGAGGCTGAGCGCCACGGTGTTTTGTTCCATGGCGGCGGATTCGACGACGTCCACGGTGTAGGCATCCTTCCGGTCGGCGATGACCACGACAACCAGGATGTCGGTTCCCGCCACGGTTTTGCGGGCGGCGATATAGTGCTCTCCGAACGTGACGACATAGCTGATTGGGGAAGCCGGGATCCGTTTGCCGCGTTTCGTATAGGCCCGATCTTCGATACGGTTCCCCTTTTTCCGGCCGAGCCGGCGGGTAATTCTTTGGACCCGCCTTTTGCCATTGCCGATGGCGGTGAACATCTTGAATCCCGCCGCCTTCAGCTCGTTTTCGTAGCTGCGAAAAACCTCGAAGGTGCTCTTTTTCGACGGCTTTGTGTAGAGCCGGCTGACGATGCGGCCTTCAACCGTGAGGGTTTCGTCTTTCTTGCCGCGCGTCGACAGATACTGGAAACGGTCGAAATCGGTTTTGTATTCGCCGAGAAGCTTGCTCCCGGCAAACGGCGAAACCAGCTCCGCCGCGTTTGCGACGCCGCCGATCCACGAGATCGCCAGAATCAGGCATACAGGAAGTCCCTTCATTCTTGAGTCCTTGCGTGTTCGAGTGCCCCTCCCCGAACTATGCCAGCGTAGCGCAAGTGTCTCCTGTGTCGCACGAAATTTGCGGTGACCTAACCGCGAAATTTTCCATTATGAGCCCGGCTTCTTGCCGAAGACCCTTTCATACCGCGCGGCGTATTTGTCCCAGGCTTCCGGATTGATCAGCCGGGGCGGCCGCTCGCCGCGCAGCGTGCCGACAATTTGTTCGGCGTTCCAGGCGGCCATGTTGCGCCGGGAATCGAAGGTGACGCCGGCGGTGTGATAGGTGGCGATCAGGTTTTCGAATTTCAGCAGCGGGTGGTCGAGCGGCGGCGGCTCCACGTCCCAGACGTCGAGGCCGACGCCCGCAATCTGTTCTTTCTCCAATGCCGCCGTAAGCGCCGCTTCGTTGACGATGCCGCCGCGCGCGCAGTTGATCAGGAAGGCGCCGGGCTGCATCAACGCCAGTTCGTGTGCGCCGATCATATCCTTGGTTTCCTGATTGAACGGGCAATGGACGCTGACGAAGTCGGATTTGGCCATCAGCTCGTCGAGGCCAACCGCTTTGGCGCCGCGCTCCTCGAAATCGGCCGGCTCAATATACGGGTCGGTCGCCAGGATGGTCATGTCGAGGCCCCTGGCGCAGATGCGCGCGACTCGGCGGCCCGTATTGCCGAGGCCGATCAATCCCACGGTCTTGCCCTGGGCGTTCCAGCCCTTGAAGGTTTCCCGGTTGACGCCGCGTTCCTTGCGCAGGGACCGGTCGGTCTCGACCATTTTCTTGGTCAGTGCCAGCAGCATGCCGACTGCGTGTTCGGCCACCGCTTCCGCGTTGGCGCCGGTCTGGTTGACCACCAGCACGCCGGCCTCGGTACAGGCGTCCACATCGACCGGGTCGTAGCCCGCGCCGGATGTGGAAACGACCAGCAGATCCGGGCATCGCGCCATCAGGGCGGCATTGGCCTTGAAGTGGTCCGGCACTTCGTCGCGGGCGCTGGTGATGCAATAGGCGTGGCAGGATTCGATGACCGGCCAGTTTTCCGCCTCGGGCGCGTCGAATTCCAGGCGGTGCATGGCAATGTCCAGTTCTTCCTGGAGCGCGTCGGCGACGCTTGGCGTCTTGTTGTCGTCGAACCAAAATACGCGTTTGGCGTTTGCGCCGGACGGACCCTTGGCGGGCATGGGCGGAGTCTCCCTCGGTTTTTTTGCTGTTTGTTATAAAACGCGGGAGGAGAGTTTTGCAAAACTGCCGATCGTGCCGTGCCGCCGATACATCAAGATGCCGGCTGCGGCGTGTAATATGTTCCCTTGCGGGCGCGTTTCTCGATTCCGGCGCTGCCCTTGTGGAGAACGACGCCGGGTGCCATGGGGCGGCCGTCTTCGCGCAGCCAGAGCCGCAGGAGATGCCGTTTCAGCGCCGGGTCGCCGGAGTCTTCGAAGGCGGTCCGGGTGTGCAGCAGGAGGCAGTTGTTGGTGAAACTCGCCTCGCCGGGCTCCAGGCGGAGGTTGGGGCGAATGTCCGGCCGGTTTCCGACCTGGTCGAAATAATCCAGCGCCTCTAACTCCGTATCACTAAGGGAGACATGCCCTTCTTCGACGGCGAGGTCGATATATCCCCGAATGTAAATGACGCTGGGAATGCCATTCGCGATCGAGAATGTCGGGATCCGCTCCGTCGTCACGAGCGGCTCGCCCGGCGGCTGTTCGCCAAACCGGTGATGGAAATAACCTCGGTACAAATGGGCGAGCAGGTCGGGCCGCTCCCGCAGCATCTCGTTGTGGATCGTCAACGCGCTGGCATAGCCGCTCAACCCGCCTTCGACGGCGGGGCGGATGCACAGCATGGCGACCAGATCGCACCGATCGGTATGCAAATTGAGTTCCCGGCTGTTCCGGTAGGCCCGCTCGCGCTTGTCCTTGTCGCCGATATTGACGACGTCGCCGACGAAATCCCCAAGCGCGCTTTGCGAGACGGGCCGGCCGAAATGACTGCCGAGCCCGAGATACAGCAGCCGCAAATCCTCGAGATCGATCGCCTCCACCGGGAGTCCCCGCAACAGCAAAATCCCGCGGCCCTCACGGACTTCGTGGCGCCACGCCGCAACGTCATCCTCGATGGCGCCGAGCGGGAAGTCCGTCGGCGTGACGGCGCTGAAATCGGCGGTAGCGCCCTTTAAATGGGCTGTCGCCGCCATCAACGCATCCAGGTGACGGCGGTCGAGGTCGACCGCGAGCGCGTCTTTCGAGGCGAAGTCCGTGGCTTTCCAGGCCGCCGGGTGATCGAAGGGGATGATCTGTGCTTCCGTCATCGCGTCGCCAATCGTCCATAGGAGTCGAAAGAAGCATCGAATGCGTCGCGCGAAAGGTCAATGGCATGCTCAATCGTGCTCAAGCTCTGCGCACTGCGGAGGCTAGCGGACGGGTCGCCGAGCCGGTTTGTTGACCGGAAACTTCACGCGCTTGCCCTGCAGGACCCGGGCCATGTCCTGTGCCGCGGTCCGTGCGATGGCGTCCAGGCATTCCCGCGTGGATCCGGCCATGTGCGGCGTGAGGATGATGTTCGGCGCATCGAAAATCGGGCTTTTTGGGTCGGGCGGTTCGCCTTCGAGGACGTCCAGCGCCGCGCCGCCGAGCCGGTTGGACTTCAGTGCGCGCGCCAGCGCAATTTCGTCGACCAGCGGCCCGCGCGCGGCGTTGACGAGATACGCGCCCTTTTTCATCGTCGCGAACGCCCGCCGGCCGATGATGTGGTGGGTCGCCGGAATGTGCGGCGCATGCAGCGAAACGAAGTCGGAAGCGGCGAGCAGGGCCTCGAATTTCATCGGCTTGGCGCCGCGGTCGCGAACCTCCTTGGCGGAGAGTCCGGGATCGAATGCACAAACCTTCATGCCGAAAGCTTTTGCGATGCCGGTGACGCGCGCGCCGATCTGACCGACGCCGACAAGGCCGAGAGTCTTCCCCTTGAGTTCACTACCGGTGTGCCGCGCTTCGCCCCAGACGCGCTCGCTGTGCACCCGCGCGGCGCTTTGCGGGATCCGCCGTATCAGGCCGAGCATCAGCCCGATGGTCAGTTCCGCCACCGCATCCGCATTCGCGCCCGGCGCGTTGGTGACGAGCACGCCGCGCGCCGTGCAGGCCGCGACATCCACCTGATCGACGCCGACCCCATGGACGCTGACCACGCGCAGATCGGGTAGCTGGTCGAGCAGGGTGGGGGTCACATATCCCGGGCGCAGCAGCATCGCCCCGGCGCCCTGCAGCATTTTGGCGAAGCGCTTTTCCTGCGACTCGCTCAGCGGGCTGAAGGGAAGCGGCACAACCTTGACCGGCGCGATCCCCTTGAGCGCCTCGCGTACGGGGCCGAGGGCTACGGGAAAATCGTCGGTGGCGGTGACCGCCGCCCAGGGGCGCTTAGCGGCCGGCATTCGAATCAGTCCAGTCGCTTGGCATGGGCGGTTGTCCGCAACGGTTAAGAGAGTCGGGTATGGCGTTGCCGCACCTTGGCATTCCCTGCGCCACGCCGCAATACCGGCCAGGCTCACCCATACGCCGGGACGAGGTCGCCGTTCTTGTCGCACGCCGCTTCGCCGAGATCGACGAAGACGCCGGTGCGTTCGTCCGGGTGGGGCAGCGATTCCGGAAGCTCGCCGGGGAAGGCGGCGGCGCGCATCTCCGTCCGCTGGCCGCCCGGATCGACCAGATTGGCGCGCACGTTTGTTTCCGCCATTTCGACGGCGTAGGTTTTCACCAGGGCTTGCAGCCCGGCCTTGGTCGCGGCATAGGTTCCCCAAAACGGATTTCTGCCGCGCGCCGCCCCCGACGAGACGAAGATCGCGCGGCCCGCATCCGATTGGCGCAGCAAAGGGTCCATGCTGCGGATCAGACGGTAATTGGCGGTCAGGTTGAGCGCGACCACCGCGTCCCATTGCGCAGGCTCGATATGCGACACCGGGCCTAAGGTGCCGAGGGCGGCAGCATTGCCGACGAGGATGTCGAGACGGCCGAATTTTTCGTGGATCGCGCCGCCGAGTTGATCGATGGCCGCGCCGTCCGTCAGATCCATCGGCACCAAGGTGGCCTGGCCGCCGACTGCGCGCACCGCGTCATCGACTTCTTCGAGGCCGCCGACCGTTCGCGCTGCGAGTATCAGGCGCGCGCCTTCCTTGGCGAAACGCCGCGCGACCGCGGCGCCGATGCCACGGCTGGCACCGGTAATCAGGGCAATGCGGCCATCGAGCCGCGCCATCAACCAGCCTCGGCGAGCAGCGAGAGTTGCCGAGTGCCGTTGCCGCCGAGGCGGTCGGTCAGCCGGATCGGATAGTCGCCCGAGAAGCAGGCATCGCAGAACTGCGGCGTATCGCTGTTGCGGCCGGGTTCTCCCATTGCCCGGTAGAGTCCGTCGATCGAGATGTAGGCGAGGCTGTCCGCGCCGATCAGTTCGCGCATGGCCTCGACATCATGATGAGCGGCGAGCAATTGGTCACGCTCCGGCGTATCGACGCCGTAAAAGCACGAATGCGTGGTGGGTGGGCTGGAAATGCGCAAATGCACTTCGCTTGCACCGGCAGTGCGCACCATCTCGACGATCTTGCGCGATGTCGTGCCGCGAACGATCGAATCGTCCACCAGGATGACCCGTTTCCCCTCGATCACCGCGCGGTTCGCATTGTGTTTCAGCCGGACGCCGAAATGCCGGATTTCATCGCTTGGCTCGATGAAGGTGCGGCCGACGTAATGGTTGCGGATGATCCCGAGTTCATAGGGGATCCCTGCTTCGGCGGCATAGCCGATGGCCGCGGGCACACCCGAATCCGGTACCGGGACGGTGACATCCGCGGTTACTGCGTGCTCGCGCGCGAGTTCGACGCCGATCCGCTTGCGCGCCTCA
>JAOTYV010000104.1 GCA_029861675.1 Alphaproteobacteria bacterium
GGTCGTACATTTCGAAATTCATGGCGGCGATTCCGACGAGATTACCGCCTTCTACAGCGAAGTTTTCGCGTGGAAGGTCAGTGCGGACAACCCGATGAATTACGGCCTCGTCGATACCGACGCCGACGGACACGGCATCGCCGGCGGCATCTGCAAAAGCGACATGGCGCCGGCGGTCATGGTCTATGTGCAGGTGGACGACCCGCAGGCCTATCTCGACAAGGTCGCGGCCATGGGCGGCACCACCCTGCTGCCGCCGACCGAAATCCCCGGCGCCATCACCATGGCGATCTTCGTGGACCCGGCGGGCAACAAGATCGGGCTGGTCAAGGGCTGACCGTTCCCAGATATCTGACCTACAACACCGCAGGAGCATCGGCATGAAACTCGGCGTGGTCTTTCCGCAACTCGATATCGGCGCCGACCCGGTCGCCGTCCGCGACTACGCGCAAGCCGCGGAAGCGCTCGGGTATACCCACATCCTCGCCTTCGACCATGTGCTCGGCGTCGATCCGGCGCAGTATCCCGGCTGGGTCGGCCCCTACAACCAAACCAGCCTGTTCCATGAGCCCTTCGTCTTGTTCGGCTTCCTCGCCGGGCTCACCGAGAAGATCGAGCTCATCAGCGGCATCATCGTGCTGCCCCAGCGCCAGACCGAACTGGTCGCCAAGCAGGCCGCCGAGGTCGACGTGCTTAGCGGCGGACGGCTGCGCCTCGGTATCGGCATCGGCTGGAACTGGGCCGAATTCCAATCGCTCGGCCAGAACTTCAAGAATCGTGGCCGCCGGATCGAGGAACAGATCGAGGTGCTGCGCCTGTTGTGGACGCAGGAGCTGGTGACCTTCAAGGGCGAATGGCACGACATCAAGGCGGCCGGCATCAACCCGCTGCCGGTGCAGCGGCCGATCCCGATCTGGATCGGCGGCGGCGCGGAACCCGTGCTCAAACGGATCGGCCGGATGGGCGACGGCTGGCTGCCGCAGTTCCAGTCGATGGACCCGGTTTTATCCCACACCGGCGCGCAGCCGCGCCGCACCGAGGACCCGCGCGACCTGATCGCCCGCGTGCACGGCTACGCCCGCGACGCCGGCCGCGACCCCGCCGCCATCGGCATCGAAGGCCGCGCGTCGATCGCCGAGCAAACGCCGGACGATTGGGTGCAGGTCTACAAAGCCTGGAACGACATCGGTGCGACGCATTTGTCGGTCAACACCATGAAGGCCGGCCTCAAGGGTGCGGACGCCCATATCGACGCGATCCGGCGGTATAAGGAGGCGGTGGTAGGGTGAATTACCCCCTCTTGAAGTGGCGCCAATGCTGTACGCCTCCCTCAGCCAACCAAGATCATTGCTTAGGAATTTCGCGGATTTGCGGCGGCCGCCCCAGAGACCTCTTAGATAACAATTTATCAATCGCGTTCGTCTTTTCGGCGTTCGAGAGTGCTGTCGATTCCGCCAGGAGCACACATTGCATGAGGAGTACTTGCCGCCAAATGGAGACTCTGTATTCGCCTTCCTCATACGTGGCCTTATCCGCATTTGACAATCCAACCCAAACGGTCCGACGCACGAAGTGATAGGTGTTTTCGACTCTTACGTTTTCCCCCGCATATTTAATGAACTTTCCTATTGCAGAATTCGAAATCTTAGAACTGACGTCCTTATCTGTGCTCGCTGCTGGGACATGCACAAATTCCTTGCATCGCTCAGCTGTATCGGCGACCGCCGCCGTTGAGATCACTATCGCGATTATAAGGGTCGGAATAAGACGCATTGCGCAGGTCATCGTAGCGGCACCCTTTCAAGTAACATGCATGGTCCGAATAATAGAAATTTATATAATAATTACTACTATCGCGATAGTTCTTTCATGCAAAACACAAAATTCAGCTAAAATTCAATCCCAATGCCGCCTTGGAAATCCTACACCACGTGTTTAGCAGGGGCTGCATGACATGCTAACCTTTCCGACGTCATGGTCACGCTCACGGACACCGACCTCGCCGCCTACCGGCGCGACGGCTATCTCGCGCCGCTGCCGCTGCTGACGCGCGACGAAGCGGCGACGGCGCTAGCAGGGCTCGAGGATTTCGAGCGCGATTTCGGCGAGCGGGCCGGGTTTATCCTGCGCCACAAATGTCACCTCGTGCTGACCTGGGCCGACGCGATGGTCCATCACCCCCGGGTGCTCGACGCCGTGGCAAGCGTGCTCGGCCCGAACCTGCTGTGCTGGGCCACCTCGTTCTTCATCAAGAACGCCCGCGATCCCGCCTTCGTCTCCTGGCATCAGGATTCGGAGTATTGGGGGCTGGACCAAATCGAAAACACCGTCTCGGTCTGGATCGCGCTGACGCCGAGCCGGGTGGAAAACGGCTGCCTGCGCATCGTGCCGGGCACCCATACCGCCATGCTCGAGCACCACAAAATCCCCGATGCAAACAACATGCTGAACCACAACCAGCATGTGGCGGTGAACGAGGCCGATGCCGTGGACCTGATCATGGCGCCCGGCGAAGCCTGCCTGTTCCACACGCTGGCGGTGCACGGTTCCAACCCGAACCCGTCGGACGGGCGGCGCATCGGCTTCGCGATTCGCTATATCAAGCCATCGTGCCGTCAATTGGTGGAAGAGCATGACAGCGCGATGCTGGTGCGGGG
Source organism: Alphaproteobacteria bacterium (assembly GCA_029861675.1). The sequence continues at coordinate 2,658 of JAOTYV010000104.1, forward strand.
CGACGATACGCACGGCCATTTCACGCTGGAGCCGCGGCCGCGCACCAATGCCGCGCCGGAAGCGCTGGCGCTGCAACAGCGCATCTTCGAGACCAAGGATGGCGGGCTCTATAAGGCGCGCGCGCCCGATGCGCCCGGCTAATCGGGAGGTCCGCATGCGTGCGCCGACAGCGCCGGAATTGAGCCGGGCGGATTTTCTCAAGGGCCTCGCCGGCGTTGGCGGCGCGGCAATGCTCGGCAACTGGAAGGACGCCATGGCGAAACCCACACCGATCCAGACCCGCAAGATCCCCAAGGGCGGCGAACGCCTGCCGATTGTGGGTCTGGGCACCTGGCAAACCTTCGACATCGGCGGCGACACGGAGGCTCGCGCGCAGCGGCAGGAGGTGCTGCGGCTGTTGTTCGAAGGCGGCGGCAGCGTCATCGATTCCTCGCCGATGTACGGGCGCTCCGAGGCGGTAGTCGGCGACCTGCTCGCCGCCATGGGCGCCCGCGACCGGGCCTTTCTCGCCACCAAGGTCTGGACCTGGGGCGAGGACAAGGGCATTCGCCAGATGAAGGACTCGCTCGAAAATTTCAAAAGCCCGCGTATCGAGTTGATGCAAATCCATAATCTGGTCGATTGGCAAACCCATCTGCGAACGCTCCGGCAGTGGAAGGAGGCCGGCACCTTCCGCTATATCGGCATCACCCATTACACCGATTCCGGTCTGGACGAATTGATGGCGGTGATGCGCACGGAAGAACTCGACTTCGTGCAGATGGCCTATTCGATCGGCAGCCGCGCGGCGGAAGAAACATTTTTGCCCTATGTCGCCGACCGCGGCGTCGCCGTTCTGGTCAACCGGCCCTATGAGGGCGGCGGGCTATTCCGGAAGACACGCGGCACACCACTGCCCGCCTGGGCGGCGGAATACGGCATCGCCAGTTGGGGACAGTTCTTCCTGAAATACGTGCTGTCGCACCCGGCGGTGACCTGCGTCATTCCCGGCACCAGCAAGCCGAAACACATGGCGGACAACCTCGGCGCGGGCCGTGGGCCGCTGCCGGACGCCAAGACACGAGACAGAATGGCACGGATGTTCTGAGCCATCGCGACCGGCCGGGCAATGCCGTCTATGACAAGGAAAACGATCGGGGAACAGACGATGCGATTTCAGGGAAAAGTTGCGCTCATCACGGCGGCCGGCGCGGGGATCGGCAGAGCGTCGGCGGAAATCATAGCGCGCGAGGGCGCGACGGTCGTCGCCGTCGATGTGAACGATGCAAGGCTCGATGAACTCGCCACCGCACTCGCCGACGCCGAGGGGCGCATCGTCGGCAGGAATGTCGACGCCGGCAACGAGGCCGCGGTACGGGCGCTTGTCGCCGAAACCGCCAAGGATCATGGACGAATCGACATCCTCGTGAACGCGGTCGGCGGCAGCACGATCATCGAAAAGCCGTCGGCGGGCATCGACGAGCTGTCCTTCGACGACTGGCAGCGCATCATCGATTTCAACCTCAACGCCACCTATCTGCTGACGAATTCGGTCGTCCCCGAGATGAAAAAGGCCGGCGGCGGCAAGATCGTCAACCTGTCCTCGATCGCCGGGCGCGGGCTCAGCGCGTCGAGCAGCAGCGCCTATGCGGCGGCCAAGGGCGGCATCATCGCCTTCACCCGGAAACTTGCCGGCGAGCTCGGGCCCTTCGGCATCACCATCAACAGCATCGCGCCGAGCCTGACGCTCACCGAACGGCTGCTGCCGCACTGGAACAAGCGCAGCGCCGAGGACCAGGCGGCAATCATCGAGAATATCCCGCTGCGCCGGGTGCCCGAAGCCATGGATCAGGCCAAGGTCATCGCCTTCCTCGCCTCCGCCGACGCGGACTTCATCACCGGCGTCACGATCGATGTCAGCGGCGGGCTGGCGTGAGAGCCGCCCATGCGATCGCCGCGCATCTGTTGCTCACGGTGGCAATCATATCTGTGTACGTTTCTATCGGTTTGGATTCGGTCGGGGTTCTTATTGCGGCACTGATAATTGGCAACGCAGCGCCACTGCTGCTGCGCAGCCTTTTCGTCGGCCTGTCCTATGCGCCGCGCGACATGCCGTCCAACGATTCAGAGATGCATGATGGGCCGGTCCACAAAGATTCACTGATTATTCGCAGCTACCCTCTGATCGTTTCTCTCATTGCATTGTTCGTTCTACTGCTTCCGTTGATCGCCAGCGTTTAGCCGAATTACGAGTTTGCCGGGGAACCATTGCCATCACCGATATCGCCACGCCGCCGGTAAATACGCTACACTGCCCACAATCGAAATCTCGCCCGCGAGCATGCCCATGAGCACACCGACCGACGGCCTGATTGTCGTCGCCAAGCGCGACTGCCCCACCTGCACGCTGATCGAGCCGGTGATGCGCCAGCTTGCCGATTCCGGGCCGCCGCTGACCGTTTACACCCAGGACGATCCGAGCTTTCCGGCCGGGCTCGACGGCGTGGTCGACGACACCGAGTTGGAGCACTCCTTCAAGCTGGCCATCGAAACCGTGCCGACGCTGATCCGCCTCGAAGGCGGGCGCGAAACCGGGCGCCGCATCGGCTGGCACCGGGGCGAGTGGGAAGACCTCAGCGGTATCTCCGGGCTGGGCGGCGACCTGCCGGATCAGCAGCCGGGCTGCGGCTCCAAGAGCGTCGAGCCCGGGATGCCGGAACGGCTAATGGCGCGGTTCGGCGACGCCAAGCTGCAATCGCGGCTGATCGACGTCTCGCCGCTCGACGATCCGATGGAGGTTTGCTTCGACCGCGGCTGGAGCGACGGGCTGCCGGTCGTGCCGCCGACCGATGAGCGGGTCATCCGCATGCTGGCCGGCACCGACCGCAAGCCGGACGAGATCGTCGGGCTGATGCCGCCCAACCTCGCCGAATGCACGGTCGAAAAGGTCGCGATCAACGCGGTCATGGCGGGCTGCAAGCCGGAATACATGCCAATGGTGCTGTCGGTCGTCGAAGCCGCCCTGATCCCCGAATTCACCCTGCACGGCCTGCTCTGCACCACCTATTTCTCCGGCCCCGTGGTGATCGCGAACGGCCCGATGACCCGCCGGATCGGCATGAATTCGGGCCTCAACGCGCTGGGTCAGGGCAATCGCGCGAATTTGACCATCGGCCGCACATTGCAGCTCATCGTCCGCAATGTCGGCGGCGGCATGCCGGGCGACATCGACCGCGCCGCGCTCGGCAATCCGGGCAAGATCAGCTTCTGCTTCGCGGAGGATGAAAGCGATCCGGAGTGGGAGCCGCTCTCCGTCTGGCGCGGCTTCGCGCCCGGATCGAACACGGTCACGCTGTTTCATGGCGATGGCGTCCAGGCCTTCGTCGATCAGGGCTCCCGCACGCCGGAGGAACTCAGCCGCTCCTTCGCCATGGCGCTCAACGTGGTCGCCCACCCGAAAATGGTCCAGGGGGCGAACGCGATCCTGGTGATGGCGCCCGAACATTACGCGGTCTATCGCAACGCCGGCTGGGACCGCAAACGCATTCAGCGCGAAATTCACGAAGCGACCAAGCGCTCCGGGGCCGAGCTGGTCAAGGGCGCCGGCGGCGTCGGCGAAGGCATCGATCCTTCCCGCGCCGACGAGGTGATCCCGAAATTCTGGGAGGATCATGGCCTGCTGATCGTCCGCGCCGGCGGCGATGCGGGCCTGTTCTCCGCAATTATCGGCGGCTGGCTCGGCGGCCGATTCCACGACGAGGTGCAACCCGTAACCATGGAGGTCAAGGAATGACCACGAACGCCTTTACCATGCGCGACCCGACGGCCGAGGCCGCGCCCGTTCAGCGAGAACGGCTGCAACCACCGGCATCGCTGGACGGACTGACGGTCGCCCTGCTCGACATCGGCAAGACCCGCAGCGACGAATTTCTCGATCACATCGACGCGAAATTCAGCGAGCGCGGCCTGACGGTGAAGCGCTACAGCAAGCCGACCAACACGCGCGTCGCGCCGGTCGAGGTGTTGCAGAACATCGCCACCGAAGCGGACATTGTCGTCGAAGCACTGGCCGATTGAGGCTCCTGTACGTCGTGCAGTTTGCATGACATGAAGGATCTCGACACCCGCGGCATTCCCGGCGCCATGATCGCCACCACCGAGTTCGCGGATGCAGCGGAAAACCAGGCGAAGTCGATCGGCTTCATGCCGGGCGTGGTCTACGTGCCGCACCCGATCCAGAACCGCACCGCCGAGGAGTTGGGCGACATCGCCGAACGCGCGATCCAGCCGATCCTCGACATGCTCACCGCCGCCCCGGCGGCGGCGGAGTAAGAATGGAACCGGCTCTCATGCCGCGCACCGCCGTGGCATGAGGGCCGGTCGACAGTCGCAAAAGGAGACAACCATGAGCGTCACGCAACTAAGGAACGATACATCGGTCCGCGAACGGGTCAGCGAGGCCGAATGGCAGGCCCGGGTGGAATTGGCGGCGGCGCATCGCGGCCTCGCCTTCTACGGCGTCAACGACCTGACCTACAACCATCTGTCGCTGCGCGTGCCGGGCGAGCCGGATAAGCTTCTGATCAAGCGATCCGACTACACCTTCGACGAGGTCACCGCGTCCAGCCTGTTGAAATACGACTTCGACGGCAACCCGGCGGACGAAGACGAAAAGCCGCTGCGCGGCGGCGGGCTTGTTATCCATGCGGGCATCCTCAAGGTGCGCGACGATATCGACGCGGTGTTCCATACCCACACGCCGGCCGCCATCGGCGTGTCGTGCCACAAGGACGGGCTGCTGCCGATCAATCAGCACGCCATGCGGTTCTATCAGCGCATCAAGTACCACGATTTCGGCGGTTTCGAGTTCGACATGGACATGCGCGATCCGCTGATCGGCGACCTCGGCGACGCCTATGTCGCCCTGCTGCGCAATCACGGGGCGCTGGTCTGCGGCCGCACGCTGAAGGAGGCCTTCACCCTGCACCACATGCTGGACGTGGCGTGCCAGGGCCAGATCGCGGCATTGTCGGCCGGCGAGGGCAATTACGTGACCGTGCCGCACGATGTCTGCGTCTTCGCGCGCGACCAGATCGAGAACCTCGAGCATGCCGCCGGCACCAAGGATTGGGGCGCGGTGATGCGGCTGGCCGAACGACTCGATCCCGGCTTCAAGGAATAGACGCGGCCGTCCAAGGGTCGATCAGCGTCAGGCCGGTGCCGACGAAATCCTTGACGTTGCGTGTTGCGAGCGCCGCGTTGGCCGCGTGAGCGATCGCTGCGATCATCATATCGACCGGTCCCGCCGGAAGACCCCGGCTTTGGTTGTCGGCACGCAATCGTCCGCCGATTCGTGCGGTGGCGTCATCAAACGGCAGGACGGAAAACGGAGATTGCGGACCGGTGAATGTCGCGAATCGGGCTTCCAGGTCGGACCGGCGGCGGCCGGCCGGCAGCCGCGCCAGACCGAACTCGATCTCGAATATGGTGACGGCCGTCGTGACCAACAGGTCATCGTCGCCGCCGAGCAGCCAATCGCGGACCTCCCGCGCCGGCGCCGGACGCATGAGTTCGGACAACACATTGGTGTCGAGAATGATCACGCGTCAAAATCAGGCGGTTTACGCGCGTCGTCGCGCGCCGGGAGCGCCAAATCGACACCGTTATCCCCGCCGAATGCATCCCGTGACATTCGCCACAGCGCCGGGCCCGAAACCCCGCCAAGCGCCCGGCGGAGCAGGATACGAACCTCTTCCTCCATCGAATGACCATGCTTCGCGGCCTGAATACGCAGCCGTTCCTTCAGCTCATCGTCAAAATTGCGAATGGTGATGCTTGCCATGGCGTATCCTTTTATCTCCAATGACCATAGCAATTCTCCGCATTGCAATCAATGATATCATCGATATCATCCTTATAATTTTATAGGCATTTGCCCTGAGTTACTTGTCCCCTTTCACGGCCAAAACGCGCGGTCCAGGCGTTTCAAGCCAAACCCTGTGCGGTATCCCGTTGCGGTTTCTCCCGCTGACAGGAAAGGCCGGACAGCGGACATGGCGATGACCGGGGCGCATTGGGCGAGGTTTTCGGTGATCGGCCTGGGCACGCTGATCGGTCCGCTCGACTCGTCCGTCAACATCGCCTTTCCGGATATCACCGGCGCGTTCGGCATCCCGCTGCAGTCGATCCAATGGGTCATCATCTGCTACGTGCTGACCTATGGCAGCCTGATGCTGGTGTTCGGACGGCTCGGCGATCAGTTCGGTCATCTCCTGATCTTTCAGCTCGGCCTGGGATTGAGCGTGGCGGCGTTCCTGATGTGCGGCATGGCGCAGCAGTATGAATGGCTGCTCGCGGCGCGCATCGTCCAGGGCATCGGCACCGCGATGGTCATAAGCTGCGGACCGGCGCTGGCGACCGGCCTGTTCGACGAATCCTTCCGACCCCGCGCGCTCGGCGCCTACACGATGATTTTCGGCATCGGCGGCGCGATCGGTCCGTCGCTCGGCGGCGTGCTGGTCGATCTCTGGGGTTGGCCGTCGGTGTTCTGGTTCCGGCTGCCGATTGCGGCGGTCACGCTGCTCCTCACCTTCATCCTCCGCATGCCGACGCGGAAAGGCGCCGGCGGGTCGTTCGATCTGCTGGGCGCGGTATTGCTCGCCGCCGGCCTGGGTCTGCTGCTGCTGACCATCAATCAGGCGTCGGCGGATATGCGCGCGGAATTCGTCGCCGCCCTCATCCTCTTCACGATCGCTACCTTCGCCGCGCTGGTGCTGCATGAAAAGCGCACCGACGCGCCGGTCGTCAAGCTGGCGGCGTTTCGCGACCCGGACTTCACGCTGGTCAACCTCACCGGCGTCGCCGTCAATCTGGCGGGATTCTCGGTCATGCTGCTGGTGCCCTACTTCCTGGTGCGCGCCACCGACATGCCCTTGACGATGAGCGGCGCGGTGCTCGCCTGCGGTCCGGCCGGCATGATCGTCGCCGCCCAGCTGGGCGGGGTGCTGGCGCAGAAGATCGGCGCGAACCGTCTGGGCTTCGCCGGCGCGGCGTTCGTGGCCGGCGGCATCGCCGCCGTCGGGTTCTGGCCGAGCGGCGTATCGCCGGGCTGGATGATCGCAGCGCTGCTGGCGCAAGGCATCGGGCTCGGGTTTTTCCAGGTGGCCAATCTGGACCTGGTGACCGCCGTCCTGCCGCGCGCCGACCGCGGCGTCGCCGGCAGCCTGGTCATGGTGACCCGCACCATCGGGGTCGTGCTGGCCGCGAGCCTGCTGACGCTGATCTTCGTGACGGCAGAACGGGCGGCAATGGAAAGCGGCGCGGCCGACGGCTTCCTCGCAGGATTTCAGACGACCTTCCGCTATACTGCGGGATTTCTGATCCTGTTCGTCGGGGCGACCTGCCTGCGGCCCGGCCTGTGGTTCGCGAAATGGCCCCGTGCGGCCGACTAGGCCAAGTACCGGCGGGTTGACGGACGCCACGGCTGCCGGGGTACTCTGATGATCCCCGCGCCGCGCAGGATAAAATTACAATGAGCCAGAAGCCCCATACCTTGTCCGTGACCGCCGCCGCCACGGCAATCGCCGCCGGCAACTTCACATCGGAAGCGCTTGTCGCGAGCTGCCTGGAACGGATCGCCGAGCGCGAACCGGCGGTGCTCGCCTTTGCGTATTACGACGCCGATGCCGCGCTCGCAGCGGCGCGGCGGCTCGATGGCATGGCGCCCAGCGGCCCGTTGCACGGCATTCCCGTCGGAATCAAGGACATCATCGACACCGCCGACATGCCGACCGAGTGCAACTCGCCGATCTATGCCGGCCATCGGCCCGCACAGGACGCGACCTGCGTCGCCCGGCTGCGCCGCGCCGGCGCGATCATCCTCGGCAAAACGGTCACGACGGAATTCGCCTCCACGCACCCGGGACCCACGCGCCACCCGCGCAACCCGGAACGGACACCCGGCGGATCCTCCAGCGGATCGGCGGCGGCCGTCGGCGATACCATGCTGCCGCTGGCGCTGGGCACGCAGACCGGTGGCTCGGTGATCCGGCCGTCCGCCTTCAACGGCGTGGTTGGCTATAAGCCGGCCTGGGGCCTTTATGATACGGCCGGGGTAAAGCCGCTTGCCGTCGCACTGGATACCATCGGCTTCATGACGCGCAGCCTCGACGATGTGCCTCTCGTGTCCGGCGTGCTCGCCGACCGGCCGGCGACAGTACCGGCCACCGTCGAAAACCCGAAGATTGCCGTCGTGCGCGGCGGCGAATGGGATCAGGCGGATCCGGAAATGCAGGCATTGCTGGAAAACACGGCGGCCCGGCTTGGTGCCGCCGGCGCAACGGTGCGTGACGTCGCGCTGCCCGAACCGTTCGGGCGGATCGCCGCGATTCAGCGCGTTCTCATGGCCGCCGGCGCGGCGGACGCCTTCCAGCACGAATGGGCGACCAACCGCGAGAAGCTGAGCGACCCGTTCCAGACGCTCGTCGCGACCGGCCTGAAATTCACCGACGCGGAGAAGACCGAGGCCGCCGCGGTCGCCGAGCAATGCCGTGCCCGCTTGCCGAACCTGTTCGACGCAAACGAGATCATTTTGACGCCGAGCGCCCCCGGCGAGGCGCCGCTCGGACTGCATTCGACAGGAAATTCCGTGTTCAACCGCGTCTGGACCACCTTGCATGTCCCCTGTCTGACCATTCCCGTGCAGGACGGCCCGAACGGGCTGCCGCTCGGCGTGCAATTCGTCGAACCGCTAAGCGACGAGGCGAACCTCCTCGGCGGTGCGCGCTGGGCCGCCCGCGCCCTGGATCTGCCGCTGTTCGGGTAGAGCAAATCCCGAGCGAACCGAAACGGTTCGCGACGACGTATTTGCGTAAAAACAAAGAGAAAGGCCGCTCCGCTTGAGTCAATCTGAACAATCATAGGCATAGATGCCCCGAACCGCCGTCAGGTGTTGCGGAGGCGCGGCACCGCAAGCGTCGCGATCAGGCCAAGGCCGATCAGTAAGACCCCGTTGATAAGCAGCGCGTTGCTGATACCCAACGAGACCGCCAACATGCCCATCTCGAGATGGCCGATCGGCGCGAATCCGATGGCGAGCACCCACGCGCCCATCGCCCGACCGCGCAGCCGGTTCGGCACGCTCAACTGCATCATGCTCTGCGTCAGGATATCGGATGCGGACGCCATGGCGGCGACCAGCAACAGCGCCGCCAACGCCAGGACGAAAGTATCCGACACCGACAAGAGCAGCAGGCCGCCGCCGAAGGTATAAATGACAGCAAGATAGGCAATGCCGCGACGCTTGGTCTCGCGCATGGTGCTGAACAAAAGGCTCGCGATAAGCCCGCCCATTGCGCGGGCGGCCTGCATGATACCCAGCCCCTCCGCGCCGAAGTCGAACCGCTGTGTCGCGAGCTCCGGCAACGCGGTCGAAAAGGAAAAGCCGAATATCTCGACCGATGCGGTGACGATGACCAGCATCGCCAGCACCCGATTGCCGCGCATTTCGTCGTAGAACTCGCGCAAATTCTGACCTATGGGAACACGCTCCGCAATTTCGGCGATGCCCACCGACCGCAACCGACAAAACAGGCCGAACGCAATCGCATGCATGAGCGCCAAGGCGAGAAAGGCCCCGGGCGTGCCCACCCGCTCCATCACGGTGCCCGCCAGCAGCGCGCCGATGAGCTGCCCAAACCGGGTGCCCAGGCTCAGCAAGCCGAGACTGCCCACCACATGCTCGCCGCCGACGATGTCGAAGGCATAACTGATGCGCACCGGCTGATGGAGCGCGCGCAGGCTGCCGGCAATGGCGATGAAGGACAGCACGGTCCAAAGACCGCTGTACCCGGCCGACACGAGCGCCGCAAACAACACCATGTTCGCGAGGATGGCGAGTTCGATTCGCTTGAGCAGGGTCCGGCGGTCCACCCGGTCGGCGATCGTGCCGGACAGCACGCCGAATATGAACAGAGGCAGGAAATAAAGCGCGAGCGCCACGCCGACCCAGGCGGTGGATTGCGTGATCCGGAAGATCAGCAATCCGAAAATCACCTGTTCGCCGCTCATGCCGAGGTGATTGCACGCCGCGCCCGCCCACAGCCGGCGGTAATCGGGATTCTTGAAAGCGGGCGTCTTGATCACCGGGACGGGCCTATCCTGCCTGGACGATCGGCACCGCCGCCAACCGTGAGGCTCTCTCATAGCACTTTTTCGCCATCCGGGATTTCGACCCGGCGCCCATTCCGCACCCGCCCGCTGGACAGCCCGGAGACGGCGTTGTCCAATTCGTCGATCCGCCATCGATCGAACTGTCCGGGAAACGCCGAAGAATGACCTCCTCCCAACCAATCCTGTATCTCAACGCAACGGACCTCGACGGCCTCGACCTCGGCATGCGGGACATCGTCGATATCCTTGAGCAGGCGTTCCGGCAAAAGGCCGCCGGCAATGTGATGATGCCGCCGAAGATCTTTTTCCATTTCGGCGAGGACCGGTTCTACAGCTCGATGGTGAGCTGCTGTCCGCCGCTGGGCTACGCCGGATGCAAATGGCAGAGCGGCGACCCGGCCAACCCCGCGCGGGGCTTGCCCTATATCCAGGGGCTGTACGTGCTCAACGAGCATGCGACCGGACAAATGGTCGCGATCATGGACGCCGAATGGCTAACCGGCCGGCGCACCGCCGCGGCATCGGCGCTGGTCGCACGCCATCAGGCGCGACAAGGCTCTACCGAACTGGCGATACTCGGTTGCGGGCTACAGGGCCGCGCCCATCTGGAGGCGCTGTCGGGCGAAGTGCCGGGCCTGAGACGCTGCCGCGCCTACGATATCGTCCCCGACCGGCAAGCGGCCTATGTGGAGGCGATGAACGGCCGCTGGAACGGCATCGAAGTGGTTGGCGCCGCCAGCGCGGAAGCCGCCTGCCGCGACGCGGACATCGTCATCCCGGGCGGCCCCATTCAGGAAAACCGCACGCCGGTGATCCTCCCCGGCTGGATCAAGCAGGGCGCGCTGGTCGTGACCATCGACTACGATTCCTACGTCACCGACGACTGCATCGCCGCGATGGATCTGGTGCTGACCGACGACCGCAGCCAGATCGAGGATGCGCGCCGGCACGAAGGCAAGTTCACCGGGGTCACCCGAATCGACGCCGACAACGCCGAAATGATCGCCGACGGCCGCGGGCTGCGCACGACCGGTACGCAGCGCATCCTCGCCTTCAATCTCGGCATTGCCCTGGAGGACGTGGCGACAGCGGCGGAAATTCTGCGCCGCGCCCGCGAGACGGGCGCAGGAACGGTTTTGCCGGCCTAGAGAAAATCCCGAGCGAACCGAAACGGTTCGCGACGACGTATTTGCGTAACAACAAAGAGAGCGACCATTGCACGTGAGGCAATTTGCACAAGGAATGGTCTAGGGTCTGTGGACAATTACCTTGCGGCGATGATAGCCGCGACGAGATTTAAGTTAGCGGCATAGCTTGTATCTGTCTTGTCATATCGGGTTGCGATG
>JAOTYV010000383.1 GCA_029861675.1 Alphaproteobacteria bacterium
CTGTTCGGATAAGCGCGGCGCCAGGGCCGGAATGCGAAACGGGGGTCGGGGGCGGCTTATGCCGCGGCGAAGATCCCGGCCTTCCTGATATCGTCGCCGACATAGGATTCGAACTGCTTGAAGTTGGTCTCGAAACGGCCGCACAGGTCGCGCGCGGTCGAATCATACGCAGTCTTGTCGGACCAGGTCGTCCGCGGCTGCAGCACGCCTTCCGGCACGTCCGGGCAGTTTTCCGGGACCAGGACGCCGAAATTCGGATCGGGCGCCGCCGCCACTTCGGCGAGGCGGCCGTCCAGCGCGGCCCGGACCATTGCACGGGTGTGCTCGATCTTCATGCGCGAGCCGGTGCCGTAGGCGCCGCCTGACCAGCCGGTGTTGACCAGCCAGCATTTGGCGCCGGTATTGCGGATCCGGTCGCCCAGCATCTTGGCGTAGACCGATGGGTGACGCGGCATGAACGGTGCGCCGAAACAGGTCGAGAAGGTGGCTTCCGGTTCGGTAACGCCTTTCTCCGTCCCGGCCACCCGTGCGGTGTAGCCCGACAGGAAATGATACATCGCCTGGTCGGCGCTGAGCCGGCTGATCGGCGGCAAGACGCCGAACGCGTCGGCGGTCAGCATGACCACATTGTCCGGTTGCCCGCCCATGCCCTTATCCTGAATGTTCGGAATAAAATCGATCGGATAGGAGGCGCGGGTGTTTTCGGTCAGCGAACCGTTGTCCAGATCCAGCAGGCGGGTCACCGGGTCCATCACGACATTTTCCAGGATCGTGCCGAATCGCTTGGTCGTCGCATAAATCTCAGGTTCGGCCGCGGCCGAAAGGTTGATGACTTTGGCGTAGCAGCCGCCTTCGAAATTGAACACGCCGGTGGCGGACCAACCATGCTCGTCATCGCCGATCAACATCCGGGTGCCGTCCGCCGACAAGGTCGTCTTGCCGGTGCCCGACAGGCCGAAGAAGATGCTGACGTCGCCGCTGGCGCCGATGTTGGCGGAGCAATGCATCGGCAGCACGTCGTTTTCCGGCAGCACGTAGTTGAGGTAGGAAAAGACCGATTTCTTGATTTCGCCGGCGTAAACGGTGCCGGCGATCAGCACCAGCTTTTCGGCAAAATTCATCATCACCGCGCATTCGGAATTGGTGCCGTCGCGTTCGGGCACCGCGTGGAAATACGGCGCGTTGAGGATGGTGAGGTCGGGCTTGAAATTGGCCAGTTCTTCGCTGCTCGGTTCGATGAACATGTTGCGCGCGAACAGGCTGTGCCAGGGGCTGTCGGAAACCACCCGGACCGAAATCCGGTAGTCCGGATCGGCGCCGGCGAAGAGGTCCTGCACGTACAGCTTCCGCCCTTGATAATAGGCGCGGATTTGCCGGTGCATGTTCTCGAACAAATCCGGCGTCGTCGGCCGGTTGATCGGCCCCCACCAGATGTTTTCCTTGCTCGACGGTTCTTCGACCAGGAACTTGTCGTTCGGTGACCGGCCCGTGTGTTTGCCGGTCTCGACGACCAGCGCCCCGCCGGCCGAGACATGGCCTAATCCGGCCGCCATTGTCGCTTCATACAGCGGCGCGGCGCTCAAATTCCAATGCACACTTTTCGCATTGGTGATGCCGTGGCCTTCCAAGCCGGCTTTATTAATGTGCTCCACTTTAACTTTCCTCCCGTCGGGCCGCCGGGTTGGGCCGATCGGCCGCCCAGTCGATTATCCATGCTGATTGATATCTGGCGAATGGGGGTGAAATCAACTACGTCCTTAAGGTTACGACTTATGCCCTGATTCTCTGCGCCCTTGCTTGGCGAGTGCCGCAAGCCGCGCCCGGGCAGAGGACGGGTCGAGCACCGGTTTTTCGAAGTCGATTCGCAGAAACCGTCCGTTCTGCGCCAGATCGATGCCTTCCGGGTCGATTCCGCAGAGGCGCCAACCGGTCCCGGTCGATTGGGCAAGCGCGGCATAGAGCTGAACGGCGTCCGCGTGATCGGCATTCATGTGTTCGAGAATTTCCGGCTCGGCATCGGACAGCGCCGCGGCAGTGCCGGTATCGTAGAGAAATGACTCGGCAATCAGCCAATGAATCTCGCCGAAACCGCCGATCAAATGGGCCCTTTCGGGCGTTACCTCATAGAAGTTGAAGTCGCCGAAATCCGCATAGGCGTCCGCACCCGGATGGCGCGCCAGATACCGCCCGGCCAATGCGTCCTTCCGCGGCCCGGCGGCCAGTCGGCATGCGCGGCCCTGCACGGTGACGCGCATGCCGGCGAGCCGGTCCAGCCCGGGCGCGGTGCCGTCGTAGAGCAGGGACACCCGGTCGTCCTTGGCGATGTTCTTGGTGTGGTCGGCCAGGTCGGATAGCAGCAGGATCGGGCTGGCATCCTGTCCGCAGGCGCATTCGACCAATGACGCGTAGGGCCGCCCGTCGTGGTCGCGTTCGGCGGTGGCGAGCGTCGCCGCGCCGGCGGTCCGGATCAGGCGGCGGCTGATGTCGCCCGGGGCGGGTGTGGATTTGCTGTCAGCCGGCATGGCGGGCGGGCCGATCGCGGCGCGGCAAGGTGTGTGTTGGCCGGGTCATGATTTCGATTGTACCCCGTTTCCTGCCGCCATGAGCCGGCGAATTTGCGCTGCGATGTCCTTGGGATCGGCGCCCCGCCGGAACAGTGTCAAATAGCGGCCGTCCGGGCCCATGAAATAGATGAAGCTGCTGTGATCCATAAGGTAATCCGCGCCATCGCCGGATTCGGCGCGGGCGTAAAAGACCCGATAGGCCTTGGCGGCCAAGGCGATCTGGTCGGCGGTTCCGCTGAGGCCGATCATCCGTGGATGAAATTGCGCGACATAGTCGGCAAGAAAGGCCGGCGTGTCGCGCGCCGGATCGATGGTGATGAACATCGGCTGTATCGCGGCAGCCTGTTCGGCCAACGCGTCCAGGGCCGACGCCATGGTGGCGAGTTCCGTTGGGCACACATCGGGGCAATATCCGTAGCCGAAATAGATCAGCATATAGCGGCCGCGGAAGCTGGCGTCGCTGACCTGCTTGCCGCGATGGTCCATAAGGCTGAAGGGGCCGCCGATATTCACGGTCGTGGTTGTCGTGCCGGAAACGCGGTTGCCGACTTTAGAGTCGCGGCCGGAAATATTCTGCAAGATGATCCATGCGGCGATCGCGATCACCATGAGCGCTACCAGCATGGCGCCAATTACCGATAGCGGAGGCTTGGATTTCATCGCCATGTCCGGAGTTTGGGGTCGAGCCCCTTGATATGAAAATTGATTTCAACGCCGCATTAACCAATTTGATATACTGATGGCTCGGTCGGTCGCGATTAGACAAATCGACGCAGCGCGGCCGTTGGAAGGGTGCATCGAAGTCGCAACAAAGCCGTGAACGTGCCAAAATGCTGCCATAGACACGGAAGAATGTGGTAGCGCGCCACCAACAGGTACAATTCGGCCAGGAGTTCGTCATGCAGCAGACGATTGCGCTTGTCGATGACGACAAGAATATTTTGACATCCGTGTCGATGGCTCTCGAAGCCGAGGGCTATCAGGTGCGGACCTATAATGACGGGGAAGAAGCGCTTCGCGGACTGTCGCAACAGCCGGTCGACCTTGCCATACTCGACATTAAAATGCCCCGGATGGACGGCATGGAACTGCTGCAAAAATTGCGCAGCAGCAGCAATCTGCCGGTCATCTTTCTGACCTCCAAGGATGACGAGGTCGATGAAGTGCTTGGCCTGCGGATGGGGGCGGACGATTATATCAAGAAGCCATTTTCCCAGCGGTTATTGATCGAGCGCATCCGCACCTT
>JAOTYV010000002.1 GCA_029861675.1 Alphaproteobacteria bacterium
ACAGCGGCGCGGTGCGACTCGAATATCGCGACGTGACCATGCAGACGCTGACCAACGACGTCCAGTCCTTCCCGCCGAAGGCGCGCGTTTACTAGGACCGAAGAGAAAGATCGAACAGATGGTTGAGTTTTCGCTTCCGGCGAACTCCAAAGTCACGAAGGGCAAGACCTGGCCGGCCCCGGACGGTGCGTCCAACACCAAGACGTTCAAGGTGTATCGTTGGAACGCCGAGGATGAAAAGAACCCGCAGCTCGATACCTACACGATCAATATGGATACCTGCGGTCCGATGGTTCTGGACGCGCTGATCAAGATCAAGAACGAAATCGACCCGACGCTGACCTTTCGGCGGTCTTGCCGCGAAGGGGTCTGCGGTTCCTGCGCCATGAACATCGACGGCACCAACACGCTGGCCTGCACCAAATACATCAGCGAGATCGGCGGCGCCGCCGCGATCTACCCGCTGCCGCATTTGCCGGTGGTCAAGGATCTCGTCCCGGATTTGACGACGGCCTATGCGCAGCTCGAATCGATCGAGCCCTGGTTGAAGACGACTTCCGCCGCGCCCGACCGAGAGCGTCGCCAGTCGCCCGATGAACGGCGCGCGCTGGACGGGCTCTATGAATGCATCCTGTGTTTCTGCTGCTCGACGAGCTGCCCCAGCTATTGGTGGAATGGCGATCGCTATCTCGGCCCGGCGATCCTGCTGCAGGCCTATCGCTGGATCGCCGACAGCCGCGACGAGGAGACCGGCGACCGTCTCGACCAGCTCGAGGATCCGTTCCGGCTGTATCGCTGCCATACGATCATGAATTGTACGAAGACCTGCCCGAAGGGCCTGAACCCGGCCAAGGCAATCGCCGAAATCAAGAAGCTCATGGTGGCGCGCCAATAGGACTACAAATTGGTCCGCTTATATTGCTGATTAATAGCCCTTCATAAGGGCCATTTTCCTATGTAAACAGCCGCCTCTTGCCACCGAACCCAGGGAGCAGCGGCCATGTATGTGCCGGACCAATTTGCCGAGGACGACCGGGACGCCCAGATGCGCTTCATCCGCGAAACCGGCTGGGGCTATCTGACCGGTGTGGTCGACGGCGCGCCTTATGTCACCCATCTGCCCTTTTTGCTCGATGGCGAACCGGGCGCGGAATTTCTGGTCGCGCATATGGCGCGCCTCAATCCGCATTGGCAGAGCTTCGCCGAGGGGCGCGAACAACTGGTCGTTTTCCCGGGCCCGCACTGCTACGTCTCGCCGAGCTGGTACAGCGCCGAGAAAGCCGTGCCCACGTGGAACTACGCGGCGGTTCACGCCTATGGGACACCCCGGATTATCGAGGATCCCGACGCCTGCTATGCGGCGCAAAAGAAGCTCGTCGATTTCCACGAAGCCGGTTTCGAGACGCCGTGGCGCATCGAGGACATGCCCGAGAGCTATATCGGCGGCATGCTGCGCGGCATCGTGAATTTCGAGATCCCGATCGCGCGAATTGAGGCGAAGTTCAAGCTGAACCAGAACCGGACGCCGCGGGACCGCGCCGGGGTGATTGGAGCGCTCGCCGACAGCCCGCGCGAAAACGACCGCGCCATCGCCGCGCTGATGGCGGCGCGGGAGGAAAAATAACCTGTAGACAAATTTCCTGCGGTCCGATCGTTTCTCGATCCGGTGCGTGGCTGGAATTGAAGTTTTGCTGTAACCTTTCATAGTTAAACAACCGAAGATTGGACCCGGCGGCGTGCTCGGCTCAGTCGGTGGTTACCGAATGTGCGCCCGAACGGGAGGGAGTGGCGTGGGTTTTCTGTCAAAATTATGGTCCAGATGGTTTCTGCCGCGGAAGAGCGCGAAATTGGCTATTTCGCTGGTGGATTTCGTGCAGGCACTCAAGATGAGAGCGTTTGTCGAAAAAGGGCTGGGCGACGAAATAATCGAGACATGGAACCAGGATCGCTCGCTCGACAATTTCAATCCGCGGGATCTCGGCTTCGCGCAACACACGATTTATTATATCTGCAACTTGATATTCGAATCCTGTTTGGCAAACGATGTGAATGATGGAATGGAGGCATTTGATGTCGTCATCCATGTGCTGCGGGACTCCCTGAATATCGAAGTTGAGGAGGCTGAAGCGGCCGCGCTGATTGGATTGCGATGGCGCTCGGCGATGATGACGGGACAATGGTCGGCGGAAGTTCTCGACTATGAGCCGACGGATCATGAGCGCGAAATATTCAAGGCCTCGGGCGAAACCGCGCAACGGATCGCCGGATTGCCGGGAATAGTTAAGCCGACCGATGCGGAGGGCAAATACTTCGCGTCACTGTGCGCGTCACTGGAACCCGAAAAGTGACGCTTCGCCGCGCGCCCGGCGCTTGCGCACAAACGGACGGCGCGGGATACTCGCCGCTGATTACCGTTGGCTCTCGACCGGTATCGTGAAGGGAGACGTGCCATGACGCTCACACTGAGCGATTCTCAACTGCGGCGGTTCGACACTGAAGGCTGGCTCTTCTTCGAGGATGTATTCAGCGCGGATGAAGCCGCCGTGCTCCGCGCCGCCGCCGATACGGTGTATGCGATGGACCGCAAGGAAGTGGTGCGCGAGAAGGACGGCAAGACCGCCCGCACCGCGTTCGCCGCGCACACCTTTAACGAGGCGTTCGGGCGGCTCGGCCGGCATCCGCGGCTGATCGAGCCGGTGCGGCAGATCCTCGGCGGCGATGTCTACATGCATCAGTACAAGGTCAATGCGAAGGCCGCGTTTAATGGGGACGTCTGGCAATGGCATCAGGACTACGGCACGTGGTCGCGGGACGATCTGATGCCCGATTCCCGGGCGATGAATATCGCGGTGTTTCTCGACGACGTGACCGAGTTCAACGGCGCGCTGATGTTCATTCCACAAAGCCATCGCAAGGGCGTGATCGAGGCCGGCCACGACCTGGAAACCACCAGCTATCCGCTCTGGACCATCGACGAGGAAACCATCAGCCGCCTGGTCGCCGAGGGCGGCATCGTGTCGCCGAAGGGCAAGGCGGGGTCGGTAATCCTGTTCCATGGCAATCTGGTGCATTGCAGCCCGGCGAACATGTCGCCGTTCGACCGCACCATCGTCTATCTCAGCCTGTGCCATGTGGAGAACCATATTCGGCAATTCAAACGGCCCGAATGGATCGCCCATCGCGACTTCACCCCGATCGACTGCCTCGCCGACGATTGCTTGGTGGATTTGGCGGACGAAAACGCCGCCGCCGCGGAATAGCCCCGGTTTTGTCATAGGCGCCGCCGCGCGGTATACCGGCTGCAAAAGGAGAGCGATATGGCGCAGGAGACAGGATCAACCGAGGGCATCGCGGCGAGCGTCCTGGCCGCGCGCATGGGCGATTTCATTCAGCATCTCAACGCCGCCGCGTTCTTTCCGCCCGATCTGCAGGAAGCGCTCGTCGCCAAATCCGAAGCCGGCGAAAACATTGCCGATTTCGGTGACGCCATGGACGATGAAATCGGCCTGAGCCCGCTGGCGCAGATGTTCGTCATCAACTTCATTCTGCAGACCTGTCTGGAAATGGGTTTCGATGACGAAAAATCGATCATCGGATTGGTCGTTCATGTGCTGCAGGACGTCTATGCGCTCGAGCGGGATGAGGCGGTCGAACTGGCATTGATCGGCATGCAATGGCGGAACGCCGCGATGCAGGATCTGTCGCCGGAGGACCCGGACGCCGATGCGGAGCAATTGCTCGATGAGGATCAGCACGATGTGTTCCTCGCGTCCGGCAAGACCGCGCTTCGTTTTTCCGAGCATGTCGGCGACGGCGGGGTCGAGGCCAATCGCGACGAAATGGCGTTCTTCGCCGCCTATTGCACGATCGCCGGGGACGGCAGTGAAAGTTGATCTGAACGGGATGAGCCGATGAACCTGCATTCCCTTCTGCAGCAGCGTGCCGAACAGGACCGGCCCATTCGGGTTGGGTTGATCGGTGCGGGAAAGTTCGGCGCCATGTTCCTGGCGCAGGCGCGGCGTACGCCGGGTCTCCATGTTTTGGGGATCGCCGACCTGGCGCCGGACCGTGCGCGCGATACTTTGCAACGGGTCGGCTGGCCGGCGGAACAATACAGCGCGACCGGCTTCGAGGCCGCGCTGCGATCCGGCGCCACCACGATCGTCGAGAATGGCGAAGCGCTGATCGCCGAAACGGCGCTCGACGTGGTGATCGATGCGACGGGCAGCCCCGCCGCCGGCATTCGGCATGCGCTGTCGGCCGTGGCCAACGGCAAACACATGGTCATGGTCAATGTCGAAGCGGACGCGCTGGCCGGGCCGCTGCTCGCCGAGCGCGCGCGCGCCGCCGGGTTGGTGTACTCGCTGGCTTATGGCGACCAGCCGGCGCTGATTTGCGAAATGGTCGATTGGGCGCGCGCCAGCGGCTTCGGCGTGGTCTGCGCCGGCAAGGGCACAAAGCACCAGCCGGAATTCCATGCATCGACGCCCGAGACGGTCTGGGGCCACTATGGCCTGTCGCCGGAAGCGGCGGCGGCCGGCGGCATGAACCCGAAAATGTTCAATTCCTTTCTCGACGGAACCAAATCGGGAATCGAGATGGCCGCTGTGTCGAACGCGACCGGGTTGACGCCGCCGGTGAATGGCTTGGCTTTCCCGCCTTGCGGAGTGGATGCGCTGCCCGGCGTTTTGCGGCCGTCGGCGGCGGGCGGCATTCTTTCCGGCGCTGGCATGGTCGAGGTGGTGTCCTGCGTCGAGCCGTCGGGCGGGCCGGTTGAACGCGATTTGCGCTGGGGCGTATACGCCGTGTTCGAGGCGCCGGATGACTACGTGGCGCGCTGTTTCGCCGAATATGGACTGAAGACCGATACTTCCGGCCGATATGCCGCGATGTACAAACCCTTTCATCTGATCGGGCTGGAGCTCGGTATATCGGTGGCCAGCGCGGGCTTGCGCGGTGAGCCGACGGGCGCGCCGACGGGCTGGCGCGGCGACGTCCTGGCGACGGCGAAGCGGGATTTGAACGCCGGCGAAATTCTCGACGGCGAAGGGGGCTACACGGTTTGGGGGACGTTGACCACGGCATCCCAATCCTTGGCGCTGGGCGGTCTGCCGATCGGGCTGGCCGATGGATGCCGGTTGAAAAACCCGGTGCCGGCCGGCGAGATGGTCCGCCGGACCGATGTCGATCTGGACGACAACGCGGAGCTGGTGCGCGTGCGGCGTGAAATGGAACAGGCGTTCGGCGAGGCGCCGCGGGCCGCGGTGGCGGAATAGATCCGCCCGGAACACGCTGCGCAAAGACGAAAAAGATCCAAAGGGGAAGGGCGGCATGGCGAAGATAGCGTTGGTGACCGGCGGGAGCCGGGGTATCGGCGCGGCCTGCGCGGTGCTGCTGGCGCAGCGCGGTTACGACGTGGCGTTCAGTTATCTCCGCCGCGCCGACAAGGCCGAAGACGTCGCCGGAAAAATCGGCGCCCTCGGACGGAAAGCCCTGGCGGTGCAAGCCGACATCGCGGACGAGGCGGATATCCTCCGGCTGTTCGCGACCGTGGACGATCGGTGGGGTCCGCTCGAACTGCTGGTCAACAATGTCGGCGTCACCGGTGGGTTTTCGCGGCTCGCCGACGTTACCAGCGAAACGGTGCGCCGGGTGGTCGATACGAATCTGACCGGCACCATCCTGTGCTGCCGCGAATCGGTTCGGCGGATGTCGACCAAGCATGGCGGCGCCGGCGGCGTCATCATCAATGTTTCGTCGGGCACCGCGTATACGGGCAGCCCCAATGAATACATTTCCTATGCGGCGACCAATGGCGGCATCAACACGTTGACGGTCGGGCTCGGCCGGGAGGTGATCGGCGAGGGCGTGCGTGTCGCCGCGGTGGCACCGGGAACCACGGATACGGACATTCACGCCGATGGCGGACAACCGGACCGGCCGGCGATCAAGGCGGCAATGCACCCCATGGGCCGCATCGCGACCGCCGAGGAAGTGGCCGAAGCGGTGGTATGGCTGGCGTCCGATGCCGCCTCCTACGTCAATGCAACGATCTTGCCCGTGACCGGCGCCTGACACCTGCGCATGGTTGGTCGATATGGCCATTGCTTGCAAAGTCGCTTGCGATGGGCAGAATGCCACTGCACACAATAAGAATGATCACTGTGCAGGTGGGGGAGCGATTGATGACAGCGTTGATGCGCTTGGCCGTTTTCGGCATGGCTGTGTTGTTCGCCTCGACCGCGCAATCGGCCGATCGCACCGGACCGTATCTCGGACTTCGCCTGGTCGGCTCGGTCGCCAAGGTGATCGATGAGAGCGCCACCGGCTTCAACGGCACTTTCATCACCAATACGGATAGCGACCTTGTCGGCGGCGGCGGCGGCGTGTTCGGCTACCGCTGGGCCGGATTACCCATTCGCACGGAAGTCGAGATCGCGCACCGCGTGCGATTCGATTGGGGTGTGCGCGATGGCGGCCCGCCGGTCCTCGGCTATGAGAATAATCTCGAAAGCACCAATGTGCTTTTCAACGTCCTGTACGAGCACCGCAATCCGAGCAGCTTTACGCCCTTCATCGGCGGCACGGTCGGCTGGGCGCGCAATCGCTCCCAAGTGGATCGAACTGTCATCGGCTCGGGTACCGTTCAATCCAAGTCGAACACCGTGAACAACGTCGCCTGGGGCGTCATGCTCGGCGTTGATTGGGCGTTTACGTCAAACTGGTCGGCCGAATTCGCATACCGCTATATCGATTTGGGCGAAGCCAGTTCTGGCCTGTTCGCCGGCGGCGATGGGTTTGACGCCAACCAGTATTCCTCGCACGACATCCTTATCTCGATCCTGTACGCGTGGTAAAATTTGGTTGCGGCGCGCTAATTAATTTCTTAACGACTTCCCGCTTAGTGTCGTAAATCAGAAGGATGATGCCCATGGGTGTCATCTTTCTGATTTACAACACTGATTTAAGATCACCGTAATCGCGACCGGTATCGACTGAGAGATGGCCGAAGGACCCTTGTTTGCCTATCGCGCTTTGCGCGACGCCGGCGACCTGCAAGCAGACCCGATGCAGGAGCTGGCGGCGGAAAAGCTGCAAAGCCTGCATAAGGCGCTGATCGGCTATGAACCCGGCGGTAACGGACAGGGTTGGGCCGCGCGGCTTGGCCTGGGCCGTGCGCCCGAAGCGCCGCCGCAGGGCCTCTACATTTATGGCGCCGTCGGACGCGGCAAATCGATGCTGATGGATCTGTTCTATGAGCACGCACCGGTCGCCCGCAAACGGCGGGCGCACTTTCACGAATTCATGATCGAGGTGCACGACGCCGTCCATGCCTGGCGGCAGGACAAGAACAAGAAGGACGCGCGCGACCCGCTGCCGCAAATTGCCGGACAAATCGCCGATGATACGTGGCTGCTGTGCTTCGATGAATTCCATGTCACCGATATCGCCGATGCGATGATTCTCGGCCGCCTGTTCACCGCCTTGTTCGAACGCGGGGTCGTGGTTGTGACCACGTCGAATTTCCCGCCCGACGATCTGTACAAGGATGGGCTGCAACGCCGCCGCTTTCTGCCGTTCATCGATCTGCTGAAGCAGCGGCTGGACTGCCTGGAGCTGGCGTCGCCGACCGATTACCGTCTGGCGCGCCTCAAATCGATGCGCGTGTATCATGCGCCGCTCGGGCCGGAGAGTACGCGCCGGCTCGAACAAGCCTTTGCCGAACTGACGGAAGGCGCGGTGAGCCAATCGATGGAGATCGAGGTAAAGGGCCGCAGGGTCCCGGTTTCGCGTGCGGCACGGGGCGTGGCGTGGTTTAGTTTCGAAGAATTGTGCGCCCAACCGCTCGGCGCCGAGGACTACATCAACATCGCCCGCGAATTTCATACCCTGGTGTTGAATGGCGTCCTTGGATTGGATGAGAACCGTCGCAACGAGGCAAAGCGCTTCATGATGTTGATCGATGTGTTGTACGAACAAAAAACCAATTTGGTCATGGCGGCCGAAACACCGCCGCATGATCTCTATCGCGGCGAGACCCATGGCTTCGAGTTTCAGCGAACGGTCAGCCGGCTGATGGAAATGCAGTCGGCGGAATATTTGAGTCTGGATCGCGACGAGGTCGCGGCGTGAACGCCGGGGCGGATGAATCGGACGCTGATCTGCCCGAGACCGATGTGATCCGGCCCTCGTTATTGCATAACGGTTTCATGGCGTTGGGCTGCGCTATCATGGCGGGGGCGATGTTCCGGGCGGGCTCCCAGTCGATCGAGGGCGCGACATATCTTGGCATCTTCCTGTCGCTCGGCGCGACCATGTTTCTGGTGTCGCATTTGCCCGGCTCCACCGGCGTCTGGCTCGACCGCGACGGCTTTCTGATCCGCGATCTTTATTCGTCGCGGCGCTATGAGTGGAGCGAGGTCGGTATTTTCGATGTGCGCCGCAAGATGCTCGGGCGGGGCATCGACTTCGCCTATCGCCCGCTGGACGCGGATCGGCCGGAAGCGCGCAGCCTGCCGCGCGGCATCGGCAGCTCGGTCTGGGCCGTCGCGAAGACGATGAACGATTGGCGGGCGCGGGCGACGGGGGAATAGCCGGATCCCTTGCCCTGGTGCACATTACGCTGTAGGTAACCGCCACCTCCGCTGCGGGGCGCGTGGCGTCGATCACAGCAGGCGAAATTTTCGAGACCGACAATTCGAGACTGACAGAGAGAGGGGCCTAGTCCAATGGCACGCAATAAGATCGCACTCGTGGGAGCAGGCAATATCGGTGGCGAACTGGCGCTGCTTGCCGGGTTGAAGCAACTGGGCGACATCACGCTGGTCGATATCGTCAAGGGCGTCCCGCAGGGCAAGGCGCTCGACCTCGAGCAGGCATCGACCATCGAAGGCTTCGATGCGTCAATAAAGGGGGCGCAGAGTTACACCGCGCTGCGCGGCTCCGACGTGGTCATCGTGACCGCCGGCGTGGCGCGGCGTCCGGGTATGAGCCGGGACGATTTGCTGGGCATCAATATGAGCGTGATGAAGGCGGTCGGCGCCGGCATCAAGAAATATTGCCCCAAGGCCTTCATCATCTGTATCACGAACCCGCTCGACGTGATGGTGCATGTGCTGCGCAATGCCTGTGGCCTGCCGCACAACCGGGTGGTCGGCATGGCCGGCGTTCTGGACTCGGCGCGCTTCCGGTTGTTTCTCGCGCGCGAATTCAACGTGTCGGTCGAGGACGTGACCGCCTTCGTGCTCGGCGGGCACGGCGACACGATGGTGCCGCTGGTGCGCTATTCCACGGTAGCCGGCATTCCGGTGCCGGATCTGATCAAAATGGGCTGGTCGACCACCAAACGGATCAACGAGATCATCAAACGAACGGCCAATGGCGGCGGCGAGATCGTCTCCCTGTTGGGAACCGGCTCGGCCTTCTATGCGCCGGCGTCGTCGGCGATATCGATGGCCGAATCCTATTTGCTCGATAAAAAACGGGTTTTGCCCTGCGCGGCGCACGTCACGGGGGCTTATGGCCTAAAGGGTTTGTATGTCGGCGTGCCGGTGGTGATCGGCGCGAAAGGCGTCGAGCGTGTCGTTGAAATCAAATTAAATGCCAGTGAAAAGAAGAAGTTCCAGAGTTCGGTAAAAGCCGTGCGCGGTCTGATCAAGGAATGCGAACGCCTGGAACGTTCTAAGAAAAACGCGAAGTGAGTATCTGGCCGCGCTTTTTCTCTTAATACTAGTAAGAAATAGATAACGCTTTCCTGTTAACTGTTGATCGGTGGGGACGGTTGTACCTGTCGGATGCGGTGTTAAAGTGACTTCGATTCGCGTTCTGAGATCGGAGGGCACAGTATTTGCGTGCCCATTTGCGGTTGTTATCGCAAGGAACAGAAACGGGGCGGTTTAGGGGGGCAAAATGAATATCCACGAATATCAGGCAAAAAGTTTGCTTGAGCGTTTCGGCGTGGCGGTGCCGCGGGGCAGTGTTGCCTTTTCCGTCGAGGAAGCGGTCAAGGCTGCAAAGGATTTAGGCGGGCCGTTGTGGGTCGTGAAAACCCAGATTCATGCCGGCGGCCGCGGTGCCGGACATTTCAAGGATGACCCCGATGGCGGCGGCGGTGTGCGCCTCGCCAAATCACAGGCGGACGTCAAGAAACATGCAAAGGCCATGTTGGGCCGCGTGCTGGTGACCAAACAAACTGGCCCGGCCGGCAAAGAGGTCAAGCGGCTCTACATCGAGGAAGGCTGCGACATCGCGCGCGAGCTTTATCTCGCCATGTTGTTGGATCGCGCCACCGGCCGCATCACCATCGTCGCATCGACCGAAGGCGGCATGGAGATCGAAGAAGTCGCGGCCAAGACGCCGGAGAAAATCGTCCGGGTCGGGATCGATCCGACCACCGGCATTTCCGGGTTTCACGCGCGTAAGGTGGCGTTCGGGCTCGGTCTCGAAGGCAAGCAGGTTTCCTCGGCGGTCAAATTCCTGATGGGGATGTACCGGCTGTACACCGAACTCGATGCGAGCCTGGTCGAAATCAATCCCCTCGTGGTGACCGGCGGCGGCGACGTCATCGCGCTCGACGCGAAAATGAATTTCGACGACAACGCGCTGTTTCGTCATGCCGACCTGCTGGAAATGCGGGACGAATCGGAAGAGGATCCGGCCGAGCTCGAGGCGTCGGCGCATGAACTGAATTACATCAAGCTCGATGGCAGCATCGGCTGCATGGTCAATGGCGCCGGCCTCGCCATGGCGACGATGGACATCATCAAGCTGTATGGTGGCGAGCCGGCCAACTTCCTCGATGTCGGCGGCGGCGCGACCAAGGAACGGGTGGCGACGGCGTTTAAGATCATCATGTCCGACAAGAACGTGCAGGGCATTCTGGTCAACATATTCGGCGGCATCATGCGATGCGACATCATCGCGGAAGGCGTCGTCGCCGCGGCACGCGAGGTCAGCCTTGCGGTGCCGCTTGTGGTCCGGCTCGAGGGAACCAATGTCGAACTCGGCAAGAAAATCATGGCCGATTCCGGATTGCCGATCGTCTCCGCCGACGATCTTGGAGACGCGGCGCAGAAAGTTGTCACCGCAGTGAAGGAGGCAGCCTGATGGCCGTTCTCGTCGATAAAAATACCAAGGTCATCTGCCAGGGCTTTACCGGCGCGCAAGGCACCTTTCACTCCGAACAGGCAATTGCCTACGGCACCGGCATGGTCGGTGGCGTGACGCCGGGAAAAGGCGGCAGCACCCATCTCGATCTGCCGGTCTTCGATACGGTGGGCGAAGCGGTCGAGAAAACCGGCGCCAACGCGTCCGCCATTTATGTTCCGCCGCCCTTTGCCGCGGACGCTATTCTGGAAGCGCTGGACGCGGAGATCCCCCTGATCGTGTGCATCACCGAAGGCATCCCGGTGCTCGACATGGTCAAGGTCAAGAAGGCCTTGCAAGGATCGTCCTCGCGTCTGATCGGACCCAATTGCCCGGGCGTCATCACGCCCGATGAATGCAAGATCGGCATCATGCCGGGCCACATCCACAAACGCGGCCGGATCGGCGTCGTGTCCCGTTCGGGGACGCTGACCTACGAGGCGGTTGCCCAGACCACGGTGACCGGGCTCGGCCAGACGTCGTGCATCGGCATCGGCGGCGATCCGGTGAACGGCACCAATTTCGTGGATTGCCTGGAGATGTTTGTTAAAGACGAGGAGACCGAAGGCATTATCATGATCGGCGAGATCGGCGGCGATGCGGAGGCTCAGGGCGCTGAATTCATCCGCGCATCGGGCACCAAGAAACCGGTGGTCGGCTTCATCGCCGGCAAGACCGCACCGCCGGGCCGCCGCATGGGCCATGCGGGCGCCGTCATCTCGGGTGGCATGGATACCGCCGATCATAAGGTCGAGGCGCTGCGCAGCGCGGGTATTCACGTGGCCGACAGCCCCGCGGAGCTTGGCACCAAGATGCTCGAGGCGATGCGGGGATGACACGCCGGCAGGTTGGCCGAGGCGCGGCATAAGCGCTATGGCAAAGCCACCGGTCGGCATACGCCGGCCGTTGGCGGGAGGATTAGATGACCCAGTATATCGGTGAAAGTTCATTTCTGTTCGGCGCGAACGAAACTTATATCGCCGAACTCTATGCGCGTTTCGTAAGCGACCCGTCCTCGGTGGACGAAAGTTGGTCCGAAGTGTTCCGGACGCTGGACGATGACGCCAAGGCCGTGCTGGACGAAGTGCGCGGCGCCAGTTGGGCACCACGCCAGACGCGGGTCCTCGGCAGCAATGGCGCGTCGCCCTCCGTCTCCGATGCGACCGAAGGTGTCGTAGTGGCGCCCGCGCATCCTTCCCATGTCGCGTCGCGCGGGGCCAGCGCGGAGGAAGTGCGCCAGGCGACAATGGATTCCATCCGCGCGCTCATGCTGATCCGCGCCTATCGGGTGCGCGGCCATCTGGAGGCCGATCTCGACCCTCTGAAATTGCACAAGCCCGAACCGCATCCGGAACTCGACCCGGCGACCTATGGCTTTTCCGAACGTGATCTCGACCGGCCGATCTTTATCAACTACGTGTTGGGGCTTGAGTCCGCGACGTTGCGGGAAATCGTCTCGATCCTGCGCGCGACCTATTGCGGCACGATCGGCGTCGAATTCATGCATAAGCAGGAACCGGATGAGAAATCCTGGATCCAGGAACGCGTCGAGAGCATTCGAAACCGCACCGAATTTACCGATCTCGGCAAGCAAACAATTCTCGAACGCCTGACCCATGCGGAATTGTTCGAGCAATACATCGATCGCAAACACACCGGCACCAAACGCTTCGGATTGGACGGCGGCGAATCGGCGATCCCGGTGGTCGAGCAAATCCTGAAACGCGGCGCGCAGCTCGGCCTCGACGAGGTCATCATCGGCATGCCCCATCGCGGCCGGTTGAACATGCTGGCCAATATCATGCTCAAACCCTACCGGGCGATTTTCTCGGAATTCCAGGGCAATCCGGCCAATCCCGAGGACATCCAGGGGTCGGGCGACGTCAAATACCACCTGGGCACCTCCGGGGACCGGCAATTCGACAACAATGTCGTGCATATGTCGCTCAGCCCGAATCCCAGCCATCTCGAGGCGGTCAACACCGTCGTCCTCGGCCGCGTGCGGGCGAAGCAGCGTCAGCGCGGCGACAACGATCGCAGCAAGGTGATGGCGTTGCTGATGCACGGCGACGCGGCCTTTTCGGGTCAGGGAATCGTTCCGGAAACGCTCGATCTGTCGCAATTGCGCGGATACCGCACGGGCGGGACGATCCATCTGATCGTCAACAACCAGATCGGCTTCACCACCATGCCGTCCTATTCGCGGTCCTCGCCCTATTGCTCGGACGTGGCGAAGATGATCGGTGCGCCGATCCTGCACGTGAACGGAGACGATCCCGAGGCCTGCGTGCATATCGCCCGGATCGCCACGGAGTACCGGCAGAAATTCAAGAAAGACGTGGTGATCGACCTGATCTGCTACCGCCGGCACGGCCACAATGAAGGCGACGAGCCGGCCTTCACGCAGCCGCTGATGTACAAGAAGATCAAGGGGCATCCGACCACGCGCGCGATCTACGCCGAGAAACTGGAGGCGGAAGGCGTGCTCGAGCCGGGCACCGGCGACCGTATTGCCAAGGAATTTCAGGCCGAGCTCGATATCGAATTCGAGGCGGCGGCGTCCTATAAGCCGAACAAGGCGAACTGGCTCGAAGGACATTGGTCCGGCCTGCAGGTGGCGTCCGGCGACGACCGGCGCGGCAGTACGGCGGTCGAATTCGACCTTTT
Source organism: Alphaproteobacteria bacterium (assembly GCA_029861675.1). The sequence continues at coordinate 13,813 of JAOTYV010000002.1, forward strand.
GAAGGAGGTCGGTTTCGCGATTTCAGAAGTGCCGCCGAACCTCGATATCCATTCGCGGCTGGTGCGGCAACTCAAGAACAAGCGGAAGATGATCGAGACCGGCGAGGGTGTCGATTGGTCGACCGCGGAAGCGCTGGCGCTCGGCACATTGCTGTGCGAGGCGACGCCGGTGCGGTTCTCCGGCGAAGACTCGATCCGGGGCACGTTCAGCCAACGGCATGCCGGCCTGATCGATCAGACCACCGAGGAACGCTACCTGCCGCTCGCCAATATCCGGTTCGGCCAGGCGCCGTTCGAAATCATCGACAGCCCGCTGTCGGAATTCGGCGTTCTGGGATTCGAATACGGCTACAGTCTGGCGGAACCGCACGCGCTCGTGGTCTGGGAAGCCCAGTTCGGCGACTTCGCGAACGGCGCGCAGGTGATCATCGATCAATTCATTTCCTCCGGCGAATCGAAATGGCTGCGCATGAGCGGTCTGGTTCTTCTGCTGCCGCATGGATATGAAGGGCAGGGGCCGGAGCACAGTTCCGCTCGCCTCGAGCGCTATTTGCAGCTTTGCGCCGAGGACAACATGCAGGTCGTCAACTGCACCAGTCCGGCCAACTTTTTCCATGTCTTGCGGCGTCAGATCCGGCGCAACTTCCGCAAGCCGCTGATCATCATGACGCCTAAATCGTTGTTGCGGCATAAGCGGTGTGTTTCCCGGCTGGATGAGATGGGACCGAATACGACTTTCCATCGGGTCCTGTGGGACGATGCCGATGGCACCGATGCGCTTGCCGCCGACGAGCAGATCCGGCGCGTCGTGTTGTGCTCGGGCAAGGTATATTACGACCTGCTCGAGGAACGCGAGAAACGCGGCATCAAGGATGTGTATATCCTGCGGATGGAACAGCTTTACCCCTTCCCGAGAAAGGCGCTGACGACGGAACTGGCACGGTTTTCCGCGGCCGACGTGGTGTGGTGTCAGGAAGAGCCAATGAATATGGGCGCCTGGTTCTTCGTCGATCCGTTGATCGAGAATCTGATGGGCGAAATTGGCATGAAGGTCGGCCGGCCAGTCTATGCAGGCCGGGCGGAAGCCGCGTCGCCGGCCACCGGTCTGGCGCGACGCCATCAGGATGAACAGGCGAAACTGGTCGATGAAGCGCTGACGATGCCGGACGCCGGCCCCGCGGTTCGGGGTAAATCAGCCGCGCGAAAGAAGTCGTCGCAAGGTGCGAAGGCGTAAACCGAATTCAATCCGTCGGTCCGGCTGTACCGGACCGCATTCGGAGGACAGGTAAGATGGCGATTCAAATCATGGTTCCCACGCTCGGCGAATCCGTCACGGAAGCGACCGTTGCGAAATGGCTCAAGCAGGTAGGCGACACCGTCAGTGCCGACGAGCCGCTCGTGGAGCTGGAAACCGATAAGGTTTCGCTGGAAGTTCCGGCGCCCGCCGCGGGCGTCCTGACCGAGATCCTGGTCGCCGACGGCGTCGATGTTGAGGTCGGTGCCGTGCTCGGCAGCGTCGATGAGAGCGGCGCGGCGGCAACGCCCGCGCCTGAGACACCCGCGCCTGCGCCCGCGGCGGCGCCCGCAACGGTGGCACCCGTAGCGGCTGCACCCGTGCCAGCGCCGAAGACGAATGGCGGCGCCCTCGTCGAAGTCGTGGTCCCGGCGGTCGGTGAATCCGTTACCGAAGGAACCATTGCGAAATGGCTCAAGCAGGTGGGTGAAGCGGTTGCCGTGGATGAACCGCTGGTCGAGCTGGAAACCGACAAGGCCTCGGTGGAAATTCCGTCCACGGTGGCGGGGGCGTTGGCGGAGATTCGCGTGGCCGAAGGCGAGGATGTGGAGGTTGGCACGGTGATCGCCATGATCGCCGAAGGCGCTACGTCGTCCCCGGCGGCGGCCGCCGCCCCGCCCGAAGCGCCGGCGGCAGCCGCAGAACCGAGCGGTGCGTTGTCACCCGCCGTTCGCAAGCTCATCGATGACAACGGTCTCGATCCGGCGCAGATCCCGGCGACCGGCGCCAAGGGACAGCTCACCAAGGGCGATGTCCTGAAATTCATCGAATCCAGGTCGAAGCCGGCACCCGCTGCGCCGCAACCGGCCGCACCGGCGGCCCGGCCGGCGGTTTCGATTCCCGCCGCACCCGTACCGGCCGGCGAATTGCCGCCCCGGCCCGAAGATCCGCGCGGCGAAGAACGCGTCCGCATGTCGCGGCTGCGCCAGCGTATCGCGCAGCGGCTCAAGGAAGCGCAGAACAACGCCGCCATGCTCACCACCTATAACGAGGTGCGCATGGACGCGTTGATGAAACTGCGCACGGAATACCGCGACGTGTTCGAGAAGAAACACGGTGTGCGGTTGGGATTCCTGTCGTTCTTTATCAAGGCCGCAATTATTGCTCTGAAGGAGATTCCCGCGGTCAATGCGGAAATCTACGGCGATGAGATCGTCTACAAAAACTATTACGATATCGGCGTCGCCGTTGGCACGCCCCAGGGATTGGTAGTGCCCGTGGTGCGCGATGCCGACCAGATGTCGTTTGCGGAAATCGAAGGAACCATTGCCGAGTACGGCCGCCGCGCGCGCGACGGTAAACTCGGCGTGCAGGAAATGTCGGGGGGAACCTTCACCATTTCCAATGGCGGGGTTTACGGATCGCTGATGTCCATGCCGATCCTCAATCCGCCGCAGTCGGGTATTCTCGGCATGCACAAGATTCAGAAACGCCCCATCGTCGAGGGCAACGAAATTACCGTTGCCAGCATGATGTATCTCGCGATGAGCTACGATCACCGCATCGTCGATGGCCGGGAGGCGGTGACCTTTCTGGTGCGCATGAAGGAAGTGCTCGAGGACCCGCAGCGCCTGCTGATCGACGTTTAGACCATTTCTTGTTCAAATTGACTCAAGTGAAATGGTCTATCTCTGGATTTTTGCGCAAATACGTCGTCGCGAACCATTTCGGTTCGCCCGGGATTTGCTCTAAAGCACCGCCGGGATCAAATTACCTTCTTCGCGGCGAGGTCCTGTAGCTGTGCGGCGCTCATGCCGAGCAGGTCGCCATAGACTTCCCCGTTATGCGCGCCGACCGCCGGGCCCAGCGATTCTATCGCGCCGGGTGTCCCGCTCATTCTCGGCACCACGTTCTGCACCGCCACCTCGCCCGCACGCGGGTCGTCGAACATGACGATATTCTCGCGCGACTGATACTGCGCATCCTCGAAAATTTCATCGATGGCCGCGACCATGCCGCACGGCACCTGCGCTTCCGCACAGCGCTGCAGCGCCTCGTCGCGGGTGAGGGCGCTTGTCCAGTCGGTCACCATGCGATCGACCTCGTCGCGGCGTTTATCCCGCTTGGGATATGTCCCGTAGATGCCGTCGCCGGCCACTTCGGGCCTGCCGATCAGTTCGGCGAGGCGTTCGAATATCTTGTCGCTGGTGCACGCGATGGCGATCCAGCGGTCGTCCTTGGTCGGATAGTGGCTATGGGGCACGGCGTTCTTCATCGCGGGGCCCATGCGCTGGCGGATGAACCCGGTCTTGTGATAGGCGCCCGGTAATTCGTCGAGGAAGCGGAAGATCGGCTCATAAAGCCCGATATCGATGAACTGCCCCTCGCCGGTCATTTCGCGCGCGCGCAACGCCATCATGGCGCCGAACGCCCCATAGACGCCCGCCAGGTAGTCGGGGATGGTCGGCGAGCCCGGCGTCGATGGCGGCCGGTCGGGGTCGCCCGCAAGAAACGAAAGGCCGCCGAAGGCATTGCCGATGCGGCCGAAGCCGGGGCGTCCCTTATAGGGGCCGGTCTGGCCGTAGCCGGTGATGCGCACCATGATCAGCTTGCCGTTGTGGCGGCGCAGATCCTCCCAGCCGACACCCCAGCCTTCGAGCGTGCCGGGCTGGAAATTCTCGATCAGGATGTCCGCATGGGCGACCAATTGTTTCAGGATGTCCGCGCCGTCGGGTGTGCGCAAATCCAGCGTAATCGACTTTTTGTTGCGCGCCTCGCTGAGCCAGACCAGTGAATCGCCGCAGTCGGTGGGTGTGCCGAAGCGGCGCAGATTGTCGCCAATGCCGGGCATCTCCACCTTGATGACCTCGGCGCCGAATTCCGCGAGTTGGGTCGCGGCGAAAGGACCGGCCAGGAACGACGCGACGTCGAGTACGCGAATTCCCTGCAAGGGTTTGATCGATCGGTCGTCTGCCTGACTGTCGCTCATGGCGTGGATTTCCTCTTTCGGGCGCCAAGTCGGCACCCCTTATTCGGTGTTCGCAAGGCGCAACGGGGCCGCCATTCGTCGATCGCGATACCGGGCCGCCGGCCGGGCTTCCACCATTGGTTGTGCAAGGGATTTGCGTTAAGCGAAACTTTAACCATATTCAGTTTAGTATTCTGACTGGGGTATAGTCCGTGTGCAACGCTGCGCCGGCGCCAGGTAAATAGAACCGGGGTTTTTTGATGAGTGACACATACGATCTTATCGTCATCGGCGGCGGGCCGGGCGGCTATGTCGCGGCCATTCGCGCCGCTCAACTGGGCCTGAAGACGGCGTGTGTGGAAAAGCGCGGCACTTTGGGGGGGACCTGCCTGAATGTCGGCTGCATCCCCTCCAAGGCGCTGTTGCAGAGCTCCGAAAAATACGAGGAAGCCGTGCATGGGTTTGCCGGGCATGGCATCGGGGTCGGCGCCGTAAAATTGAACTTGAAGGAGATGCTGGCCCGCAAGGACAAGATCGTCGGCGACCTGACCAAGGGCATCGAGTTTTTGTTCAAGAAGAACAAGGTCGATTATCTGAAAGGCGCCGGCAGCATCGAAAAACCGGGGACGGTCAAGGTCTCCAACGGCAGCGGCGACCAGGTTTTGGAATCGCGCAACATTCTCATCGCCACCGGATCGGAGAGCATGCCGATTCCCGGTGTCGACGTGGACGAGAAGAAAATCGTCAGTTCCACCGGCGCCCTTGATTTTGCAAAAGTGCCGGGCCATTTCGTGGTGATCGGCGGCGGCTATATCGGCCTGGAAATGGGGTCGATCTGGCGCCGGCTCGGTTCCAAGGTGACGGTGATCGAATTTCTCGACCGAATCACGCCGGGAATGGACGGTGAAGTGTCAAAACATTTCCAGCGGATTCTCAAGAAACAGGGGGTCGACTTCAAGCTCGGCACCAAGGTGACCGGCGCGAAGAAGGGCAAGTCCGGCGTGACTCTGACGGTCGAGCCGTCATCGGGCGGCGCGCCGGAGGAAATTCCCTGCGACGTGGTCCTGGTATCCGTGGGTCGTCGCCCCTATACCGAGGGGCTCGGCCTGGAAAAGGTGGGGGTCAAGACCGACAACCGCGGCTTCGTCGAAATCGACGACCGGTTCGAGACGACGGTGCCGGGCGTATTCGCCATCGGCGATTGCGTGCGCGGCCCGATGCTGGCGCACAAGGCCGAGGATGAAGGCGTGGTCTGCGCGGAAATCCTGGCGGGACAATCCGGCCATATCAACTATGACGCAATTCCCGGTATCGTCTATACATGGCCGGAAGTGGCGGCGGTCGGCAAGACCGAAGAGCAGCTCAAGGAAGCGGGGATCGCCTACCGGATCGGCAAGTTCCCCTTCACGGCGAACAGCCGGGCACGCTGCAACGATACCACGGAAGGATTCGTCAAAATTCTCGCCAACGCGGAGACCGATCAGGTCCTCGGTGCACATATTATCGGCGCCGATGCGGGCAATCTGATCCATGAAATCGTCGCCGTTATGGAATTTGGCGGATCGGCCGAAGACGTGGCCCGGACATGCCATGGACATCCGACGCTGAACGAGGCGGTGAAGGAAGCGGCATTGGCGGTCGATGGCCGGCCGATCCATATATGATCGGCTGGCGTTCCGTTGGATAACCTGCCCGTCCCGTCACCCGAAACGCCGCGGAAGCCCCTTCGTTCGAAATGGCGCCGTTTTCTGATTCTGTTTTCCGGCTGGATGTTCGTGGTGCTTGGCGTACTCGGAATATTCCTGCCGATTCTCCAGGGCATTCTCTTCCTCGCCGTCGGATTCTATCTGTTGTCGCTGGAGTCGCCCTGGGCGCATCGCAAGATCGAGCAGATGCGCGTGAAATATCCCAGGTTTGGCGCGACCTTCGATCAGGCGCGCGATCGTGCGGCACGGTACGCGCGGAAACTCCGCAAATTGACACGATAAATCGACGCGATCCGCGCCGGCAGCACCAAGTCAAAACTATATTTCCATATTCCTAGAAATATAGTTGAAAGGAATGTGGCAATGATATAGGGTTATGTCATGTCACTTGATAAGACCGCCAACCGCCTCGAGGCCCTCGGCAATCCGACCCGCCTCAATATTTATCGGATATTGGTGCGTGCCGGACCAGAAGGACTGGTTGTCGGCAAGATTCAACGCCGGGCGGCAGTACCGCGATCGACCCTGTCGCATCACCTCCATAAGCTTATCGGTGTCGGATTGGTTACGCAGCAGCGCCACGGCACGATGCTCGTTTGCCATGCAAATTACGCGGTGATGACCGCGGTGGTCGACTTCCTTACCGAGGAATGCTGCGTCGATTCCGACGATCAATGCTCCGAGGTAAGACGGAAAGGGGCGGCGTGAAAAATTTGCGCCCAATTTTCGATATTTCCGGGAATACTGGCATTAACGGATTCAGGGAATACGCGCCATGACGTCCATCGTTCTTTCCGCTGGCCGCGGCATCCGATCGATCGATCGTGTGGTGCTTGCGATTGTCGCCGTTTTGCTCGTGCTTGTCCTGTTCACACCGGCCCAGGCGCTAACCAGTGTGGAATTCGCGTCCTGGTCGTTGCTCAAGATCTTCCCGTTCATTGCCGCCTCGGCCCTGATCGCGGCGGGCGCCAAGGCGACGGGCGCCGACCGTCAGATCGCGGCGGTGTTTCAGGGAAGCCCCCTCAAAGTCATCGTGTTGGCCGCGTTGTTCGGCGCCCTGTCGCCGTTCTGTTCCTGCGGTGTCGTTCCGATTATCGCCGGACTGCTGGGCGCCGGCGTGCCGCTCGCACCGGTCATGGCGTTTTGGATTGCTTCACCCCTGATGAGCCCGGAAAAATTCTTCGTCATGCTTGGCGTGTTTCCGCAAAGCCTGACCTTCGCCTTGCTGATCGGCGCGATCGCCATGGGATTGTTTGCCGGGGCGGTGACCCATTTCATGACAGTCCGGGGCAGGATGACACAACCGCTACGGCCAGGCGGCGGATTCGGCTGTTGCGGCGCGTCGTTGGCCACCAGTGACGCGCCGGTGGTGTGGCGGTTCTGGCATGACCGCGAGCGTCGGGCGGCATTCGTTGGGACCAGTACGGAGACAATGTTTTTTCTTTTGAAATGGCTCAGCCTCGCCTTTGTGATCGAAAGCCTGATGATCGCGTACATTCCGGCGGACACGGTTGGGCAGTGGATGGGCGGCGGTGCGTGGTGGGCGATTCCGGCCAGCGTGCTGATCGGCATCCCGACCTATCTGAACGGTTTTGCGGCCATTCCAACCGTATCGGCCCTGCTGGACATGGGCATGCAGCCGGCGGCCGCTCTCGGATTTATCCTGGCGGGCGCGGTTACCAGCATTCCGGCCGCCATGGCGGTCTTCGCGCTGGTCCGGCGGCCGGTCTTTGTCGCCTATGTGGTGATCGGCCTGATCGGTTCATTGGCGGTGAGTTATGGCTTTGCCGCGTTTCTGGCAATTTGACGCCTATGTATAGGATCCTTAAGCGCGCGGCTTTCCCCCGGACGATGTGACGGTATGATGGCGCTCTCGGGGCCGGCTGTCTCGCGCCCCGATACGGCTCGAGCCAAATCCGGCCGCGCGCCGTCGCTCATCGAACCATGATCGTCATCCATGCGTGATCTTTCCCCCCGGCTCCTGCTCGCCGCCGTCTGTTTCGCGGAAGTGCTCAGCATGGCCGCCTTTGCCACCTTTCCCGGGCTGCTGCCGATCATTCAGCCCGAATGGGGATTGAACAACACCGAGGCGGGGTGGATCAGCGGGGTCTATTTCGCGGGCTACGTCGCCGCCGTGCCGGTCCTGGTCAGCCTGACCGACCGCATGGACGCGCGCGGGATATATCTGGCTTGCATGGGCCTCGCGGTGGCGTCGGCGGTGGGTTTTGCCGTTGCCGCGGAGGGCGTGTGGAGCGCCAGCCTATGGCGCGGTCTGCAAGGCATCGCCTTGGCCGGCACCTACATGCCGGGATTGAAGGCGCTGACCGACCGTCTGCCGGCCAGCCTGCAGAGCCGCGGTGTCGCGTTCTACACGTCCAGCTTCGGCATCGGGTCCAGCCTGTCGTTTCTTGTCGCCGGTGAGATCGAGCCGGTGCTGAATTGGCACTGGGCCTTCGGTCTGTCCGCGGCCGGTCCGTTCCTGGCGCTGGTCATTGCCGCGGTGGTGTTGCGGCCGCGGCCGGTCGAAGCGCCGGCACATCATACCGCCTTGCTCGATTTTCGGCCGGTCTTCGCCAACCGCAAGGCGATCGCCTATACGCTTGCTTATGCGGTTCATAACGCCGAACTCTTTGCGCTGCGGTCCTGGGTTGTCGCATACCTGGTTTTTTCCGCGGCCCAGCAAGCGCCGGGGGCAGCGGGGACCGCAATCCGGGCCACCGTGATTGCGACCGCCGTCAGCCTGATCGGCATGCCGTCCAGCGTGCTTGGCAACGAGTTGGCGCGAAAATTCGGCCGCCCGCCGGTGCTGCTCTGTGTCATGTCGCTCTCGGCGGCCGTTGCGCTGGTCGTCGGGTTTGGCGCCGCGCTGCCGTATTGGCTGGTGCTCGTCCTGATCCTGTTCTACGGCTTCATGGTCACGTTCGATTCGGCGACCATCACGGCCGGCGTCGTCGAAGTCGCGGATCCGGCGATGCGCGGCGCGACCATGGCGGTTCATTCAATGATCGGATTCATCGGATCGATGATGGGACCGCTGGTATTCGGCGCGGTGCTCGACGTCGCCGGCGGCGAGACGAGCGGGCTCGCCTGGGGACTCGCATTCGCCGTGATCGCCGCGTTGCTGATGCTGGGTCCGCTCTTTGTCTATACGATGGGCCGCAGCGGCCGGTCCGGCGAATAAGGTTTGTATTTGCCGCGGCACCGGCCCGCTCCCCCACCCGGCCACCCAGTGCCAGTATCCTGTGGGTGGCCGGGTGGGGGAGCGGGCCGGTGCAGGCTCACGACAGTGAAATAGCCCCTCAACGCGCCCGTGGATGGGTCGCGCGATATTCTTCCAGCAGACGGCCCGAGTCGACTTCCGTATAGCGTTGCGTCGTCGACAGCGAGGCATGACCCAACAGCTCCTGGATCGCGCGCAGATCGCCACCCATCGCCAGGAGGTGGGTGGCGAAACTGTGGCGCAGCGCGTGCGGCGTCGCGGTTTCGGGCAAGCCAAGCAAACCGCGCAGCCGCTGCATCTGGCGCTGGACGATGCGCGCCCGCAAGGGGCCGCCGCGCGCGCCCAGAAATAGCGGATCATCGGCGGCGATCGGCCAGGGGCAGGCATCCAGATAAGCGGCGATCGCCTCACGCACCACCGGCAGGACCGGCACCATGCGCTGCTTGCCGCCCTTGCCGGTAACCGTCAGGCTGTCGCCGGTGGGAACCTCGCGCCGGGTCAGGGACAGCGCTTCCGCAATGCGCAATCCGCAGCCATAGAGCAGCGTCAGCATGGCGGTATCACGTTGCACGATCCATTCGACGTCGGACAAATCGCCGATGGACTCGAGCGTGTCGCGCGCTTCGCCAAGAGACAGCGCCTTGGGCACGCTGTGCGGCACTTTCGGCGTGCGCACCGCATGAATGGCGTGGTTCTCGCCGTGTCCGTCCCGTTCGAGCCAGGCGAAAAACCCCCGGACAACCGATAGCGCCCGCGCGGTCGAGCTGCGCGCCCGTCCGCCGGCCGCGTGACGCGCCAGCCAGGCGCGAAAATCCGCCGGGCGGAGCGTGAGCAATACCGCAAGCGTCGCCGGCGTCCCGAAATGTTCCGTCAGAAATTGCAAAAAAGCCGAAAGGTCACGGCTGTACGCCGCGATCGTATGGGCCGAACAGCGCCGCTCGTCCGATAGCCAACCCAGCCAGCTCTCCAGCGCGCCGGCCAGGGCCGGATCGTCGAATTGTGAAAACGCCGCGTTCAGTCTTCGGGCAGGTACAGCCATATGCGCACCACGTGTTCCAGGACACTGGCGAGGAAATCGAGCAATTCGGTCGCTTGGCCCGAGTTGAACCGTTCCGGGTCGCGGGATCCAAAACAGAGTAGCGCCGGCGGCGTGACGGAAGAAATCGTCAGGCGCACCAACGCGTCGGAGCGGACGAGGGCGGCGCCGGGGCCGAAAAGTTCCGGGTCGCCGACGATATCGCCGCGCAGGACAAGCCGGCGGTCGGCGTCCATCACGGCATCCATCGTTCCTTCCGGCACGACGATGAGCCCCTTCTTGCGGATCGGCGGATCTTTCAGATCGGTCGCTTCGATGCACAAGGTGACGACATCGAGATCCAGGATTACCGCAATGTCGGTGGTGACGGTCTGAATTAATTCTTCAAACGACTTCACCGCAAGCAGCGCCAGGATGCATTCGTGCACCCGGCCCTGACTCTGCAAATTGGCCCGCGTCGTGGTTACGAGGTCCCGTTGCTGGCCGGACAGGTCGCCGACTTCACCGCGCAGACGATCGATCATTGCCTGTTGAAAGTCTGCGACGCCGTCGCCCAATTCGCGATCCGGCGTTTGCACCGCCTCGAGGCATTCGGGATGCTTGATGAAGAAATCGGGATTGCCGCGCAAAAATTCCACGACCTGCGCCGCGGTTGCGCCGGCGGACCGCTTGGAATTCTTAAGTCGTTGCGTCATCCGTTTGTCCAGCCGCTAGAGAATCGTCTGACCGGTCTTTTCCCAGTCGGCGACGAAAGCGGCGAGACCCTTTTCGGTCAATGGATGATTGAACATTTGGTGCAACACGGCAGGCGGCAGGGTGGCAACGTCCGCGCCCATTTTAGCCGCCTCCAGAACATGGATTGGGTGGCGCACGGACGCCACCAATACCTCGGTTTCCAAATCCGGATAGTTTGCATAAATCTCGCAAATTTCCGAGATCAACTGCATGCCGTCATGGGCGATATCGTCGAGCCTGCCGACGAAGGGCGAGATAAACCTGGCTCCGGCCTTCGCGGCGAGAAGCGCCTGATTGGGCGAAAAACACAATGTCACGTTGACCATCGTGCCGCCCTGACTCAGCGCCCGGCAGGTCTTGAGCCCGGCCGGCGTCAACGGCACCTTGACCGCAATATTGCTGGCGATTTCCGCGAGCTTGCGGCCTTCGGCAAGCATCGTTTCGAAATCCGTCGCGGCGACCTCGGCGCTCACCGGCCCGTCGACCAATTCACAGATCTGGTGAACCACCTCGAAGAAATTGCGCCCGGATTTGTGAATCAGCGATGGATTTGTCGTGACGCCGTCTACAAGGCCGGTGTCCGCAAGATCCCTGATTTCATCGATTTCCGCAGTGTCTACGAAAAATTTCATGCGCGGTCGAAGCTCCTTCGTGCAGGCTGTCGGTTCTGGATAGCATTTGTTGGCAGCATTTCGATACACTCTATCCGATGCGGCCTCCCCATACCACAACAGGCACCGGGATCAACGGCGGATCTCGGCGCGTTCAGGTTTTGCTGCCGCTGCCGCTGGAGGGCACCTACGAATACCGCGTGCCGTCGGAGCTTGCGGTGGCGCCTGGCGCCTTTGTAGCCGTGCCGTTCGGCCGGCGCGATGCGGTCGGCGTCGTGTGGTCCGAAGGAGCCAGCGGTGATGTTTCCGACGACAAGCTGAAAGACATTCACAGTTGTTTCGATGTGGGCGGTCTGCCCGAATCGACGCGCCGATTCGTCGAATGGGTGGCGCGCTACACGCTGGTATCGCCCGGATCGGTGTTGCGCATGGCGATGAGCGTGCCGTCCGCGCTCGAGCCGCTGAAACCCCGCACCGGCTACCGGCTTGCCGATATGCCGCCTGACTTTCGCAGTACCGCCGCGCGCCGTCGGGTATTATCGGTGCTGGCGGAGGGGCCGGCGCGGCCGGCGGCGGAATTGGCGCGTGCGGCGGGTGTCGGCCCGTCCGTCGTCACCGGTCTGGCAAAGGCCGGCGTTTTGGAGACGGTTGTCTTGCGCGCACCGGCGCTGGCCCGGCCCGACCCGGATCACCACGCACCCGAATTGTCCGCCGACCAGCGACTCGCGGCCGATGACTTGACGGGCCGGGTCGCGGCCAAGGCGTTTTCGGTGACGCTGCTCGACGGCGTCACGGGCGCCGGCAAGACCGAAGTGTATTTCGAGGCGATCGCCGAAGCCGTTCGGCAAGGCCGCCAGGTGCTGGTTTTGCTGCCGGAGATCGCGCTCACCATGGCGTTTCTGCAGCGGTTCACCGACCGGTTCGGTGTTCTGCCGGTGGAATGGCATTCGGATTTGACGCAGGCGCAACGCCGCCGCAATTGGCGCGGCGTGGCGTCGGGCGAGGCGGCGGTGGTGGTCGGCGCCCGATCCGCCCTGTTTCTGCCCTTTCCCGATCTCGGACTGATCGTGGCCGATGAAGAGCACGACGCATCGTTCAAGCAGCAGGACGGCATCGCCTACAATGCGCGCGACATGGCGGTGGTTCGCGGCCAGCTCGAAGACGTGCCGGTTTTTCTGGTATCCGCGACGCCCTCGCTGCAAACGGTGGTCAATGTGGAGCGCGGCCGCTACCGGCGTGCGCATCTGCCGGCGCGTCACGGCGGCGCGTCGCTCCCCGAAATCGTCGCCGTGGATTTGCGAAGCACGCCGCCGCCCCGGCAATGCTGGATATCGCCGCCCTTGCGCACCGCCCTGGCGGAGACGATCGAGCGCGGCGAGCAGGCATTGTTGTTTCTCAATCGCCGCGGTTACGCGCCGCTCACCTTGTGTCGCGGCTGCGGGCATCGCTTCGATTGCCCCAACTGTACCGCCTGGCTGGTCGAACATCGGCTGTTGGGCCGGTTGGAATGCCACCATTGCGGATACCGCGCGCGGTATCCGGAGGCCTGTCCCGATTGCGGTGCGTCCGGCAGCCTAGTCGCGTGCGGACCCGGGGTCGAGCGCGTTGCGGAGGAGGTGACAGCGTTGTTCCCCGACGCGCGCATCGCCAGCTTGACCAGCGATACCGCCCATAGTCCGGCGGCGATCGCCGCCTTGCTCGAGGAGGTGAAGCAGGGCGAGATCGATGTGCTGATCGGGACGCAGTTGGTTGCCAAGGGCCATCATTTCCCGATGCTGACGCTGGTCGGCGTGATCGACTCGGATCTCGGCCTCGGCGGCGGGGATTTGCGCGCCGCCGAGCGGACATATCAATTGCTCCATCAGGTGGCCGGCCGGGCCGGTCGGGCGGAGCGGCCGGGCCGGGTGCTGCTGCAAACCTACAACCCGGACCATCCGGTCATGCGGGCGCTTGCCGATGGCGCCCGCGACCAGTTCCTGCAGGAGGAGAGCGCCCAGCGACGGGCCGGCGGCTGGCCGCCCTTTGGGCGTCTCGCGGCGATCATTCTAAGCGCGCCGGATGCCGAGTTGGTTGACGCCGCGGCGCGGGCGCTGGCGCGGTCCACGCCGCGCTACGACGGCATTCGGGTGCTCGGTCCCGCGCCGGCGCCGCTTGCGTTGTTGCGCGGCCGCCATCGCCGCCGTTTCCTGATCAAGGGACCGCAGGATACCGGACTTCAACCCTATTTGCGCGAGTGGCTCGCGTCGGTATCGCTGCCGCGTCCCGTGCGGGTTCAAGTGGACATCGACCCCTATAGTTTTTTGTAGGAATTCCGGGGACTCGCGGCCGTGCCGGGCCGGGTTGCGCCCCTTTTGTGCATATGCTAAACACCGCTCGCTTTCGGGGCCGGAAACGTGCTCCAAAGCATTAGGGGAGTTGTAGTCGGCTGTGCTTCCACAGTTGACTCCGAAGTGGGTTCGGGAGTTATCCCAGGTTGGCATCCAAAGTAGGCGATACGGGAGTAGCCTCCCGCTACGCATTGGCGTTGTTCGAGTTGGCGGACCAGGAGCGTAAGCTGGACGAGGTCGCGGAAGACCTTCGTACCATCGACGCGTTGGTGACGGACAATGACGAGCTGCAGCGCCTGTTGCGGAACCCGGTGGTAAGCCGGGCGGAGTCCGGCAAGGTAATGGCGGCGGTGCTCGACCGAATCGAGGCCGATCCGCTTACCCAGAAATTCATCGGATTGGTCGCGGCAAATCGTCGCCTGTTCGTGCTGCGAATGGTCATAAGGGCATTTCTTGATAAATTGGCGGAACGCCGTGGTGAAATCAGCGCCGAAGTCGTTTCGGCGAGCGCGCTGACCGCTGCCCAGGCCAAATCTCTTAAAGAAGCGCTGCACAAGGCCATGGGCGGCAAGATCGCTCTCTCGGCCGCCGTCGATCCCGGATTGATCGGCGGTCTTGTCGTCAAGGTGGGTAGCCGTATGGTGGACTCCTCGATTAGGACACAGATTCAGAAGATGAAACTCGCGATGAAAGGGGCTGCCTGATGGAGATCAAGGCTGCGGAAATATCGGCCATCCTGAAGGAACAAATCGCGAATTTCGGTGCCGAAACCGATGTCGCTGAAGTTGGCCAGGTTATTTCGGTCGGGGACGGCGTGGCGCGCGTCTACGGCTTGGACAATGTTCAGGCCGGTGAAATGGTCGAATTTCCCGGCGGCATCAAGGGGATGGCGCTGAACCTCGAAGCCGACAACGTGGGTGTCGTGATTTTCGGCGATGACCGCGACATCAAGGAAGGCGATACGGTCAAGCGAACCGGCACGATCGTGGATGTGCCCGTCGGCAAGGGCCTGCTCGGGCGCGTGGTGGATGCGCTCGGCAATCCGATTGACGGCAAGGGCGCGCTCGACACCACGGAACGCCGGTTGGTCGAAGTCAAGGCGCCGGGCATCATTCCGCGTAAATCGGTGCACGAACCGATGCAGACCGGGCTCAAGGCCCTGGACGCCCTGGTTCCGGTCGGCCGTGGGCAGCGCGAACTCATTATTGGAGATCGGCAGACCGGCAAGACCGCGGTCGCCATCGACGCGATCCTCAATCAAAAATCCGTCAACGATAGCGGCGACGAATCCAAAAAGCTGTACTGCATCTATGTGGTCATCGGGCAAAAACGCTCAACCGTGGCGCAGGTCGTCAAGACGTTGGAAGAAAACGGCGCGATGGAATATTCCATCGTCGTGTCCGCAACCGCATCCGAACCGGCGCCGATGCAATTCCTGGCGCCGTATGCCGGTTGTGCGATGGGCGAATTCTTCCGCGACAACGGTATGCACGCCCTGATCATTTACGATGATTTGTCGAAGCAGGCGACGGCGTATCGTCAAATGTCGCTGCTACTGCGGCGGCCGCCGGGGCGTGAAGCCTATCCTGGTGACGTTTTCTACATTCATTCGCGCCTGCTGGAACGCGCCGCCAAGATGAACGACGACGAAGGTGCGGGTTCGTTGACGGCGCTGCCGATCATCGAGACCCAGGCGAACGACGTGTCGGCCTATATTCCGACTAATGTCATCTCGATTACCGACGGCCAGATATTTTTGGAAACCGAGCTGTTCTATCGCGGTGTCCGGCCGGCCATTAATGTCGGTTTGTCGGTGTCGCGGGTCGGGTCCGCGGCGCAAACCAAGTCCATGAAACAGGTCGCCGGCACGATCAAGCTGGAGCTCGCCCAATTCCGGGAAATGGAGGCGTTCTCGCAGTTCGCCTCCGACCTCGACGCCTCGACGCAACGGCTGCTGGCCCGTGGTGCACGGTTGACCGAACTCCTGAAGCAGGGCCAATACAGCCCGCTGGCGGTCGAAGAGCAGGTGGTTGCCATCTTCGCCGGCGTACGCGGCTATCTGGATTCGATCGACGTCAACGACGTCGGCCGTTTCGAGCAAGCGCTGCTTGAAGAATGCCGAAGCAATCAGGCCGATTTGCTGGCGAAAATTCGTGACGACGGGGAGTTGTCGGATGAGTCGGAAAAAAGACTCGCCGAAGTCGCTGAAAACCTCGTCAAGACTTTCGCTTGATACGCGACCGATAGCGTAGTCAGCATCGATGCCCAGCCTCAAGGAACTTCGAAACCGAATTGGCAGCGTTAAGTCGACGCAGCGCATTACGTCGGCCATGAAAATGGTGGCCGCGGCCAAGCTGCGCCGTGCGCAGGAGATGGCCACCGCGGCGCGGCCCTACGCCGAACGGATGGAGCGTATGCTCGGTTCGCTGGCGTCGGCGGGCGGGGCGGGATCCGCGCCGTTGCTGTCGGGGACCGGCAAGGAAGACACTCATCTGCTGCTGATGGTGTCATCCGATCGCGGACTCTGCGCCGGCTTCAACATCAACGTGATGCGGCAAATCCGTCGGGATATCAGTGCGCTGCAAGCGGCCGGCAAAACGGTGAAGGTGATGTGCGTCGGGCGCAAAGGCGCGGCGCTCGTGCGGCGCGAGTATCCGAACTTTCTGGTCGGCGAATTCGAGGAAATTTCCAAGCCGGTCCCGAATTACGACGCGGCGGCGATGGTTGCCGAGCGGATCACGGAAATGTTCGAGGCGGGCGAATTCGACGTCTGCACGGTCGTGTACAACAAGTTTGTCTCTGCGTTGACCCAGATCGTGACGCCCCAGCAGGTTATCCCCTTTGCCGCGCCGGAGTCGGCGGACGGCGGGGACGCGGCCACCGACGGCGACGCGTCATACGAATACGAGCCTTCCGAAGAAGACATTCTCGCGGAATTACTGCCGCGGAACCTGTCGGTACAGATTTTCCGGTCTCTGCTGGAATCCTTTGCTTCCGAACAGGGCGCGCGCATGACGGCAATGGACAACGCAACCCGCAATGCGGGCGATATGATCAACAAACTAACGCTGAACTATAACCGCACGCGTCAGGCCTTCATCACGAAGGAACTGATCGAGATTATCTCGGGCGCGGAAGCGCTCTAGGGCGGCAATGTCGGAGGAGCGAACACATGGCGAATAATTCCGTGGGCAAGGTGACGCAGGTCTTGGGCGCCGTCGTCGACGTGCAGTTTGACGGCGACCTGCCGGCAATTCTCAATGCCCTGCATCTTCAGAACCACGATAAGCAGCTGGTGCTGGAGGTGGCGCAGCATCTCGGCGAAAGCACCGTTCGCTGCATCGCCATGGACACCACGGACGGTTTGGTGCGCGGATGCGAAGTCGAGGACACCGGAGAGCCGATTTCCGTTCCGGTGGGCCCGGAAACCCTGGGGCGTATCATCAATGTGATCGGTGAGCCGATCGACGAGCGCGGGCCGATCGGCAACACCATGACCTATCCAATTCATCGGCCGGCGCCGGAATTTGTGGAGCAGTCCACCGAAACCGAGCAGCTGGTAACCGGCATCAAGGTCATCGATCTGCTGACGCCTTATGCGAAAGGCGGCAAGATCGGCCTGTTTGGCGGCGCCGGTGTCGGCAAGACCGTGTTGATCATGGAGCTGATCAACAACGTCGCGAAGGCGCATGGCGGATATTCCGTCTTCGCGGGTGTTGGAGAGCGGACCCGTGAAGGTAACGATCTCTATCACGAGATGATGGAGTCGGGCGTGATTAATCTGGAGGGCGATTCGAAGGCGGCGCTGGTCTACGGTCAGATGAACGAGCCGCCGGGCGCCCGCGCGCGGGTTGGCCTGTCGGGTCTGACGCTCGCTGAATATTTCCGGGACGAAGAAGGCCAGGACGTGCTGTTCTTTGTCGACAATATTTTCCGCTTTACCCAAGCCGGTTCCGAAGTCTCCGCCCTGTTGGGCCGCATCCCGTCGGCGGTGGGATATCAACCGACCCTCGGCACCGACATGGGGATGCTCCAGGAACGCATCACCACTACGAAAAAAGGATCGATCACCTCGGTGCAGGCGATCTATGTGCCGGCGGATGACTTGACCGATCCGGCGCCGGCGACGGCGTTCTCGCATCTGGATGCGACGACGGTGTTGTCGCGCCAAATTGCCGAACTGGGCATTTATCCGGCGGTCGATCCGCTCGATTCCACGAGCCGTATTCTCGACCCGCGGATCGTCGGCGACGAGCATTACCAGGTCGCGCGCGATGTGCAGCGCATTCTGCAAAGCTACAAATCGTTGCAGGAAATCATCGCCATTCTCGGCATGGACGAATTGTCCGAAGACGACAAACTGACGGTGACGCGGGCCCGCAAGATTCAGCGCTTCCTGTCGCAGCCGTTCCATGTGGCCGAAGTCTTCACTGGATCGCCCGGCAAGCTGGTCGATATCGAGGACACCATCAAGAGCTTCCGCGGCATCATCGACGGTGAATACGATGACCTGCCGGAGCAAGCCTTTTACATGGTCGGTTCGATTGACGAAGCGATCGAGAAGGCCAAGCAAATGGCGGCGGAGGCGGCGTAACGCCGCAAGGAGAATAGTCCGTGGCGGACAAAGTGAATTTCGAACTGGTCTCCCCTGTACAGCTCCTGCTGTCGCAGGAAGTCGACATGGTCGTCGTTCCGGGCGCGGAAGGTGATTTCGGCGTTCTTGCGGACCATGCGCCGGTGATATCGACGATCCGTGCGGGCACGATTACGGTATTCGACAACGGCGCGGCAAGCGCGCGCATTTTCGTTGCGGGCGGTTTCGCGGAAGTGACGGCGGAGCGGTGCACCGTGCTTGCGGAAAACGCGGAACCGTTGGATGAAATGGATCGCTCCGCGGTCGAGAGCCAACTCGGGGAATTGCGGGACGCGTTGGGTAACGTCAATGATGATGGCGAGCGGCAGAAAACCGCTGCCGCCATTGCGATCGCGGAAGCCAAGCTGGAAGCGCTGGACGATCAGATTTACGAATAGGACCGTGAGCCGCTACGATGAGACGGCCGCCATGGGGCGGCCTTTTTCATGTCCGGACCCGGGCCCGGGCTAGGCGGTCAGGTCCAGCAGGGACCCCGGATCGAGGGTTCCGCCCGGATTGCCGCCGCCCGGCGGCCGGTTGCCTGCCGGTTCCGTGGCGGTGGTCTGCGATCCAGATCGTGTTTCGTCCGCGCCGTCCGCGCGCCGCTCTTTCTTTTCGGCCTCTTCCGCGGCCTTTTGCTCGCGCAATTCCTGCCGTGCCTGCCGTATCTTTCCATCGGCTTGAGCGGCAACCTGCCGGTCCTGCGATGACGGTTGGGCGGGGGCAAGGGCGGCCCGTTTGACGGTTTCCAGCTTCCGGATTGTCGCTTGTGGATTGTTGGGAATCTCGCCGGTGTCGATCTTCACCTCGCCGCCGACCGCATAGGATCTTCCATCGGGTCCGCGCACGGTTTCAAAAGTGACCTGGCCCGCATAGGGGCCGCCGGCGGATTTATGGGCCTGTTCGTGGGTACGCACTTCCTGGTCACGCCTCCTGAGGCGCTCCACTTCCTTGCGTTCCTCTTCGGTCAGGCCATCGGGTCCCTTTTCTTCCGCGCTCTCTTTTTCGGGAACAGCTTCCTCGTTTTCCGGAGTGGTATCGGAGGATGTCTCGTCTTCGGACTCCTGTGCCACGGACTGTCCGTTCAGGTCGATAAGCGGCGTTGCGCTGCTGGCGCCACGGACGGGGGAGGTGTCGGGGGATGCGTCGGAATCGGCTGATTGCGATGCCTGGCTCCCGGTTGGCCGGTCCGGAATCGCGGTCAATCGGCTGGACCCTATGTTAGGGTTCCCGGCCGGCCTAAAAATCGGATTTAACGTCGAAACTTCCACGAAAATCTCCGCAGACAAACTAGGTCGACGCCGCTTTTCAGACCGGCGCGCGGTGCGTTCGGGCGAATGATTCCCATCGCCGCATTGTCTTCCACACGGCCAATTGTGGACGCGGCATGGTTAAGATTTTGTAACCGGTTGGCGTCGATTCAGGGGTTCCGGGCGACCGCCGCGACGAGGTCCCGAAATTCATCGATCACTGCCCGGTAAAGGTCTCTTTTGAATGGAATTATCCTATCGACGAGCGTATCGATGCCGGTCCAGCGCCAGTCCGTGAATTCCGGTTTGTGGGCGTTGATGTCGATGTCGTCATCGGTACCGGTAAAGCGCAACGCGAACCACTGTTGTGTCTGGCCGCGGTAGCGACCGCGCCAGATCCTACTGGCGACGTCTTTCGGCAGGTCGTACCGCAACCATCCTTCACTTACGCCGATGATCTCCGCCCTGTCGGTGCCGGTTTCCTCGGCGAGTTCCCGAAGCGCCGCCTGTTCCGGCGTTTCCCCCGCATCGATACCACCTTGCGGCATCTGCCAATGATCGCCTGGGTCGTCGATGCGTTTGCCGACAAAGATGGTGCCGTCGTGGTTGATGAGCATCAATCCCACGCACGGCCGATACTGCGGATGAGGTGTGTCGCGGGGGGCCATCCGTCTATTTTCGACTCTGGGCCGCCGCCGATACAGGCGCAAGGACGAAGCCCTTGCTGGACAGGCTCTCAAGCCAATCGCGCAATACGCGGATGGTCAGCGGATAGGCATGTGCCGTCCCGATTGCGATTCCGCGCGCCTTCGCGCGGGCTTCGAGTTTGGACAGATTTTCTTCGATCGAATCCCGCGCCGGCTCGCGATCGAGAAACAAATAGTTGGCGGCCACCGGCAGGCCGATTTCGCTGGCGATCTTCTTGGTTTGGCCAAGTGGATTTTCACGCGTATCGACGAGCATCAGTCCCCGGGCCTTGAGTTCGGAGAGGATCGGCGTGAGGGCGCGCGGCTTCGTCGCGAAACCCGATCCCATATACACCGAAACACCGACATACCCGGTAACGCGGCTCAGGACCCACTCAAGCTGCCGGAGATTTTGATCGATGGATACACTGGTGAGAAGGGTGTGCGGCCCCGGGTCGTTGCGGGGAAAGTCCACCGGCTCCATGGGCAGATCGAGCAAGACCTCGTGTCCCTGGCGACGGCTCGATTCGATCAGGGCGTCGAGGTTCTTGCCGAAGGGCGCAAACGACAGCGAGACCGGCCCGGGGAGGCTTTCAATCGCCATCCGCGTTTCCTTGGCGGAGATTCCCAGCCCCATCAGTATGATTGCGATCCGGGGCCGTTTTTCCACCTGGCTGAAGGGTCGGGCATAAACCCGCCAAGCGGCGCGGCCATCCTTGCCAACAATCGGCAAGGGTCCCAAATCGGTCTTTTCCAGCAATGCCGGATCGGGGTGCGGATGCAGGCCCGCCAGTGCGGTATCTTTCTTGGCAGGGGGGGCTGCCGGTACGGGCCGGGCGGCGGCAGGGTCGGTGGTCGATGAGGGCGCCGCCGCTGAGTTGGCCTCTTCCGGGACAGCTTTACGGTACTTCGAAAGCGCCAAGGAGGCGCGGGGCGACGTCCCGGTGGTCCCTGTGGTCTGATCGTAGGTCAAGTAGAGCCAGGTCGCCCCGCCGATCAAGGTCGTCAGACACAGGATCCAAGCCATCATCACCAGGGATCCGAACACGCGAGCCCCTCGGGGAACGCGCCCCGGCGGCGTCACGCTCCCGGGGCGGCCGGAAGCGTCGGACCTGGATTTGCGGAACGGAAGTTTCAGAGCGGTTGAACCTTAATTCACCATCCGACTTCGGAACATCGCGATGCCACGCAACAAATCCAATGCTCGGGCCAATTGGAAATCTTCCGCCGTGGCCTTTGCCCTTGCGTCCTCGGCCGAGATTTCTGGTTTGGCCGCCGATTCAGGCTTCTTACCATCCCCTGGCTTTTTTTCTTCCTCGTTTTCAAGGGCGCCCCGAAGATCGCGCTCGGAACGCCGCATCACCGGGGCGTCGACCGGCACGATACGCGCTTGAGCGACTTCAATGTCCGGATTGATGCCCTTCGCCTGAATCGAGCGACCGCTCGGCGTGTAGTAGCGCTGTGTGGTTAATTTGATGGCACCGCTGCGCCCGAGGGGAATGATCGTCTGAACCGACCCCTTACCGAAGGTCTTCGTGCCGACAATGATGGCGCGCCGATGGTCCTGGAGGGCGCCGGCAACAATCTCGGAAGCGGATGCCGATCCGCCGTTGATCAATACGATCAACGGTTTGCCGTCAGTCAGATCGCCCGATGTCGCATTGAACCGCTGACCCGTGTCTTCATGGCGTCCGCGTGTCGAGACGATTTCGCCCTGATCCAGGAAACTGTCGCTCACCGTTACGGCTTGATCCAGCAAGCCGCCTGGATTGTTACGCAGATCAAGGATGTAGCCCATCAGCTCGTCACCGAGCTTTTTCTTCAGCTTGTCGACCGCCCGCTTCAATCCCTTGTCGGTTTGTTCGCTGAAGCTGCTGATGCGGATATAGCCGATCTTACCCTCGGGACGGGAGCGTACGCTTTGAATGCGAATGCGGTCCCGGACGATGGACACATCGAAGGGTTTCTTTGCGCCGCGTCGAATGGTGAGTTTAATGGCGGTCTTGATCGGACCGCGCATCTTGGTCACCGCCTCGCTCAGGGTGAGGCCTTGGATCTGCTCGCCGTTGAGATGGGTAATCAGGTCGCCCGGCTTCAGGCCGGCCCGGTCGGCGGGTGTGTCGTCGATCGGCGAGACCACCTTGACGTAGCCCTTTTCCATGGTGACCTCGATGCCGAGGCCGCCAAATTCACCCTTGGTCTGGACCTGCATGTCGCGAAACCGCCGTTTATTCAAGAAGGCGGAATGGGGGTCCAGATGGGTGAGCATGCCGGTGATGGCGGCTTCGATGAGCTCCTCATCCGACTTCTCCTCGACATAGTCCTTGCGCACGCGCTCAAACACATTGCCGAACAACTCGAGCATGCGATAGGTCTCGGGTTTATCAGGGGCCGCAAATCCGGCCGGCGCCGGGATCAGAAAGAATGCACCGACCAGTGCTCCAATCGCCACCGCTGTGAACAGTTTAGGCATATCGCGCTTCATACCAGCACGTTCCTCTCTACGCTTCGCGTTCCAACTATTGCTCTCATTGTATTGAAGCCGTGGAGCATGTTCGGCTTATCCTCTCGCCTTGTTTGCAGATTGGGCAAACCAGGGCTGCGGGTTGACCGGCTGCCCGCCGCGGCGAAGTTCGACATAGAGCTGTGGTGTTCCATCCTTCGATCTGGCCATTACGCCAACCGGTTCACCGGCAAGCAGCCATTGCCCGACACTGCCGTCAACCTGGGCCAGCCCAGCGAGCAAAGTATGATATCCACCGTCATGCTCAATAATCAATATTTGCCCATAGCCGCGGAACGGGCCCGCAAACACCACTCTGCCGTCGTGTGGTGCAATGATCCGGGCCGCCGGTCTCGTTTCAATTGTGATACCTCGGGAAGTGTTACCATATCCTGTGTTTTCTCCATAGCGCCGTGTTATTTGGCCGCGCGCAGGAAAAGTGATCGGGCCGCGTCTCGGAAATGGCCGCAGCAACGCCGGTTTCGGCACCGTCAGGCGGGCTGTCTGCCGGGGGAGCGTCTGGCGCCGCTGGCGTTGCGTATCCGCGTCGCGTCCGGCTAGAGGTGCGGTGCGCGGCGGCGGCGGCCGATCCTCCTCAAGGCGCTGAAAGAGCTCCTTAAGATTATGCGCCTCCCGGGCGAGTTTCTTCATTCTACTGGTAATTCGGAGCTTTTCGGCCTCGGTCTGCTTGAGCAGCGCGTCCTTCCGCGCGATCAGTTTTCTCAACCGGCGCTTGAGCGATTGATGATCGCGACCGGCATCCCGCAAATCCGAAAGCTGGTCTGCAAGGGCCGTGCGGGTATCGTTCAATTCGATGATTTCTTCCCGCAGGTCATTGGCGCGATGTTGAATGGTGGGAAGCGTCGCCCGCAGCAACATGGTCCGGCGGACGACCTCGATCGGTTTGCCGCGTGACAACATCAGTGCGCGGGGCGGATTGCGCGACAACCGCTCCAGGACGCTCAACGTCGCCGTCAATTGCCGCCGGCGTTGCAACAGCGCTTGTTCGCGCGTCCGGACGGTCGCCTTGGTTTTCCGAAGGTCGGCCTCGAGCCGGGTCAGCCGCGCCTCTCCGTCATGCGACGCCCGCGCACCGGCAATGAGCCGGCCCCGCAACGTGTCGAGCTCCTTGGCAAGGGCCCGTGATTTTTGATCGAGCGCGGCCTCGCGGCCGCGGGTCGCCTTGATCTCATTCTCGAGCTTTTCCAGCTCGCCCCGGCTCTGGGCGGAGGCAGGCGTGGCGACGGCACCTGCCGTCAGGCCGACCGTTACGAGAACGAGACGGCACAGCCATCCCCGCATCCCGGTCGCCCGCGTGTGCAACTCAGCCTGCTTCACGCTGTTCGCCGATATGAATGATCAGGGAATTTCCAGTCATCTCGTCCGGTTTCTCGCAACCCAGGAGTTCCAGCACCGTCGGGGCGATATCGGCGAGCTTGCCGTCATGCAGACCGGCGATGTCGGTAAATTCACCGGCAAGAACCAACGGCACCAGATTGCTGGTATGCGCGGTATGGGCTTGCCCGGTTTCCGGGTCGCTCATTTGCTCGGCATTGCCGTGATCCGCGGTGATCAGCATGATGCCGCCCGCCTTCCGAACGGCCGTGTCCAGCCGGCCGAGACAGGCGTCCACCGCGGAGACCGCCTTCATCGCCGCTTCCAGGATGCCGGTATGGCCGACCATGTCGGTGTTCGCGAAATTCACCAGAATGAAGTCGAACCGATCGTCCTCGATCGCGGCGACCAATTCGTCCGTCACTTCGGCGGCCGACATCTCGGGTTGCAGGTCATAGGTCGCGACCTTCGGCGACGGGATCAAAATACGTTCTTCGCCCGGAAATACGCGTTCCTCGCCGCCATTGAAGAAAAACGTTACATGGGCGTATTTTTCGGTTTCGGCGATGCGAAGCTGGGTCATCCCCGCGGCCGAGAGCACATCCCCCAACACTTTGGCCAGGCGCCGCGGTGGAAACAGGCTCGTCATCAAGGCGTTCAACGCTTCGGAGTATTCGACCATCCCGGCTGCTGCGGCAAAGGACACCGTGCGTTCCCGCGCAAATCCGTCAAATGCCGGGTCCAGCAGCGATGTCAGAATTTCGCGCGCGCGGTCGGCCCGGAAATTGGCCATCAGCAGCCCATCGCCATCCTGCATGCCCGGGTATCCGCCGATGATCGCCGGTTCGACGAATTCGTCGGTCTGGCCGGCGGCGTAGGCGGCCTCGATCGCCGCGGCGGCATCGGGCGCCGGCGTGCCCCGCGCGGCGACCAAGGCGTGATATGCCTGGGTAACCCGTTCCCACCGCGTGTCCCGGTCCAGCGCGAAATAGCGGCCGCAGATCGTGCCGATTTGGATGCCGGGAGCGTCGGCCATGAAGGTGTCGAGATAGTCGCCCGCGCTTTTCGGCGGCGTGTCGCGGCCATCGAGCAGGGCATGCACGATCACCGGAATTTCGGCGTCGCGGAGGATCCGGGCAAGTCCGGCTATGTGATTCTGATGCGAGTGCACGCCGCCGGGCGACATCAATCCGAGAAGATGCGCCGTACCGCCGGATTTCCGCAGGTCGTCGATGAACGTCAGCAGGGCCGGCCGGCTGGCCAGCGAGCCATCCTCCAGCGCGGTGTCGATCTGCGGAAGGTCCTGCAGGACGACCCGGCCGGCGCCCAGATTCATATGGCCCACTTCGGAATTGCCCATCTGGCCGGCGGGCAGGCCGACATGGCCCTCCGAGGCATCGAGTTTGCCGTGCGGCGATGTCGCGTTCAGCCGGTCCCAGACCGGTGTGGACGCCAGTCGGATCGCGTTGTTTTCGGTCTCGTCTCGCTCACCCCAGCCATCGAGGACGCACAGCAAAACGGGGCGAATGGGCGTAAATTTGGTCATCGGCAGAACTGTCAGTTTCGGCGCTGGCCGCCAGGTTGATCGCTGGCCGGAGAATACCCGGAATCACGGGAATTGGAAACGGTCTCTCCCGGTCAGGACGCACCCTGGCTAGTCCTGTCGGGCGATGGTGGCCCGGTGTGGTTTTCCGCCCATGAGCGGCGAATTATGCCACATTTCCCGGAATTTCAGGCGCGATGGTAGGGATGGCCGGCCAGGATGCATTCCGCCCGGTACAGCTGCTCGACCAGCATCGACCGCGCCAACAGGTGCGGCCACGTCATCGGGCCCAAGGCGATCACGAGCGCCGCCTCGGCGCGAAGGTCTTGGTCGAGGCCATCGGCGCCGCCGATCAGGAACGCGACATCGCGATGTCCGGTGTCCTGCCATTGGCCGAGCTGTGCGGCAAAAGCCTTGCTGTCGAGGGGTTTGCCGCGCTCGTCGAGGGCGGCGATCACCGCATCCGCCGGGAGCGCGGCGCGCAGCAACGCCGCCTCGCGCCGTTTTCGCCCGGCCGTATCGAGCGGTCTTTTTTCCTCCACTTCGCGGATCTCGAGGGGCCACCGCAAGCGTTGCCGATAGAGATCAATGAGCGTTTGCTCGGGGCCTTTCCGGGCGCGGCCGACCGCGGCGATGACAATGCGCACCGGTCACCCGGGTCCGGCCGGTCAGCCCGCCGAACCGCTGATGCGGTGGACGCTGTCGGGAGGCACCTGGCCCCAGAGTTTTTCCAGCTTGTAGAAATCGCGGACTTCCGGGCGGAAGAGGTGCACCAGCACGTCGCCCGCATCGATCAGCACCCAGTCGCAATGGGTTTGGCCTTCCACCGAAATCGGACCGAAGCCCTCCGTCTTGAGGCGCCGAACCAAATGCTCCGTCATCGCACCCACATGCCGATGCGAGCGGCCCGACGCAACGACCATATGGTCGGCGATGCTGGTCTTGCCCTGGAGGTCGATGATGCTGGTATCGATCGCTTGGTCGTCATCCAACGACTGCTCGATAAGCGATAGGAGTGGCGGTGATTCAGCCGAAGTCGGCATTTTCGATGCTATGGTCTGTTCCCCAAATTTTCCGTCGAACCGCCAATTGCTGCATTCGTTGACGGCGGTTCCTGCCGATCCGTGAGGCCCGCCCTTATAGCGGTGGACGAGGCGGGGTGCAATCGTACCTTAAGGAATACCCATTCGGGAGGCTTTCCCATTACCAGGTGCGGTGCGGCGCGCTCGGACAACCGACACCTCGCATACCGCGACGCGGCCAGCCCCGACAACGCCTTAAGAGAGTAATTCGGGCGCGCGAATACCGCAATTCCTACCATCCCGAAGATTGCCGTCCAGGATTTCCACCGTGGCATCTGCCCAAGATTGTCCGCGCCCATCAGCCATATGAAGCGGCAGTCCCGGCGGCGGCGGCACAGCGCGCGCAGTGTATCCACGGTATAGCGCGTGCCGAGCCGCTGCTCGAGATCGGTGACACGGATGCGCGGGTGGCGCGCCATGGCCGCCGCGGCGTCCAGCCGGGCCGC
The DNA here is from genome assembly GCA_029861675.1 of Alphaproteobacteria bacterium. The sequence continues at coordinate 41,128 of JAOTYV010000002.1, forward strand.
CATCGGCGCCATGCCCGCGCTTGGCTTGAGCGGGTTTTGCGGCGAGACCAGCCACCATACTTCGTCCAGGGCGAGCCGCTGCAGCGCCATGCGGCTGATGTGGAGATGGCCTTCATGGGCGGGATTGAACGAGCCGCCCAACAGACCGATGCGCCGAAGGCGGCGGCCGGGGCAGCGCTTGCGCCGGCGTTTCGGGGTCGGCCGGTTCACAGTGTCGCGGACCGGGGTTGCACGATCATCAGGGCCTGACCTGGCCGTCGCCGCGCACCACGTACTTGAAACTGGTGAGCTGTTCGGCGCCGACCGGCCCCCGGGCATGCAGCTTGCCGGTGGAAATGCCGATTTCCGCCCCCATGCCGAATTCGCCGCCATCGGCGAATTGGGTCGAGGCATTGTGCAGGACGATACTGCTGTCGATGCGCTGGAGGAAAGTGTCCGCGGCCGATTGGTCCCGTGTCACGATTGAGTCCGTGTGGTGCGAGCCGTGCCGGTTGATGTGATCGATGGCGTCCGGCAGTCCGTCGACGATTTTTACCGAAATTATCGCGTCGAGGTATTCCGTATCCCAATCCTGTTCCGTCGCCGGGACAACGCGGGGGTCGATGGCGCGGGCGCGATCGTCGCCGCGCACCTCGCATCCCGCTTCGCTCAGGACATCGACAATGCCGGGGAGCTGGCTGTTGGCGGCGGCCTGGTCGACAAGCAGGGACTCCGCGGCGCCGCACACGCCGGGGCGGCGCATTTTCGCGTTGAGGGTGACATCGCGCGCCATCGCCGGATCGGCGCCTTCGTGAACATAGATGTGGCAGTTCCCTTCCAGGTGCGCGATCACCGGAATGCGGGATTCGGCCATCACCCGCTCGATCAGCGATTTGCCGCCGCGCGGCACGATGATGTCGATCAGATCCGCCATGCGCAGCATCGCGCCGACGGCCGCCCGGTCACGGGTCGGCACCAGCTGCACCGCATCGACGGGAAGGTTCGCCTGGCGCAGCCCGTCGCGCAGGCAATCGGCGATCACGGTCGAGGAGTGGAGGCTTTCCGAGCCGCCGCGCAGGATCGCCGCATTGCCGGCCTTGAGACAGAGGCTGCCCGCATCGGCGGTGACGTTGGGCCGGGACTCGTAAATGATTCCAATGACACCCAGCGGCACGCGAACACGGGCAATCCGCAAACCGTTTGGCCGCTCCCATTCCGCCATGATGTCGCCGACCGGATCCGGCAGTTCGGCCACCTGCTCGAGCCCTGCCGCCATGGCCTCGATCCGGCCCTGGTCCAGCAGGAGCCGGTCGGTCATCGCCGCGGTCAGTCCCTTTTCGCGGGCATAGGCCAAATCCTTCGCGTTGGCGTCGAGCAGCGGTGCGGCGTTGCCGCGGATCGCCGTGGCGGCGGCCCGCAATGCGCTGATCTTCGCATCGCTATCGGCGGCCGCCAGCGCCCGCGCCGCATCCCGTGCGCGCGTGGCAATTTGCCGAACCTGGCTCTCGACGCCTTCGGTCCCTTCCGCAGGGCTATCCGTGCCGTTCTCCATCCACCTGGTCCCTTTTATCCATTCAGGACGAGATCATCCCGATGGATCATCTCGTCCCGGCCACGATAGCCAAGAATAGCCTCGATTTCACGGCTCTTGTGTCCGGCGATCCGGCCGGCGTCGGCGCTCGAATAAGCCGATAGGCCCCGGCCGATTTCGCGCCCGTCGGCGGACCGTATGCGCACAGCGTCACCCCGGCCGAAATGCCCGGAGACCGTGGTGACGCCCGCGGGCAGCAGGCTTTTTCCACTGTTCAGCGCGCGTTCCGCGCCCGTGTCCACGGTGATCGCGCCGACCGGGTTGAGGGCGCCGGCAATCCAGGTTTTGCGCGCGGTCAGCGGCGTTGCCATGGCGGCGAACCAGGTGCACGGCGCGCCATCGTCGAGCCCGCGCAGAGGATGCATCCCCCGGCCGTCGGCGATCGCCATGCGGCAGCCGCCGGCGGTCGCGATCCGGGCGGCTTGCAGTTTGGTCACCATGCCGCCGGAGGAATATCCCAGCGCCGCGTGTCCGGCCATCGCCTCGATCTCCGGCGTGATCTCGGAAACCACATCCAGGTGACGGGCCGCGGGGTCGTGGCGGGGGTCTTTGTCGTACAAGCCATCGATGTCGGACAGCAGGATCAGGCTATCCGCCGAGACCATTGCAGCAACCCGTGCGGCCAGCCGGTCATTGTCGCCAAATCGAATTTCGGCGGTGGCCACGGTATCGTTCTCGTTGATCAGCGGCACCGCCTTCAGGGCCAGCAGCTGCACCAGGGTGCTCCGCGCGTTGAGATGACGCCGGCGTTCTTCCGTGTCGTCGGGCGTCAGCAGGATTTGCGCCACCGTGATGTTGTGATGCGCCAGCGCCTGCTGGTAGGCGTGGGCGAGCCGGATCTGGCCGGTCGCCGCCGCCGCCTGCTTTTCTTCGAGGCGCAGCGAGCGGCCGGTATCGGTGAGGCCGAGATGACGCCGTCCGGCGGCGATGGCGCCGGAGGAGACGATCAGGACTTCCTGCCCCCGGCTTTGGCACGCGGCGATGTCTTCCGCCAGGGCGTTCAGCCAGTCCTGCCGGATCTCGCCGGTGGCATCGTCCACCAGCAAGGACGATCCGATCTTAACGACCAGCCGGTTCCCCATGCCCCGCATATCGGTCATGGCGTCCAGGTTCGCTCTGTCGTTTCCGCCGTCAGCGCGGCGGCGGCCGCCGTTTCGCCGGCGCGGCGGCTGTCGATCTCCGCCAGGAGGGTGCGCAAGACCGTCTCGACGCCGTCGCCCGAAACCCCCGAAAGGGTGAGCACCGGGGCCGACGCAACGGCGGCGAGCGCGGCGCTCCGCTCGGCTATTTCGGCGTCGGTCATCGCATCGCATTTGTTCAGGCCGATAATTTCGGGCTTTTCGGCGAGCCCGGCGCCATAGGCCTGCAATTCGTGCCGAATGGTGCGGTAGGCTTGGTCGACATCGGGCTGGGTGCCGTCGATGAGGTGCAGCAAGACGCTGCAGCGCTCGACATGCCCGAGAAAGCGATCGCCGAGCCCTTGTCCTCGATGGGCGCCTTCGATCAGTCCGGGGATGTCGGCCAGCACGAATTCGCGCCCGTCCACATAGACCACGCCGAGCTGCGGGTGGAGCGTGGTGAAGGGATAATCGGCGATCTTGGGTTGAGCGCGCGTCGTGGCCGACAGGAAAGTCGATTTTCCCGCATTGGGCAGACCGACCAGTCCTGCATCGGCGAGCAATTTCAGACGCAGCCAGATCCACATGTCGTTGCCCGGCTGGCCGGGATCGGCGCGCCGCGGCGCCCGATTGGTCGAGCTCTTAAAATGCAAATTGCCGTAACCGCCGTCGCCGCCTTCGAGCAGCACCAGCCGTTGCCCAACCTCCGAAAGATCGGCAATCAATGTCTCGTTATCCTCGGCCAGAATCTGCGTCCCGGCGGGCACCTGCAGGACCGCCGGCGCGCCGACGCCGCCCGAGCGTTGCTTGCCCTGGCCATGCTGGCCGCTCTTGGCGCGAAAATGCTGGCGGTAGCGGTAATCGATCAGCGTGTTGAGCGCGTCGACCACTTCGACGATTACGTCGCCGCCGCGCCCGCCATTCCCCCCGTCCGGCCCGCCGCGCGGGATATTGCGTTCACGGCGAAACGACAGGCAGCCGGCGCCGCCGTTGCCGCTCTCCACGTAAATCTTTGCCTGGTCGAGGAATTTCATCTTGGCCCCGGTTGGTTGACGGCCTGGTCACGGGTCAGGACGAACTGGCGTATCGGAACGTCCCTACCATGCACCGACGACCATGAATATCCGTCATTCAGATAGCGGAATCCACATTTACGGAGGACGCGTCCGGAGGCGGTATTGTCGACATGGTGCCGCGCCAGCATCCGGTCCGCGCCAAGCTCCTCGAAGGCGAAGGGATATGCCGCCGTTTCCGCACGCGCCGCGTCATGACCCGCGATCCAGGCTTCGGCCAAGCCGTCGGGATAGGGATGGGGGATGTGTGCGGTCATGCGCGCCACTTTCCAGTTGCCGGCGAGCGCTTGCACCGCCGGCGCATCATCGGGCCGGAACGGCCGGAGCGTAAGCCGCACTGTTTTCAAAAATAAATCCACGAACCTGCCCTCCACCGGGAGGAATGAAAAAGGGAGATGGCCCGCCATCTCCCTCCGCAATTTGGTTCGTGCTTCGCTGGGAGCCACCATCGGCGGCTCCTCCACCGAGTTTATTCCGCCGCCGGTACGCCGGCCGGTTCCACATGTACGGTGGTTCGCACGCGTGTCTTGTGAAACGCAACTTTGCCATCGACCAGCGCGAACAGCGTATGGTCTTTGCCCATGCCGACATTGCGGCCGGGATGAACCTTGGTGCCGCGCTGGCGCACGATGATATTGCCGGGAACCACGACCTCACCGCCGTATTTCTTGACGCCGAGCCGCCGGCCCGCCGAATCGCGGCCGTTGCGTGAGCTACCGCCTGCCTTTTTATGTGCCATCGCGCTTACTCCTTGGGCTTCTTGGCCGCCGGCTTCTTCGCCGCCGGTTTCTTGGCCACGGGTTTCTTAGCCGCAGGTTTCTTGTCCGCCGGCTTCTTCGCTGCCGGCTTTTTGGCCGCCGGTTTGGCCTTGGTTTCGGTCTTGTCCGCCGGCTTTTTGGCCGCCGGTTTGGCTTTTGGCTTGTCAGCGGGTTTGGCGGCCGGCTTGGCCTCGGTTTTTGGTTTCGGCGCCGGCTTGGCCTCGGCCTTCGGTTCCGGAGCCGGTTTGGTTTCCGCCTTCGGCGCCGCTTGCGCCTTGGGTGCGGCGGCCGCGGCCTTCTTCGCCGGTTTCTTGCCGTCGGTCAGGATATCGGTGATCCGAAGCATGGTCACAAGCTGGCGATGGCCCCGCGTGCGGCGGTAATCCTTGCGGCGTTTTTTCTTGAAGACGAGGATTTTCTTGCCGCGGGTCTGCGTCACCACCTCGGCGGCGACCGTCGCGCCGTCGACCAGCGGCGTTCCCGTGGTCTGGTCCTTGCCGTTGCCGACCAACAAAACTTCGGTCAGCTCCACCGATGCGCCGTTTTCCGCGTCGAGCTTCTCGACCGCGATGACGTCGTCCTTGGCGACCTTGTACTGTTTGCCGCCTGTCTTGATCACTGCATACATGGATCTGTCACTCGATGCCGCCCGCGGCGTCGGCCGCTGGGGGGAAATCCCTAAAATCGGATGCGTTTGAGGCTAATTATCTCGCGGCGGGACTATACTCGTGCCGGCGTGCGAGTCAACGATTTTACGGTGTTTTGGCCGCCGCCGGCGCCTGGCCGGCCGGTCTCGTTCGAGCGTCAATCGGCGGTGGCGAGGCGAAACACCTCGGTCGCCGGGCCATCGCTCTCCCAGCCCTGGACCAGCAGGCGGCCGGAGGCGGGGTTGGCGACGACGCTGAGCCGTGTATCGGGGTTCAGCACCGGATCGATCAGCCAGTCGAAATCAGCCTGTGCGTTGCGGCACAACCCGCTCATCATCCGGTGCCGCCGCGGGCTGTCGATGCCGCGGGGACGGCCGCGCAGGCTCTTGGTCAGCCAGTGGTTGGCCGCGGTTGCCGGCGCTTCGTGCAGCCAGGCACTGGTCTCCGTGCGCTCGATGACGCAGCCCTCATCGGCCCCGATGCCGGTCAGGACGAAGAACGCGGGGAGAGCGAGCGGGGTGGTCTCCAGGACCTCCTTGGCTTCGTCATATGTGGCGCAGGTCTCCAGCACCTGCCGGGCGAGATGAACCGGCGGCAAATGGGCGCTGCGAAACACCCGGAACCGGTTGGCGATCCAGTCGGCGAACAGCGGCAGGTAGCTGCGCCGGACCAGCGGCGCCTGGTTGATCGCGAGCGCGAACCGGCCGGGCGCCATGCCCGTGACCACGCCGACGAAGCCGGGCCAGGTGATGTTGATGAAATCGCCGGCCGGACCGGTCTGGCGCGCCAGCACCACGTGACGGCCAAGGCCTTTGAACGGCCAATCCAGGGTTCGCAACATGCGCATGCCCGGACCCGAGGGGTCCTGCGCCACGCCGGTCGTACAGCCCCATTCGAAGCAGAGATTCATGAACCAGATCCCGATCGGCAGCCGGGTGGCGATCGCTTCGATTTCATCATAATGCGGATTGCCGGAGCGCCGGGCCCAGCGCCGCGACAGCCGGTCCATCATGGGCAGCAGCGGCCCGGGCAGCATCTGGCGGCCGGCGCGAATCAATTCCGCGGCCGCGACGCCGTGGCTGTCCAGCAGCGCGGCCGGTTGGGAGGCGTCGAAGTCGAGGAGGGGAATCGTCGGTCGCAGTTCGGGCGGTGCCATGGGGCTAATGTGGTCCGAAGGGCCTTAATTTTCAATGAAGCGCCGGCGGCCCCCGATGCCGGGCCGGACGGCGCGGCGGGTGCCGGCACGGGTCCGGACGGGATGCCGCCTGGACAGGGGGATGGTAACGACGCCCGAGGGCGTGAATACTTGCGGCGAACCGTGGCTTCGGGTAGGGTCCGGCGCGTTTCGGGCCGGGTGCTACGCCCCTGCCCGAGCCGACCGCGGAGAGGTGCCGGAGTGGTCGAACGGGGCGGTCTCGAAAACCGTTGTGCGTGTGAGCGCACCCAGGGTTCGAATCCCTGTCTCTCCGCCAGACTTTTTTGCCAAACCTTAGGTCTACTTTAGGCTAACTGAATAACTGCGTGATTTCCGTGGGTTAGCCCCAGGTAACAGCAGCTAATTAGCCTACAGAGAGCACAAACCGAAGATAATACGGCGTGAGCAGTCCGTTTTTCTCTGTTTACAGTTTCGTGGGTCTACTTTGCGGCCGGGAAACCGAGCATTTGGCGTTGAGCCGCCCAATCCATTGGCAAACTCTTTGCGCGCGTTAACCGTCGGGCTGTCAGCTCGATTGGCGCCGCACCTTCGAGGATCGCTTTGGTGATATCGGGTGCCAGGAAAGCAAATGGGAGAAGGCGGAGAACGTATCCCTTGGTCAGTCCTTCACATCGCGCTAATTCACTAGCGCTTGCGACTTCGCCGACAAGCAACCGCTCGCTCCACTCACGCGACCGGACCACGGCCTTGACCAAAGCCGGATCCGGCCGGCGCTGGCGATATGTATCGCCGGCCGCCATGACCAGCTTCAACTCGACGCCGCGCAGGCGAAGCTGAACAGGGACGTCGATGGTGCAAACCTGGTCGTTGCCATCGGCGAACGGAAGACCGGTCAGTGAAGCTATTTCTTCGGTGCTGTCAGACCAACGCGAACCAGTCTTCAAAGTGCGAGATAACGCGGCTTTTAGGCCGCCAGCTGACGCCACTCGGCAAAGGCAGCCGAACGGTTCTGCTTGAAGATATCGCGGCAATTGAGATGGCGGTCTTGATTGAAATGGTTATGGATAGAGGCGTGAGCGGAAGCGAATTTCTGCAGTGTCTTGATGTCTCTGAATTTCGCCATCGCTCCTTCTCGTCGCCGAAACGGCTGGTGTGAGTTCTCCGCCCGATTGTTGAGCCAACGCCCACATTCTTGGCGTTCCGAAACGCCGATGACCTTCATCGCCGCTCGGTATGACCGGAGCCGATCCGTCACAATTAACCGCGGCCGTCCGTAGCGCTTCATAGCGCGCTTCAGAAATTTGAGCGCAGCCCTGCGATTACGGCGTTTCGTAGCGAAAACTTCAAGGACCTCGCCTTCGTGATCCACGGCGCGCCACAGGTAATGGGTCTCGCCATTGATCCGCACGAACACCTCGTCCAGGTGCCAGCGCCAACACGAATACGATTGTTGTTGCACGCGGCGCTTTCTGATTTCCGCTGCGAACATCGGACCGAATCGGTTCCACCAGAACCGCACCGTCTCGTGGCAAATGTCGATGCCACGTTCGAACAAGAGATCCTCAACCTGGCGCAGCGAAAGCGGATAACGGATGTACATCATCACTGTCAGGCGGATGATCTCGGGTGAACTGTTGAAACAGCGGAAGGGTTTTTTCATCCGCCGAAGCTACGGACGACCCTTGCCCCGCTCAAGTCGAATTGCTCTGACAACGCCCTCCTACCGGACCCATCTCGGATTAGACAAAGATACGCCACTGGGGCGGCCCGTTCATGACCGTGGCACCATCACGCCCATTGCCAAACTTGGTGGATTGCATCATGGCTATATCCGGATTTAATTTTTGGTAAGGACAGGCCGTCCACACATGACAACACCTGGAATGGGCATCGGATGGCTTTGAGCATCAATTTGCCGTAGACGGTGACGAGGTTCATATTAACATATCATGAAAAATTCAGACTTACGCGAAGGTGCCACCCGTAAACTTGCCGAGCACGCGGCGGAATTGACATATGACATGTTGCCGGAAGAACTGGTTGCGCTGACCAAGCGATGCATCCTCGATACGTTAGGCGTCACGTTGGGCGCAAGCCGCCTTTCGCCGGAGGGACAAACCCTCGCCGACTATGTACGTGACATCGGCGGCAAGGCGGAAAGCACCGTCATGGGGTTCGGTTTTAAGGCGCCAGCCGGTGCGGCCGTGTTTGTCAATGGCAGCCTCGGCCATATGCTGGATTATGACGATGTCGCGAAAACCGGCCATTTGAGCATAGTGACGATTCCGGTTGCATTAGCCTTAGCCGAACGGCAAGGGGGCATCGACGGGAAAGACTTAATTACCGCGGTCGCCGCCGGCATGGATGTCATGACCCGACTTAGCGGCGCCATCACGATTCCGCAATGGATATCAAACGAAGGCTGGTTTGCCACGCAACTGCTTGGCT
>JAOTYV010000105.1 GCA_029861675.1 Alphaproteobacteria bacterium
GTCACGATCGCCCCGACGGGAACCGCTGCGGCCGGCACCGCCTCGCCGGCGCCCGTGTCGAAATCGGTACCCAGCAGATAATTCGCCCCGGAGGTCGTGAGGAATCGTCCCGCGTAGTAGAATAGACCGATCCGGCCGCGCTTCAGGCGGCGCTTGAATGCCGCCGTTGCGGCACGCAATTGATCGCCGGTCGCGTTTCGAAGCAGCGCGACATCATAGCCTTGCGTCTTGAGATGCCGCGCCACCGCCGCGGCATCGACCGCCGGCGTCGCCAAACGATCCGCCCCATAGGTGCTATTACCGACCACCAACGCGTGATGGGAAGCGGCGTCCATCGCCATTGTCAGCCGGGAATTGCCGCCGATCAGGCATAGACAACAGAAAAGCGCACACGAAAGCTTAAACCCAATTTTCCGCAAGTTTGGATAAACATTAGGTTTTCGAATTACCTCGGATGCTAACGCATCTCTTAATTTGCAAATTTCCTGAACGATCTTAAAACACCTTTCAACTGGCTTCGCTTCGACCTAATGGCTTGCCGTGCGGCAAGGCGATGGAATCCCATCGCCATTTCGCGCCCGGCGCTGCATCTTTCTCCCGCTGGGATCGCATTCGCCGGGCAAGATGCAACATGTTGATCGGTCCGCCAATACTCCCCTTGATATCATACGAAGAGTATAGCCGAGCTACCCGCGCGCGCAATGCAATCAAATTTCCCGGCCCAGCCAAATAAGACGACACCCAATAGTGACACCGGTCTGTCGGACCGATTCCCGTTACCTTACGGTGATTGTAATCTTTTTCGATATGATTGGCGGATTGTGCGGAACATGGTCATGGTCGCCCATGATCAACTGCAGGGTATGTTTCCCGGGCGACAATTCTACAAAGGCCTCGGACTGCCCCGCACCGAAATGCAGATGATTTTTGTCCGCCGGAATTTCCTCGTCAAGCGGCGGCAACGGCGCGTCGACGATCAAATGGTGATGACCCGTGTTCTTTTTCTTGATGCCAGACGGCGCAATGCCGAAATTGCGCAGCCCGAACCAGACGCGAAACCGGCGCTTCCGTACGATCTCGCCGTCATTCGGCCAGCCAATGTAAAGATATGCGTCCTTGGGTGCCGGCGTGTCGCCCGCCAGGACCGGTGTCTCACCGGTCACTGGAACGAGCGCCAAAACGAAGCCGGCAAGCGCGGATATCAACGAAACTCGCATGATGATACTCCTAAGATGGGAAACGTCGCGGTTGAGGACCGGTCGTTCTGTGAGCTTATTTCGGAACGGTGACGGTAATCCGCCTGGAAAAGAGCGGGGGATTGTGCGGCACGTGGTCGTGGTCGCCCATGAGCAACTGCAGCGTGTGCTTTCCGGGCGGCAGCTCAATGCGCACTTCGGTTTGTCCGCCGCCAAAATGAAGATGGTTCTTATCCGCCGGAATTTCTTCATCGAACGGCGGCAGAGGCGCATCGATGATCAGATGATGATGGCCCGTATTGGCCTTCTTGATACCGGCCGGCGCCATGCCCGCGCCGCGATTGCCCATCCGGAGCCAAAACTTGCCGCCATGGATGACCTGCCCGTTTTTCGGCCAGATAATATAAACCTTGGAATTCTTCGGTGCCGGCGTGTTGCCGGCGTACGCCACACCGGCGCCCAGCACCACCGCAAGCGCGGCACATAGTGCACTTTTGATCATGAAAGTCCCCCCTTCAGTCAACACAATTACTAGCACAATACCACCAAATGGTAAAAATTGTCTGTATGGAATACGTTATTGCCCAATTCATAAATATTAAAAGGCCCGGGCGAACTGCCCGGACCTTTGTATGCGGATTTCAGAATTCTAAAACATTGCCGCAAAAATAACTCTACTGATTACGGTGGCGCTTCAGCAATTTGACCAATTCGGGGTATAGATGCAGCCGTTCGCGGTGCCGCCGACGCCGTAATTACTGTGGCCGTTATAGTGGCTCCAAGATCCGTTGCCATACCGCTGTCCGCTGCTGAAGCGGTTGCCGTAGGAATGGCCTTGCTTCAATTGCCTGTGCCGCGCCGCATTCCGCCACGCCTGCATCATGAGTTGACGGTTGAGCCGTTGCTGTTGTCGAAGCGCCGCCTCGCGCATGGCGGCCATCCGCTTTGCCAGCGCCATGCGCAAATTCGCAATCGCCTCCGTCTCGCCGGCCCGGCCAATCCGGCCGTCGTCCTTGAGCCAATAGGCGCCCGGGCTCAACGGCCCGATCAAGGCTTCGATCGCCGTTCTGTTTGCGTGCGGAAGCGGATCGCCGTTGATCGTAATCTGATCCTGCGCGGGCTCGGCGCGGGCGCCGGCGAGGATCGTAAACATCGCAACGATCGCCAGTGCCGCGATTCGGGCGAAACGCGCAACCGGTTCGAACGTGAACGAACGAGCCGGAATGGAACGGCGGATGCGCACCGGCGCAATCGCTTGCGGCCGAACCGCCTGGACTGCGGGCTGCGCTATCCGGGACGGAAGTACTTCGGTTTCGGAGATCGTACTGCACGATTGCGCCGCCTCGGCGTAGGCGTCGTACCGGCTGCGGCGTTCATCGGCATCGGCGAACCATGCCGGCGGATTTCCCAGGATCCGTTGCTTGTAGTCGCACCATTCCGTGAAAGTCATTGCCGACATGTCCCGTCTCCATCGAGTTTGCTCTCAATGGAAGAAACGTTCGGTAACGGCAAAAGGGGTTAAACCGAGACACGTTTTTTTACGAAAACGCTCTGGCAGATTTTTCCCATAGCTTTAACCCCTTATGGGGATTTCCGCCGTTCTCACCGGTATAGCCTCCATGGCTATGCTTCCCAACTCTCGACTGCCCGCCAGCACTCCGCTGGCGGGCCTTTTTCCATTGCTTAGAAGCGCTTGGGGTGCGGGCTCAGCGAATCGCGCGCAGAATTGCGTCGATGTCAGGTCGCCGGGAATAATCGGTCTCCGAAAACCGCGCTCGCACCACGCCTTTCCGGTCGATTACCAGAACCATTGGATGCGGAATACCGTGATAGGCGGAGCCCTGCGCATGGCGTTGATTGAGGAGGCCAAATTTCCGAATGATTTCCGATTTCGGATCGGACAGCAGGGTGAAAGCGATTTTCCGCCGCTTCGCGAAACGCGCCAATTGCTGCACGGAATCATAGCTAACGGTGGCAACCCGATAGCCCAGCCGGGTGAATTCAGCGTGCCGTTTGTTCCAGGCGACCGCCTGGGACTTACAGTAAATTCACCAATCGAGGGAACGGGTAAATAAGAGGATCAGGCCCTTTTTACCGGCCACCGACGCGAAATCGGCGGATTGGCCGCGCTGATCCGTCGCCGTCAACTGGTGCGGAATTGTCTCACCGACTTTGGGGCCGCGCTCCAGCTTATCCGACCCCGTCGCGGCAGCAGCCACGTTCACCGAGCCCAGATAGACGGAGAGGGTGACGGCAAGACCGACACCGGCCACGCGGAAGAAATTCGATTTCAACACGGAAATTCCTTTAGCCAACATCACCAGCAACACTAGATAATTCCACCACGCCCGGTGGCAAGGCCTCCGGTGGCATTGTTGCCCAAAGCGCGCCTATAGGGAGAGTCTTCCCGCAATTTCGGGCGAATCCGCCGCATAACGATAGGCCCGGAACATCATATTGGTCTGGCCGCCCGCGAAGTACGGGTCGAAGAAGGGAGAGACATACTCCCATACGATTTCACCGTCGGCCGTGACTTCCAGGACCCGGCCCCACTGCCCTTCGCAGATAAGAGTATTGCCGTCCGCCAAGCGCTGCGCGCCGCTGATATGGGGGCTAAAAAAGGTATAGGGCGGTGATCCCTTGTATTCCCAAATGCTTTTCTTACTTTCCGGGTCGAGTTCGATGACCCGCGAAAACGGCATTCCGCCGCCGTGAATTCCGTTCGCGAACAATAGGATATTGCCGTTGTCCAGCATTCCACAATCATGCTGGTGGCCCCAGTCGTCGTCGCGATGCTCCCACCGGAACCGGCGCGTCTCGCGATCGACGATGGCGATCAAATTGAGCCGGCGAAAACTCAACATGACGTCGCCGTTGGACAGCGGCGCGCACGCGTTGGCGTGACCAAACTCGTTGCGAAAGCAGCGGCCGCAGATTGGATACTGTTCAATTTCCATGTCGCTATGCGCGTGCCATTCCCACACGATTTCGCCCTGCGGCGTCACTTCGTGCAAGTAGTCGCCATAGATCAGGCCGTTATGCTCGGTTCCCGGCTGACCGCCTTGAACCCGCCGGGCCGCGGCCTCCGGCATGATTTCCCATCCGAGATACAAGGTGTTGCCGTTCGCCAGCCGACGGCAATCATGGTGTTGTTCCCAGTTCTCATATTCCCAGCGGATTTCTCCATCCCAATCGTATTCGCGAAGGATGCCACCCCGTCCACCCCGCAACGGTTGCCCTTCACCGCCTTCGAACCGGGACAGCGCCTCACCGGCGAACGCTGAATTGTCTTTCGGTTCACCGCTCCAAAGCAGATTGCCGTTCTCAAGCAGATAGACATTGTTGCCGGGGTTGAGGGGAAAGTGCCATTCATGCACGACCTTTCCCTCCATATCGACGAGATAGGCGGCGCGTCCATTCAACCGGACGATCAGCGTAAATCCCGGGCAGGCCTTTGCCCGGTCATGGGTCAATACTCCGACATCTCGATAGCGCATTGTTCGACCAGGTTCCTTAAAGTACGTCCCGCAACGCGGGGCAGTTCCTACGACGGCAATCCCTGCGATGGCGGCCGCTTGATGAGGGTCCAGATATTCGGCAACTCACCCACCGGCACCTCGATAAGCGCCGGACCGCCCGCATCGAAGGCTTGCCGCATGGCCTTGCGCAATTCGTCCGGCGATTTCGCGCGGATCCCGAACATGCCGAAGCTCTCGGCCAAGGCCACGAAATCCGGATTGTGCAACTCGACTGCAATGTTTCGCCCGCCAAAATTGTCCTTTTGGATCCGTTTCACATTGCCGAAGGCGCCGTCCGCGAACACGATGGTAACCAGGTTGATTCCGTGCGCCACCGCGGTCGACAGCTCCTGGACATTGAACATGAACCCGCCATCGCCCGAGATGACCACCACCTTGCGGTCGGGATTCCCGACCTGAGCGCCGAGACCGGTCGGGAAGCCAAGGCCCAGCGTCCCTTGATAGCCCGGCGTGATGAGGGTCCGGGGCCGGTAGATCGGCATCCAGTTCTGCGTGAAGGTCGCAAGCTGCGTCACGTCGGTCACCAGGATGCCGTCCTCCGGCACTTCGTCGCGGATGACCTTGGCGAAACCGTACTGCGGCTCGAGCGCCGCCAGTTTTCCCAGCACGTCCTGCTTTATCGCGTTCAGCTCCGTCTTGCGTGAGGCCCGTTTGCGGTTGTGCGGCTCGATACCGTCGGCCAGCCGCGCCAAGCCGGCCCTGGCGCTTGCAACGATACAGTGATCCGCCGGGCGCGGCTTGACCGCTTGTTCGGCGTCGATATCGATGCGCACGATCTTGACCTCATCCTCGCGGCCCCAAGCCAGGGCGGGCGCGAGAAACCGCGTGCCGACAACCAGCACGACATCGACGTCCGGCCAAAGCCCTTGGCCCGCGATCATGCCTTGCGCCAGATAGTGATCGTCGCGCACCGCGCCCCGGCCGGTCCGGCTCATGACCACCGGCGCCTCCAGCAATTCAGCCACCCGCAGCAACTCCGCCTCGGCGCCGAAGACGCCGCTGCCGACGAAGATCGCCGGCTTCTCGGCATCGCCGAGCAACCGCGCCGCGGCATCGATCGCGGCGGCGTCCAGTGCTTCGTCACCGTCGAATGCAGCCGGCTCGAGAAGCGCCACCTCCTCGGTTTTCCCCATGACGTCGGGCGCCATTTCGAAGACGCCCGGCTGGTGCCGCCCCGCCAGCATCGCCCGCAAGCCGTCGCGCAGGACCGTCGGCGTTTCCGCCGGCGATTCGGCGCGCCCGACCCATTTGACGACGCCGCGCATCGCACTCTGCTGATCGCGAATTTCATGCGGAATACCGAGTCCCAGGCCGATCTGATAGGAGGGTATCTGTCCCGTAAGACAAAGCACCGGAACGTTAGACGCCGCCGCCGTCGACAACGCCGCGGCGGCGTTGAGGACGCCCGGGCCTGGCACAACCGTACACACGCCGAGCTTGCCGGTGGATTGGGCATAGCCCAGCGCCATATAGGCCGCGCCCTGTTCGTGCCGCGTATGCAGGGTGCGGACCGAATTTTGGTTCTCGTATAGTGCATCGAACATGTTGTCGAGTTGCACGCCGGGCAGGCCGAACACCGTATCGACGCCGTTCTTCATCAAGGTCCGGACGATCGCCTGGCCGCCCGTCATTTTTTCCCCGGCGGAATTCGCCATGCTGCTCTCCTTCAAGTTAATGCCCGCACAGATATAGTGCCCAAGGCGAATTTCATCCGGCCGGTCCAGGCGCGGCTATTGCGCGGGTGAGAACGGCGCCGGCAGCAGAATTTTGTTTTCCTGGGCAACCAGCCGGCCGCCGGGACCCTTTGGCGGCCAGATGCCTTCGGCTTTCGCCTTGGCCCGCACCTGCTGGCGCTGATCGAGGCTTTCATACGCCCACACATGGACGTGCTTGTTGAGCGCGCCGACTTCGCTGTACATGGAAATAATCAGCGGCGACAGCTTGCGCCGTCCCTCGATCGCCCCTTGCCAAGCCTCGATGGTTGCGGGAATCGCACCCGGCTTCAACGTGTAACTGCGCATTTCGTAGATTGGGCCGTTCTTGCCGATCAGCATCTCGGGCGAGACCGGCGACGGGGTGAATATTTCGGAATTCATCGACAAGAGGAATTCACCGACCGCCGGTGGCCAATGTGGTGACTTGGCCGCTTCGGATCGGACCTTTTCGCGTTCCGCCATGTCCGCGTATGGCCAGACATGAATGATCTGGTTGAGCGGGCCGATTTCGGAAAACCAAAAAGCCGCCAATTCGGAATGCTTCTTACGATGCTCATACCCTTCGGCAAACCGCTCCAAGACCGTTTGCAAGGAACCCGGAACCAGTTGGTACGTCCGCACTTCATAGATCATAGCTCTTCGCTCCTGACGCTGGCCGCCGACATCGGCGTGCTGTGAAACCAAGATAAAACGATGACAGCGTTTTGCCGCGTGATCAAATTGCCACCCCGGCTTGTGGCTGGCCCACCGGAAACGATAATGTTTTGGGCTGCTGTCACATCCTCGGAGAAAAAAATATGGGCATCGATTACATAGTTGTGGGCGCCGGATCGGCCGGCTGCGTCATGGCCAACCGGTTGAGCGAAGACGGCGCGCAGGTCGTTCTGCTGGAAGCCGGCCCGAAGGACCGCAATCCGATGATCCATATTCCGGCCGGCGTCCGGACGCTGCTGTATCACCCGAAGATCAATTGGAACTACAGCAGCGAACCCGAAGAGGGCAGCGGCGGACGGCGCATTCATTGGCCGCGTGGCAAGGTGCTGGGCGGATCGAGCTCGATCAACGGTATGCAATACGTCCGCGGTAACGCCACCGACTACGACGGTTGGGCGCAGCGCGGCTGCACCGGCTGGTCGTATGACGAGGTGTTGCCCTATTTCAAACAATCGGAGGATTTCCGCGAGCGCGGCGATGGCGCCTACCGGGGCCATGGCGGCGTGCTGAAGGTCGAGGAGGCCCGCACCATCCTGCCGCTGACGCACCGGTTCGTCGAGGCGGCCCAACAGGCCGGGTTCCCCATGACACCGGATTACAATGGCGCGCAGCAGGAAGGCGTCGGCTATTCCCAGATGACCCGGATTGGCCGCCGTCGGGCGTCGACGGCGCAGACATTCCTGGCTGCGGCGAAGGGCCGGCCCAATCTGACGATCGAGACCGACGCGGTCGCTACGAAGTTAATCTTCGAGGGCAAGAAATGCGTCGGCGTGGCGTTCCGCCAGGGCGGGCGGGACCGGGAACTCCGCACCGACCGGGAAGTCGTTGTCAGTGGCGGCGCGATCAATTCACCGCACCTGCTGCAGGTCTCCGGCATCGGGCCGGGCGCGCATCTGCAATCGCTCGGCATCGACACGGTGCATGATCTGCCCGGCGTCGGGGGCAACCTGTCCGACCACTATGTGACCCGAATCGCGCACCGGGTGAAGAACGCCGTCTCGATGAATCAACTGGCGCGGTTTCCGCGGGTCGTTCCCGAAATTGCGCGCTGGGTCCTGCGCGGCGATGGCGCGCTCACCTTCGGTGCGACCAGCGCCATGGTATTCAGCCGCAGCCGCGAGGGGCTGAGCAGCCCCGATTTGCAGCTTCTATACGCGCCGGTCAGCTTCGAGCCGGAAAAGAAAAACGTCCTTGAGAGCAAGCCCGGCATGGCCGTTGCGGTCTGCCCGGCGCGCCCGGAGAGCCGGGGCACGATCATGGCCGCCAGTCCGGACCCGCTGCAACCGCCCGCCATTCGACCGAACTACCTGTCGGCGGAAAGCGATCTCCATGTCATGTTGGCCGGCATTCAGCAGACACGAAAGATTTTTGCCGCCCCCGCCATCGCCGAATATTCCGAGGGCGAGGTCCGCCCCGGCACGCCGATCGAGACGATCGACGACGTCCGCGCCTACGCCCAGGCCCAGGGCACCACGATCTATCACCCGGTCGGAACGTGTAAGATGGGCGAGGATCCCATGGCGGTGGTCGACTCGAGGCTGCGGGTTCACGGTGTCTCCGGACTGCGGGTGATCGACGCGTCGGTCATGCCGACCGTTACCACGGGCAACACCAACGCGCCGACGATCATGATTGCGGAAAAAGGCGCGGCGATGATCCGGGAGGACGCCGCGGCCTGATCCGAAAGAGGCGACCGGCGTGAGATCCAGGACGTCGCGGGCGCGGCCAAGGCCGAGCCGGTGATCCTGCGGACCGTCGGATTTCCCAACGCGCCGCCAAATTTGCTATACACAGGCACGATGATCGTCGCGCAAATCTCCGATACCCATATCGATCTCGACCACCCGCAGGGCGCGGAACGCAGGCGCTATCTCGAGCTATGCGTGGAGGACATCAACGGGCTCGATCCATTGCCGGATGTGGTCGTTCATACAGGCGACCTCACCAATACGGGAAACCCGAAAGAATACGAAGAGGCAAAGAAAATTTTGGGTGATTTGGCGGCCCCACTGTATGTCACGGCGGGCAACCGCGATGATCGGGTGGCGCTCCGTACGGCCTTTCCCGCCGACGAATATCTGCTGCCCGAGTCGCCTTTCCTGCAATACCGTGTGGACAAATTTCCGGTGCGGTTGATGGTCCTCGATACGCTGAGTGAAAACAGCAATAAGGGTGACTATTGCGCGACCCGGGCGGACAGCCTGTGCGCCGCGCTGGCCGATGACAGGACCAAGCCGACGGCGGTCTTCATGCATCATCCGGCGTTCGAGGTCGTCGAATCGGATTATCCATTGCAGTTCGAGTCATGGGAAGCGGTCGATAAATTGGGTCGCGCCCTGAATGGGCATGGCCGCGTCATCCACGCCTTCTGTGGCCATACCCACCGCGCGACCGGGGGCACAATCGGCGACGTGCCGGTGAGCAGCACGCCGAGCATCGCCGTCGACCTTCGGCTCGGCACCTATCCGGACGCGCATCAATCCGTTCCGCTGTATCGGATCCATCGCTTCGACGGAGAACACGGCGTCGTCAGCGAGATGCGGGCGGCCGGGCAACTTTGAGCGGCAGAGAAAGTAAAGGATCACCGTCGTGAACCGGCCGACGTCGACATCCCTTGCGGAACTTACCGACCGTCTCATCGCTTTCCGCGATGCGCGGGATTGGCAGCAGTTTCATTCGCTCAAGAACCTGATTCTATCGGTCAGCCTCGAATCCGCGGAGCTGCTCGAGCTGACACAATGGAAAGGCGACGACGCCGTCGAAACCGCCGTGGCGGATCCGGCGTTTCGCGATCGTCTGGCGGAGGAATGCGCGGACGTTCTGCTCTACCTGCTGCTGATTGCGGAGCGCGCCGA
This sequence comes from Alphaproteobacteria bacterium, assembly GCA_029861675.1. The sequence continues at coordinate 10,020 of JAOTYV010000105.1, forward strand.
TTTCGATCTGGCAACCGCCGCCGCCGCCAAGATCGAGACCAACGAGGCCAAATATCCGGTGGACAAATCCCGCGGCAACGCCCGCAAATACACCGAACTGTAAGCCGGCGCTCCGGCCCGGGCGGCGCCTAGACCATTTCCTGTTTAAATTGACCAAGCAAATACGTCGTCGCGAACCGTTTCGGTTCGCTCGGGATTTGCTCTAATCCAAACTGTCGTAGTAGGACTGCAGCACCTTGAGGACCTCGGGCCGGCTGAACTCGGGCGGCACCGTCTCATGATTCGCAAACATTTCCCGCAGCCGCGTGCCCGAGACGTTGAGCCGATCCTCGTTCGGATGCGGACAGGTCTTGCCGGTCGCCATCCCATCGCATTTGAAGCAGTAAAATGTGATGTCGATCTTGAGCGGCTCGATTTCCATGCTGTCCGGCGGGATCTCGTCGAAGATGTGATGGGCATCGAACGGCCCGTAATAGTCGCCGACACCCGCATGGTCGCGCCCGACGATCAGATGCGAGCAGCCGAAATTCTGCCGGAACAGCGCGTGCAGCAGGGCCTCGCGCGGGCCGGCATAGCGCATCTCGATGGGATAGCCCGCCTGAATGATGGTGCCCGGCACAAAGTAGTGCTGAACCAGCGCGTCGATCGCATCGACCCGGACGTCGGCCGGAATATCACCTGGTTTCAACGCGCCCAACACCTGATGGATCAGCACGCCGTCGCAAATTTCAATGGCGACCTTGGCAAGATATTCGTGGCTGCGGTGCATCGGGTTGCGCGTTTGGAACGCCGCGACTTTCGACCAGCCCTTCTCTTGAAACAGCGCCCGGGTTGCCGCCGGCCGGTGGTATAGGCCCTTATACGTCTCGGGGAAGTGACCTTCCGAAAGGGCCATGACCCGGCCCGCCAGGTTGGTGTCGCCCTGTTCCATGACCTTCTGCACGCCCGGATGGGCCGGGTCGGTGGTGCGAAAAACGCTTTCGCATTCCAGCGCCCGGTCGATGGCGTATTTTTCGGAAACCGTCAGCACACCGAGAATATCGCCGGTTTCGCCGTCGGACAGCGCCACCTCTTCGCCGATCTGGATACTGTCGGCGAGATCCTTTGTGCAGGAGAGCGTTATGGGAATCGGCCAGAACAGGCCGCTGGTCAGTTTCATGTCGACGCAGGCGCCGCGCCAATCCGCTTCGCCCATGAAGCCGTCGAGCGGGGTGTAGGCACCCATCTCAAGCATGAACAGGTCGGAGACTTCGCGCGTCGACAACGGCACCGTTTTCAACGCCGCAGCCCGTTTGAGCTCTTCGGCGCGCTCGGCCACCGGCAGCAAAAGCGGCTTGAGGGAATCGCCGCCGTGCGGCCGTACCAACTTCGACATGTTCGCGTCTCCTATCCGTCTTGCGTCGGCCGCCGCCGCGCACGCTGCGGCAACACCGGGTGTATCGAGACATACCGCAGGAAGAGCCTTCCCGGCACGGCCGGCCTCGGAGCCCCTTAGGGTCGCCTCCCTCGATTAACGGGTACGTCGATGGACCCCGTTTATTCGACGATGTGATACACGGGGGCCTTTTCCATCTCCCAATTCCCGGATTCCCGGTCGTACTGGGACAAGGTGAAGCAATGCCAATCGGTATCATCCAGCTTCGGATGATCGGCCCGATAGTAATACCCCGGCCACCGCGTTTCCGTCCGGAACATGGTGTGATGCGTGACGCACTCCGAAGCCAGGACCCGGTGCTGCAACTCCCACGACCGCTGAAGCTGATGAAGGTCTTCGGCGCCGAGATAGGCGAGGTCTTCCTTCAGCATGTCCAGCAACTCGAGCCCGCGGGTCAGCAAGGGTTCGTTGGTCGTGTAGTGCGAACTGATGCCGCCGACATATTCGTCCATGATCTTCTCGAGACGCTGCAGACCGTGAATCGGCAACAGATAACTTGGCGATACGGTTCCCGCGACGATCTCGTTGCGGCCGACCTGATAGGTCTCCATAGGCTGGAAGACGACCTTCTCGAGATCTTCGTACTCCGCCTCGCTCACTTGCGGCACGTCGTTACCCAAATCGTTCACGTAATTGACCGCCGCCTTGCCGGCAATACGGCCTTCCGTGAAGGAGCCCGAGGAGAATTTATGGGCGGTGCCACCGATCGTGTCGCCGGCGCCGAACAGTCCCTCGACGGTCATCATCCGGTTGTAGCCCCACTGGTATTCCGCGGGGGCGTAGTCTTCCGGTCCGCTCGCCCAGGCGCCGGAACACGTGGCGTGGGAGCCCATGACGTACGGCTCGGACGTGGTCAACTCGGGATTGATTTCCTTGGGATCGATGTTCTGCGACGCCCAGACGACGGCCTGACCGATCGTCATGCCCAGGAAGTTTTCCCAGCCGACCGTTTCCTTGTGCGGATCCTGGAAGGCTTCCTTGGTCACCATGCGGATCGGGCCGCGGCCGGCCTTGACCTCCTCCAGGAACGCATGGTTCCGCAGGCAGGTCGGCACCGGATGCCGGTCGATGTAATCGCCCACCAATTCCTTGGTATTTTCGTACCATGTGGGCTCGTAGTTATTGCCATACGCGTTTTCGGTGTACGTCTTGAGATGGAGGAAATAGGCGCCGACCGGACCGTACCCGTCCTTGAACCGGGTAAGGACGATCCGGTTCTCCATCTGCGTCATCTTGGCGCCGGCCAGGATCGGCAACGCGTATGCGGACGCGCTGCTCCACGGGGCGTACCATGTCCGCCCCATGCCTTCACCGACCGCACGCGGCTTGAAGATGTGCGACGCGCCGCCGGCGGCGACGATAACCGCCTTCGCGCGGAACACGTAGAAATCCCCCGTGCGGACGTTGAACCCGACGGCGCCGGCGACCCGGTTGGGCTTGTTCTTGTCCATCAGCAGATGGGTGACCATGATCCGGTTGTAGACTTCGGTGGCCGCCTTGCGGGCCGCCTCGGCGACAATCGGCTTGTAGCTTTCGCCGTGGATCATGATCTGCCACTGGCCTTCGCGCAGATACCGGCCCGTTTCCGGGTCCTTCATGATCGGAAGACCCCATTCCTCGAACTTGTGAACCGTGGAGTCGACATGCCGGGCGATGTCGTAGCCCAGATCCTCCCGCACCAGCCCCATGAGGTCGTTCCGGGCATAGCGCACGTGATCTTCGGGCTGATTCTCGTCCCATTGCATGCCCATGTAGCAGTTGATCGCATAGAGGCCCTGGGCGACCGCGCCGCTGCGCTCGATGTTCGCTTTCTCGACGACGACGACCTTTTTATCCCGTCCCCAGAACCGGGATTCGTAGGTGGCCCCGCAGCCGGCCATGCCGCCGCCGACGACGAGGACATCCGAATCAACGAATACCGTTTTCCTTCCGCCAAACAGCCCCATCAGACCACTCCCTGTTTGAGTTGGTCAGGCGTCAACGCGGGCAATTTTGGAATATTGAGTGCATCCGGTTCATGCGCCAGTTCCTGGGATTTCATTGCATCCTGGCTGGGTGCTTCGTATTCGGACGCGCATTTGATCGATCCCCAGGGCGTGGTCCGGATCGGGGATTCGAAGTTCTTTTCGCGGCCATCCCGGAACTTGATCTTCCACGAAATGGTGCCCTTCTCCTCTTCCCGGAGGACCCGGACGCTGTGGCCCATGGGGGCGAAGTCGGCATATCCGCGGCAATCGATCGCGTTCTGCGGACACGCCTTCACGCAGGAGTAGCACTCCCAGCACATGTTGGGTTCGATGTTGTAGGCACGGCGATACGTAGTATCGATGTGCATGATGTCGGACGGGCAGATATCGACGCAGTGTCCGCAGCCGTCGCAACGGGTCATATAAACAAATGTCGGCATGATATTCCGTTATCTCCTGTATCGAAGACCAATGATGTGCTGATTGGTGCTGATCAGTAATGTTTGGGCTGTCGGCGGGCGCTGCCAAAAACTTCCGGTTTATCGGCAGGGCTCGGCAGATTGCTCCTCGAACC
>JAOTYV010000384.1 GCA_029861675.1 Alphaproteobacteria bacterium
CCGCGGAATCCGCCGTCGCAAAGGCGCACGGGCGTCGTTCTTCCGGCGGCATTGCCCCCAGTTCTTCGATGAAGGCGACGCCGCTGTCTCCTATGGTCTCGCGGTCCGTGCTGACATGAATGACGCGCACCGGCACGAAATCCTCGGCATCGAAAAAGGTGCCGACGCTATGCTGATAGCCAATCGCCCACTGCGCCGCCTCACCGTGGGCCCCGTCGAGCATGGCCTGTTCTATATCGGTTAACTTCATGCGACTGTCATAGCATGCAGCCGTACCCTTCCAAAGCGTGGTCCATATCGGAAATGATCGATAACGACATCGCGTGTAACGCTGTTTACACCACGGAAGTCGTGCCGGCCTATTTCCCTGGCGGCGGTTCTGATTAGAATGCCGCAGAGGAGGAATGGCCGATGCAATTCGCTTTTACCGACGAGCAACAGGAATTCCGGGGTGTGCTTCGTCGGTTCATGGAGGACAAATCCCCGACCACGGAGGTCCGTCGCCTGATGGAGACCGACGCGGGGTGCGATCCCGAAATCTGGCGGCAGCTCAGCAAGGATCTCGGGTTGACCGCCATCCATATCCCCGAGAGCTACGGCGGTCAGGGTTTCGGCTTTGTCGAGCTGGGCATAACGCTCGAAGAAATGGGGCGTGCGTTACTGTGTTCGCCGTATTTTGCGTCGACCGTGCTGGCGGCGACCGCCATCCTGAACGCGGGCACCGAGGAACAAAAACGCGAATTGCTGCCGCCAATCGCCGCCGGCGATACGGTGGCGACCCTCGCCTTCACCGAAGACAACGGCCGCTGGGACGGCGCCGGCGTCGGGCTGACCGCAACCGCGTCGAAGGGCGCCTTCACGCTCGACGGCACGAAGAGTTTCGTCCTGGACGGATGCACCGCCGACCAGATCGTGGTTCTGGCCCGCAGCCCCGGTTCGGAGGGTGATGACGGCCTCTCGTTCTTCACGGTCCAGGGGGATGCGGACGGTCTCGACCGCCGGGCGCTCCAGACGGCGGATGCAACCCGGAAATTGGCGCGTCTCCAGTTTAACGGCGTGCAAGCAGACCTGCTGGGCGAGCAAGGGGCCGCCGCGGCGCCGTTTGCCAAGACGCTCGATCAGGCGACGGTCTGCCTCGCCAATGAAATGGTCGGCGGGGCCGAGCGGCTGCGGGAATCGGCCCTGGACTATTCGCTGATGCGGGTGCAATTCGGCCGGGCCATCGGCTCGTTCCAGGGGATCAAATACAAATGCACCGACATGCTGGTCGATGTGGAACAGGCGAAGTCGGCGGCCTATTACGCCGCCGCCGCGGCCGCGGACGACGATGACGATTTGCCGGCGATCGCGTCGCTGGCGAAGGCCAGCGTCTCGGAGGCCTATATGCAGACCGCCATTCACACCATTCAGATCCATGGTGGCATCGGCTTCACATGGGAAAACGATACCCATCTATGGTTCAAGCGCGCGAAGAGCTCCCAGGTCTTCCTCGGTGACGCGAGCTATCACCGCGAGCTGCTGATGCAGCATTGGAATGTCTGAGGGGAAGGGGCAGGAAATGAGTGAAATGACGGAAGAGGCGGCCCGGGCCGAAGCCCGGGAGTGGCTTGAAGCCAACTGGAACCCCGATCTGGGCCTGGTCGAATGGCGCAACAAATTGGCGGATTCCGGCTGGGGCATGCCGGCTTGGCCGACGGACTGGTACGGCCGGGGATTGCCGGTTGGGTTCGTGCCGGGCATCGAAGAGGAATTCGAGCGGATCGGCGCCGTCGGCGTCGCCCGGATGGGCATTCGGATGCTTGCCGCGGCGACACTGCTGGAACACGGCACCGACATGCACAAGGAGAAATTCCTCCGCCGCATTCTGACCGGCGAGGATACCTGGTGTCAGTTGTTCAGCGAGCCGGGCAGCGGGTCCGATCTCGCCGGTGCGTCCACACGGGCCGAATTCAAGGGCAACAAATGGATCATCAACGGCCAGAAGGTTTGGACAACCAGCGCGCATCACGCGCAGTACGGCCTGTTGCTCGCGCGGACCGATTCGGATGTGCCGAAGCATCAGGGCCTCAGCTATTTCATCCTCGAGATGGAACAGCCTGGGGTCGAGGTGGTGCCGCTGCGCCAGATGAACGGTCATGCCTCGTTCAACCAAGTGTTCATGACCGACGCGGAAATTGCGCCGGAGTTTCAGGTGGCCGAGCTGGGCGACGGATGGAAGGTCGCGACGACGACGCTGATGAACGAACGGCGGGGTGCGGATTCGCTGCGCCGGTATTCACAGGGCTCCGATAAACCGGGCCGCGCCTATGAGGAAGAGCGCGCGGAAATCGCCACCGTGATGGAGCCGTATAAATGGTATCCGCAACGGGCCGGCCGGGTCGATCTGGTGGTTGAGCGGGCGCAGGAGACGGGGAAGAACACCGACCCGGCGGTGCGTCAGGAAATCGCCAAGCTGCTGATTATGTCCAAGACCGCCGAATGGACGGCGCGCCGCGCGCGTGCCGCGCAGCAACAGGGCCGGCCCCAGGGGCCGGAAGGCTCGCTCGGCAAGCTGATCGCCAGCAATGTCGCGCGGGCGTCGGCGCAGGTGCATACGCTCATCTCCGGCGCCGACGCGATGCTGACCGGCGAGGACAGCCCGATGGGCGGCACGATCGCGGAAATCCTCGTCTCGACGCCCGCGACGTCGATTGCCGGCGGCACCGATGAAATTCAACGGAATATCATCTCCGAGCGTGTTCTTAAAATGCCGAAGGAAACCCGTTTCGATACGGATCGTCCGTTCAAGGACGTGCCGAAGAACACGGTTTCCTGAACAATGGAAGGCGACCGCGGCTCACACGAATAATATTAAGAGGGAAGCAACCAACGTGACGACCAAACCCCGCGGCCCGCTCGAGGGAATTCGCGTTATCGATCTCACCACCGTGATGCTCGGTCCGTTCTGCACCCAGATTCTGGGCGAGATGGGGGCCGATGTCATAAAGGTCGAGCCGCCGGGCGGTGATATCGGGCGGCTGACCGGGGCGGGTAAATCACCGGGCATGACCGCGGCGTTCATCATGAAGGGGCGCAACAAGCGAAGCGTCGTCCTGGATCTGAAAAAGGAAGAAGCCAAGGCGCCGCTGCAGCGTCTTGTCGAATCCGCCGACGTGTTCGTGCATAACATCCGGCCGAAGGCGGCCGCGCGTCTCGGCATCGATTACGAAACGATTGCGGCGTGGAAGCCGGATATCGTCTATGCGGCGGCGACCGGTTACGGCGAGCAGGGCCCCTATGTGGACAAGCCCGCTTATGACGATCTGATCCAAGGGGCGTCGGGGCTTGCCTCCCTGTTCGGGTCGGTTACGGGCACGCCGCGCTACGGGCCGACCGTGCTGGCCGACAAGACCACCGGATTGTTCCTGACCTATTCCATTTCCATGGCGCTGTTTCATCGCGAGCGCACCGGCGAGGGCCAGCGGATCCATGTCCCGATGTACGAATCCTTCACCGCCTTCGTGATGAACGAGCACATGCAGGGCCGCTGTTATGAGCCCGCATTGAGCCCGGCGGGGTATCAACGCATGCTGACGCCGCACCGGCGCCCGTTTCCGACCGCCGACGGGCATATTTGCGTGCTGCCCTACAACGACAAGCACTGGCGCAGTTTTTTCGGGCTGATCGGGCGGCCTGATCTGGCCGACGATCCGCGGTTCGCCGATCAGCCATCGCGCTCGAAGAATATCGACGCGCTGTACGAGATCGTCCTCGGCATCATGCCGACCCGGAGTTCGGCCGAA
>JAOTYV010000106.1 GCA_029861675.1 Alphaproteobacteria bacterium
AATGTTGCCAGTACCGGCACCCAGCGCCGCACATAGCTGCCGTTGGCATCGAATTTCTGCCCCTGCAGAACCGGATTGAATATTCGAAAATATGGTGCGGCGTCGGCGCCGCAACCGGCGACCCATTGCCAGCTTGCGGCGTTGTTGGCGAGGTCGGCGTCGACAAGCGTGTCCCAGAACCACGCTTCGCCCCGCTGCCAGGGGATCAAGAGGTGCTTTATCAGAAACGATGCCGCGACCATGCGCACGCGGTTGTGCATCCAGCCGGTGTGCCAGAGTTCGCGCATGCCGGCATCGACGATCGGATAGCCGGTCCGACCCCGCTGCCAGGCCGCGACCGATGCCTCGTCGTCCCGCCAGGGAAACTTTGCGAAATCGGCGCGGAACGGCTGGTCCGGCAGGGTCGGCCAGTGGTGCAGCAAATGTGTCGAGAATTCCCGCCAGCCCAACTCGCGCAGGAATGCCTCGCCCCCTGTGTGCCCGTTGCCGCCCGAACCCAGCGCGTGGCGGACCCGGTGCCAGCATTGGCGGGGGCCGATTTCGCCGAAGTGGAGATGCGGCGACAGCCGTGAGGTTCCCGTTACGCCGGGTATGTCGCGGTCGGTCGCGTAGCGGCCCATGGCATCGTGTATGAAGGTGTCGAGCCGCGCCTTCGCGGCGTCTTCCCCCGGGGTCCAGGTTTCACGCAATCCGCCGGCCCAATTGGGCGCCACAGGCAACAACGCCCAATCCGTCAGCGTGTCGCTGGAAGGCAGGCGCGGCGCGGGCCGGAATTCATCCGGGCCGGAAACCGGGTCGCCTATGAGTTGGGTGCGGCACGCTTTATAGAACGGCGTGAAAACGCGAAACGGGCGCCCGTCCTTTGTCGCGACGGCTTCGGGTTCAAACAGCAGTGCGCCGCCGAATCGCCGGCAGGTAACGCCGATATTGGCGAGCGTGTCGGCGATCTCCGTTTCCTGCGGCGCGGCAAGGGGGCCGTATCCGCGGGTAAAGGTAACCTGCTGGGCGCCGCTTTCGCGGACCACCTGCAACAGGGTGTCGACGGCGGGGCCGCGGCGCAGGGTGAGCGCGCCGCCGCGCCGAGACAGGTTTTCGCCGAGGGCGGCCAGGCTGTGATGCAACCACCAGCGGCTGGCCGCGCCCGGGGACCATGCGGCGGACGTCTCATCATCGAATATGTACAGGGTAATCAGCGGCACGCCGGTTGCGGCGGCGGCGGACAGGGCCGGGTTGTCGGCCAGGCGAAGGTCGTGCCGGAACCAGTGGATGACGGGCGCGGTCACGCGGCGGTTTCGTGGGCGAACGGGTTGCTACCAGTCGGTCTCGACATCGCGGACCGATGTTTCCGGCACCAGCCCGGATTGCTGGCGTTGCAGGGTGCGGCGGCCGTTCTCCAGATAGTCGCCGGATGCGGCGCGGGCCGCGTCGTCGTCCCAGGTTTTGGTCCAGTCGCCCAGCGAGTAGCCGAACCACGGCGACATCGGCCGCAGCGGCGGCAGGTCCAGGCGCTCCCACAGCGCCTTCGCCTTTTCCATGTATTCCTTCTTGGGTAGCGCCAGCGGCGGCATGTCGCTCTTCATGGTGGCGTCGATCAGCAGCGTCGAATCCTCCTCGCCGCCGTGTTCGCGTTTCGGCCCGTGACCCTGGCCGCGATGCTCCAGGATCTGCACGTCCTCGATCGGGTTGTGGCGGTACGCCATGGCCCAGAGCAGCGCGTCCGCATTGTCCGGATCGATATCCTCGTTCACGGCGATACAGATCTTGCCGCAATCGCCCTTGAAGGACGCGGCGCCGTAGAGGGCGCGCCAGATCTCGGTCTTTGGCGTGTCTTTGTCCACGGTCACCACCGTAACCCGCAGCAATCCGGTGAGCGGTTCGTGCAGGGCGACTTTCATGACGCCCTTGATGCCGAGCGTGTCGCGCAGATGGGCCAGGAACAGCGGCTCATAGGCGACCCGTTTCATCACGCTCGATTCGCTGGGGGCGACCTGGCTGATATAGGAAGGGATGATCGGCTTCTTCTTGTGGGTAATCGCGGTGATCTGCATCGGCATATTGAATTCTTCCAGCGCCACATGGCCGTGCGATTCCCCGAATGGTCCTTCGGGCTCAAGATTTTTCGTGTCGACCAGTCCTTCGATGACGATTTCCGATTCCGCCGGCACCAGCAGGTCGACCGTCCGGGCCTGCACCATATTGATCGGCGCGCCGGCGAGACCGCCTGCGACCTCCACTTCGTCCATGCCGATCGGCAATTTTTGCGGTCCCATGAAGGCGACATAGGGCGGGCATCCGAGCACGATGGCGCAGGGCATTTTTTCGCCCTTTGCCTGATACTTCTGCCAATGCAGATAGCCGCCGGCGCCGCCGACCCGCGTCGCCATGCGCACCACCAGCCGGTCCGGCGCTTTCAGGCCGCACCGGTACGTCCCCATGTTCTGCACGCCGGTTTCCGGATCGCGCGTGATGGTGTTGGTCGATGTCAGGGTCGGCGCGGCGTCAAAGCCGGGAGTCGAGACAGGGATCGGCAGGCCGTCGAGCCCGTTGCCTTCGCCCAGCAAATCATCGCCGGTGAGGACGACTTCGTGGCAGGGCGCCTTGTCGACGATGTTCGGGGCGACCGGATTGGCGATCGCACGCTGCCATTTGCCGCCGATTTCCCCGACCGGCACCTCCATGCCCGTGCTGTAGACATCCTGATTGGCGGCCAGGGCGCCGACGACCACGGGCATCGAGAACGTGCGTCCCTTGCCGTCGGTAATGTTATTGAACAAGAACGCCTTGCGGTCTTTCTCGGCAAGTCCGCCGCAGAATTGCCAGCGCACCAGCGGGTGCATTTCGCTGTCCTTGTCGACCGGTTCGTCAATGGTGACCAGCAGACCCGCCTTATCCAGTGCGGCGAGGTGATCATGAAGGTCGCGATAGGAGCGGTCTGAAGTCATGCCAAGAAATCCCACGGTTTGAGGCGACGGTCGGCTGGCGCATATTCCATTCCCGTATACGGATTATCGGTTTAACGCACAACACGAGGTAGGGTAGACTTTGCTCCAGACGGATTTGGTTGGAGGAGATCGACCATGCGGGTGCAATCGCTCGGACACGTGGTGTTGAAGGTGCGGGACCTGGACCGCTCGGTGCCGTTCTATGCCGATATTCTCGGCCTTACGGAGGTCGCGCGGAACGAGCGTGGCATGGTGTTCTTCTCGATCGACGGCAATCACCATGACATCGCGCTGATCGAGATGGGCGACGACGCGCCCGCGGCGCCGCAGGATTCGCCGGGCCTTGCCCATGTGGCGCTCAAGGTCGGCGACGATCTCGACGCGCTGCGCGACGCCAAGGCGGTGCTCGACGCGAACGGCGTCGAACTCGTCCGAATAGCCGACCACATCGTCAGCAAGTCGCTGTATTTCCAGGACCCGGACGGCAACGAACTCGAGCTGTTCGTCGATGGCGACCCGCAGACATGGCGCGACAATCCCGGCATCGTCGCGACCCGGCTGCCGCTCGAACTCTGAGCGTGATGAAGTAAGCGGACCCTCACGCTTCGACTTCGCTCAGCATGAGGGTGGGTTCCTCTCGGCATCTTGGAAATTCCCACTCACCAAAACCTCGTGCTGAGCGAAGTCGAAGTACGAGGTTCGGCCCCGTGCTTGATTCAGCATTGAGTCGGCGCGTTTGCAGGGAATATATCCGGCGGTTATGCCCTTTTCCCGGCGTCGGCTTGCACTGCCCCAACGCAATGACTAAGCATGATCGGCGGGCCGGTTTTCCGGCAACGACAATAATCGTAGTGGGAGAACGCCGATGAACGGGGCCGAAAGCCTGGTGCACACGCTGCTTGCGGGCGATGTCGATGTCTGTTTCACCAATCCGGGCACCTCGGAGATGCATTTCGTCGCCGCGCTCGACAAGATCGAGGGCATGCGCTGTGTGCTGTGCCTGTTCGAAGGCGTGGTCAGCGGCGCGGCCGACGGCTACGCGCGCATGGCCGGCAAGCCGGCGGCGACATTGCTGCATCTCGGTCCCGGCCTCGGCAACGCGCTGGCCAATCTGCACAACGCGAAGAAGGCCCGCTCGCCGGTGGTCAACGTGGTCGGCGAGCATGCCACCTATCACATTCAGTACAACACCCCGCTGACCTCCGATATCGAGGGCATCGCCCGGCCGGTTTCCGGTTGGGTCAAGACCGCGACGACCTCCGCATCGGTCGGTCCAGACGGCGCCGAGGCGATCGCGGCGTCGCGCGCCGCGCCGGGCCAGATCGCGACACTGATCCTGCCTGGCGACACCGCATGGGACGATGGCGGCGTGGTCGGCACGGTCCCCGACGTGCCCGGCCCGGAAGCGGTCGACGGCAAGGTGGTCGACGATATCGCGAAACAGATGCGGGGTGATGAGCGCACCCTTCTTTTATTGGGCGCGGGCGCATTGTTCGAGGAGCCGCTGGAAATCGCCGGGACGATCGCGGCGGCCACCGGCTGCGATGTCCTGGCCGAGGGCATGAACTCCCGCTTGCAGCGGGGCGCCGGGCGGCTGTTTGTCGAGCGCGTGCCCTATCCGGTGGATCAGGCGCTGAAGGTGCTGGCGCCGTATCAGCGGATCATCCTGGCGGGCGCCGGCGTGCCGGCGGTGTTCTTCGCCTATCCGAACAAACCCAGCCTGCTGGCGCCCGAGGGGTGCGAGACCATCAAGCTCGCCGAACCGTATCAGGATTGCGCCGGCGCCCTGCGCGCCCTGGCCGACGCGGTCGGCGCCAAGCCCGGGACCGCGAAGTTGCAGGAAGCGGCACGGCCGGAACGGCCGACCGGGCCGATCACGCTGGAATCGATCGCCAATGCGATCGGCGCGCTGCTGCCCGAGAACGCGGTCGTCGCCGACGAGAGCATCACCACCGGGCGGAATTTCTATGCCTATACAAAGGGTGTGCCGCCGGTCGATTGGCTGCAGAACCGCGGCGGGTCGATCGGGCTCGGCCTGCCGATGGCGACCGGCGCCGCAGTCGCGTGCCCGGACCGCAAGGTGGTCTGCCTCGAAAGCGACGGCAGCGGCATGTACTGCCTGCAGGCGTTGTGGACGCAGGCGCGCGAGGGGCTCGACGTCACGACCCTGCTGTTCGCCAACAGATCCTACAATATCCTCAAGGGCGAGCTGGCGAATGTCGGGGCGGGCAACCCGGGCCCAAGGGCGCAGAACATGCTGTCGCTCGACAATCCGACATTGGGTTGGGTCGAGCTCGCCAAGGGCATGGGTGTGGAGGCGGAGCGGGTCGAGAGCGCCGACGATTTGTGCCGTGCCTTCGAGCGCGGCCTCGCGGTCGACGGCCCCTATCTCATCGAGGTGGTGATCTGACCGATGCGGCTTGCCATCATCAACGACTATCAGAAATTGGCGATGGAGACCGCGGATTGGGCGTCGCTGCCCGACGATATCGAAATCGATGTCTATCACGACCGGCTGGCGGGCGGCGCGGCGGCGGTCGAGCGGCTCAGCCCTTACGACATCATCGTCACGGCGCGCGAGGAAACGCCGTTCGACCGCGCGCTTGTGGAGCAATTGCCGAACTTGAAATTGCTGGTGACCCACGGCGCGCGCAACGCGGCCTTGGATCTGGCCGCCTTGGCCGAGCGCGGCGTCACGGTTTGCGGGACCGGCTACGGCTTTCCGATGGCGACGGTGGAGTTGACCTGGGCGTTGATCCTGGGGCTCGTCAAACATCTGCCGGCGGAAGACCGCGGCGTCCGCGATGGGCAGTGGGGTATCGACCTGCCGCGCGGCCTGACCGGCAAGACCTTGGGCGTGCTGGGGCTGGGCGAACTCGGCGGCGGCGTCGCCCGGGTCGGGCGCGCCTTCGACATGGAGGTTATCGCCTGGAGCGAGAATTTGACCGAGGCGCGCTGCGCCGAGCTTGGGGCGACGCGGGTCGACAAGGATGCGCTGTTCGCCCGCGCGGACGTCCTGAGCGTGCACCTCAAATTGAGCCGCCGGACGCGCGGCCTGGTGACGGCGCGCGAAATTGGTTTGATGAAGCCCTCGGCCTATCTGGTCAACACCGCGCGGGGCCCGATTGTCGATGAGGCCGCGCTGGTCGCCGCGCTGGAATCGGGCGCGATCGCCGGCGCCGGGCTGGACGTCTACGATCAGGAGCCGCTGCCGGCCGATCATCCGCTGCGGCGCCTGCCGAATACCGTCGTTGCACCGCATATCGGCGGCCGTACCTGGGAGAATTTCGCCGCCCGCTATCAGGATTGCGTAAAAAACGTACGCGCCTGGTGTGCGCAAGCGCCGGTGCGGGTCATTGCACCGGAGAAATGAGGCGCGAGCTTGCTCGAAGCCATATTGCGATAGCGTTAATTGCACATTAACGGTCATTGGCATATTAGGGGGCATATTAGGTTCCAGCAGCGAATAAAATCCCAGGAGCGTTCTCCCATTGACTGATCAAGACACGAATCCCGGCGGGTCGTCCGGACCCCTGGTCAAGCGGTCGCTCGACAAGGATCTGACCAAGATCGTGTCCGTCGAGACCGCGGCCCGCGCCGTTACCCGCCGCTTGCCGGCGCTTGGACTGGCGTTGGTGTTCCTGGGATTGGCCGGCGGTTTCGCCGCGATTTATATCGGCGCGCAGCCCAACGCGGTCTTCATTGTCACCGCCGCGGTTCTCGGCGGGTACATGGCGCTCAATATCGGCGCCAACGATGTTGCCAACAATGTCGGCCCCGCCGTCGGATCACGCGCCCTGACCCTGGTCGGCGCGCTGATGATCGCCGCGGTGTTCGAAGCGGCCGGTGCCCTGATCGCCGGCGGCGATGTCGTCTCGACCATTTCGAAGGGCATCATCGATCCCAGCTTGGTGCCGGATACCGATACCTTCGTCTGGGCGATGATGTCGGCGCTGCTGTCGGCCGCCCTATGGATCAACCTGGCGACCTATGTCGGGGCGCCGGTATCGACAACCCACGCGGTTGTCGGCGGCGTCATGGGCGGCGGGATCGCGGCAGTCGGGTTCGACCTGGTCAATTGGGCGACGATGGCGAAAATCGCCGCAAGCTGGGTGATTTCGCCGCTGCTCGGCGGTGTCATCGCCGCGATATTCCTCGCGATCATCAAGATCAATATCATTTATCGGGAAGACAAGATCGCGGCCGCCAAGCGCTGGGTTCCGATGCTGCTGGCGATCATGGCGACGGCGTTTTCCTGCTACCTGCTGATGAAGGGGCTGAAGAAGGTCTGGAAGCCTGATTTTTGGATGGTCGTGGCGATCGGCGTGGCGATTTACGCGGCAACCTTCGCGTTGATCCGGCCCTGGGTCGCCCGGCAGGCGGAAGGGATGGAGAACCGCAACCAGTCGCTCCGCAAGTTATTCCATCTGCCGCTGATCTGTTCGGCGGCGCTGCTATCCTTCGCGCACGGCGCCAACGATGTCGCCAATGCGGTCGGTCCGCTCGCCGCCATCCTGCACAGCATTTCGACCGGCGGCATCGCCGCCGAGGTCGGTATTCCAATTTGGGTGATGCTGATCGGCGCCGCCGGAATCGCGACCGGGTTGTTCCTGTTCGGCCCTCGTCTCATCCGCATGGTCGGCGAAGAAATCACCAAGATGAATCCGATGCGGGCGTTTTGCGTGGCCCTGTCGGCGGCCATCACCGTCATCATCGCGTCGGCGCTGGGCTTGCCCGTAAGTTCTACCCACATCGCGGTCGGCGCGGTCTTCGGCGTCGGGTTTTTTCGCGAATACTATACCAGCCGAAGCGCGCGCCGCCGCGCTTATGTCAGCGCAAAGGGCAATGCCTCGACTGGGTCCGGCGATGCTGCGGTCGATCCGGAGACCTTCATCCACCGCCGGCTGGTGCGCCGCTCGCATTTCATGACGATCATCGCCGCCTGGCTGATCACCGTGCCGGTCGCGGCCCTTCTGGCGGCCTTGATTTACGGTGCGTCAACGCTGGTCCGGTGACCCCGGCGTCGCGATTGCGACGGGACGAGGCGCAGTTTTGCCAGAGGGCCGCCAAGTGTTGCATTCTGTTCCGTAAAGCGGCCTTTACCCGGGCCGCGCTCGAACGATCGGGAGCAGGACCATGCAGACGAAGGCGTTGGCGGAATATGCGGTTGGACTGACCTATGACGATTTGCCGGCGGATGTCCGCAACCTGGCGCGCGACTGCGTACAGGACACCATCGGCATCGGCATATTCGGCGCCCAAATGCCGTGGAGCCGCATCATCACCGACTATGTCACCCGCAGCGCCGGGGCGGGCCCGTGCTCGGTCTTCGGCATGCCCGGAAGCGGCATCAGCGCACCATTCGCCGCGCTGGCCAATGGCGCGCTCGCCCATGCGTTCGAGATGGACAGCCTGCGCACCCACAGCGCGGGCGTGCACCCTGCCGGCACGGCGGCGGCGGTGCTGGCGGCGGCGGAGGAAACAGGCGCGTCCGGCAAGGATCTGATCACCGCTTTCGTGGCCGGGATGGAGGTGATGACGCGGATCGGCCTGGCCACCCGGCACACGCCCGAAGATAAAGGCTTCCACGCGCCGGGACTGACCGGCGTGTTCGGCGCGGCGGTCGCCGCCGGCAGGCTCTATGGCCTGGACGCGAAAGCGATGACCCATGCGCTCGGTATCGGCGGGTCGCTCTGTTCCGGCTTGCTGGAATTCGCCAAGAGCGGGCGCGGCGGCATGGTCAAGCGCCTGCATCTCGGCCGCTCGGCGGAAGGCGGCATCCTGGCGGCGTCGCTCGCGCGTGGCGGCTTCGACGGGCCGGACACCGTGCTCGAAGGCGCGTTCGGCTTCATGGCCGCCTTCACCGATGAACCCGCGATGGAAAAGCTGACCGAGGGGCTGGGCGAGACCTGGGAAACCCGCACCATCTGCTTCAAGCGTTGTTCGTGCCACATCACCGCGCACGCGCCGATCGAGGCGCTGCAGGAGCTGCGCGCGGAACATGGCTTCGACGCGGGCGACGTCAAGTCGCTTACCATCGGCACCAGCCAGAAGGTGCTCGACAACCACGATATCCGGGTGCCGCAGGACGTGATGGCGGCGCAATACAGCGTGCCTTTCCCGGTCGCGCTATCGATGTTTCACGATCCCGCGGACCCGCACTCGTTTCTCGAGGCCGATATCGCCGACCCGGCGATCCTCGACTTCATCACGCGCATGCGGCTGGAATTGTTCGAGGAAACCAAGAAACCGGGCCAGGGCCGGGTCTGCAAGCTCGATGTGGAACTGGCCGACGGGCGTACGGTCGGCAAGGTCATGACCGATTCGACCGGCACCGCCACCCGGCCGATGAGCGCTGACGCCTTCGACGGCAAGTTCCGCAACTCCACCCGCGGTATGGGCGAGGCCAAATCGGAAGCGTTGCTCGCGCGGATCAAGGATCTGGAGAACGCGCCGACGGTGGCGGGGTTGTTGGGTTAGGCGCGCCTCCATAACGACCGCCTTGCTTTCCGCCGGGGGATCGGGCATCTCTACGCGCGGGTTCGGCTTGACCACTTCGCATGATGGGACGGCGGTCGAATGGCGAAAACCGTGAGCAAGATCATCCTTCTCGGCGGCGGCAAGATCGGCGCGGCGATCGTCGAATTGCTCGGGGCGAGCGGCGATTACGACCTGGTCGTCGGCGATCATGACCAAACGATCCTCGACACGCTGCACCGCCACGACGCGGAACGCCGGGTGCTGGATGTCGAGGACGCGGCGGCGCTGCGCGATATCATGGCCGGCGGCGACGTGGTAATCAGCGCCCTGCCGTTCTATCTCAACGCAGGCGTCGCCGAGGCGGCGCGTGAGTGCGGTCTCCATTACTTCGACCTGACCGAGGATGTCGAGACGACACGCCGGGTGCACCAGATCGCCGACGGCGCGGACCGGGTGTTCATGCCGCAATGCGGACTGGCGCCCGGCTTCATCTCGATCGTGGCGCATGATCTGGCGCGCCGGTTCGACAGTCTCGACGCGGTGCGGCTGCGGGTCGGCGCGCTGCCGCAGTTTCCGACCAATGCGCTGAACTACAATCTGACCTGGAGCACCGACGGGCTGATCAACGAATACTGCAACCCGTGCGAAGCGATTCACGAGGGCAAGCGGATCGAGACCTTGCCGCTGCAGGGCATCGAACAGTTCTCGCTCGACGGCATCACCTATGAGGCGTTCAACACGTCCGGCGGGCTTGGCACGCTGTGCGAAACCCTCGACGGCAAGGTCAGGGAGGTCGATTACAAGACCGTGCGCTATCCCGGCCATTGCATGCAAATGCGGCTGCTGGTCAACGATTTGAAGCTCGGTGAACGGCGCGCCCTGTTCAAGGACGTACTGGAAACCGCCATTCCGATTACCCTGCAGGACGTGGTGCTGATCTTCGCCACGGTCACCGGCATGCGCGACGGCCGGCTGACTCAGGAATCATACGCCAACAAGGTCTACAACCGGGACATCAACGGCACTGTGTGGAGCGCGATCCAGACCACCACCTCCGCCGGCGTCTGCGCCATGATTGAATTGCTGCGCGCGGGCCAGTTACCGAAAGGCGGTTTCGTGCGTCAGGAGGATGTGACGCTCGACGCCTTCCTGTCGAACCGGTTCGGCCGCTACTACGAGTAAAGTCTATGGATGAGAAAATCATTTTCGACTCCCTTGGACTGACCGGCGATGCGGTCACCGGCGGCGGCCTCGCGGTCCGTTCCCCGGTTGACGGCCGCGAAATCGGCCGGGTCACCCTGGATGATGCAAAATCGCTGGATGCGAAGATCGCCCGCGCGGCCGCGGGCTTCGAGTCCTGGCGCTCGGTGCCCGCGCCGCGCAGGGGTGAATTGGCACGGCTGCTGGGCGAGGAATTGCGCGCGGCCAAGGAACCGCTCGGCGCGCTGGTTGCGCTCGAATCCGGCAAGATTCTGCAGGAAGGGCTCGGCGAAGTGCAGGAGATGATCGACATCTGCGATTTCGCGGTCGGCCTGTCGCGTCAACTCTACGGGCTGACCATGGCGTCGGAACGGCCGGGCCACAAGATGATGGAGACCTGGCATCCGCTCGGCGCCGTCGGGGTGATCAGCGCCTTCAACTTTCCCGTCGCGGTGTGGTCGTGGAATTTCGCGCTCGCGCTGGTGTGCGGCGATACGGTGGTCTGGAAGCCGTCGGAAAAGACGCCGCTCTGCGCGCTCGCGTGCGGGAATGTATTCGCCCGCGCGCTAGAGCGGTTCGGCGCGGCGCCGGACGGGCTCCTCGAAGTGGTGATCGGCGAGCGCGATCTCGGGGAAGTGCTGGTCGCCGACCGGCGGCTGCCCTTGATCAGCGCGACCGGAAGCTGCCGCATGGGCCGCGAGGTCGCGCCGGCGGTGGCCGCGCGTCTCGGACGCAGCCTGCTGGAACTCGGCGGCAACAATGCGATGATCGTGGCGCCCTCGGCCGATCTGGAATTGGCCGTCCGGGCGATCCTGTTCAGCGCGGTCGGCACCGCCGGGCAGCGCTGCACCTCGTTGCGGCGGCTGATCGTGCATGCGGATGTGTATGACGCCCTGCTGCCGCGGCTTAAGAAAGCCTATGCCTCGGTGCGTGTCGGCAATCCGCTGGAAGACGGCGTGCTGGTCGGCCCGCTGATCGACCAACCGGCGTTCGACCGGATGCAGGCGGCGCTGGCCGGCGCCGCGGGCGAAGGCGGGCAGGTGTCCGGCGGCGGGCGGGTGCTCGCCGATACCTATGCGGAGGCGTGGTATGTGGAACCTGCAATTGTCGAGATGCCGGGACAGACCGAAACCGTGACGGAAGAGACCTTCGCGCCGATCCTCTATGTCATGAAGTACCGGGAGTTCGACGAGGCGATTGCCTTGCACAACGCGGTGCCGCAGGGGTTGTCGTCCTGCGTGTTCACCAATGATCTGCGCGAGGGGGAGCGGTTTCTCTCCGCCGACGGCAGCGATTGCGGCATCGCCAATGTCAATATCGGGCCGAGCGGCGCGGAAATCGGCGGCGCCTTCGGCGGCGAGAAGGATACGGGCGGCGGCCGGGAATCCGGCTCGGATTCCTGGAAGGCGTATATGCGCCGGGCGACAAACACGATCAACTATTCCCGCGACCTGCCGCTCGCCCAGGGCATCGTTTTCGAAACGGGCTGACCGCGCAGTTCTGCGGTATCATTGCCGCATGACCGAGAGTTTGACCCGAAAATTTGCGGAAAAATTGACGACGACGCGAGTGGACGACCTGCCGCCGGATGCGATCGAGGTGGCGCGCCAGGTGCTGCTCGATGCGCTCGGCGTGAGCGTCGCCGGTGTCGCCGAGCCGTCCGGGCTCGGCCGCATCACCATCGACTATACCGCCAGCCTCGGGGGCAAGGCCGACGCGAGCGTGATCGGCGGCGGCTTCAAGACGTCCGTGCCGAACGCGGCCTATGCGAACGGCACGCTGTGCCATGCCCTGGATTACGACAACACCTGGTGGCCGCGAAACCATCCGGCGTCGCCGTCGCTTCCGGCGATCCTGGCGGTGGCCGAGCGCGACGGTGCGTCCGGCGCCGAGGTGCTGCGCGCCATCGTGCTCGCCTTCGAGGTGCAGGGGCGTATCCGTTTGGCGTCGCAAGGCGCGATCTCCGGCGGTCCGTTTCATCATCCGGGCGTATCGGGGGCCATGGGCGCCGTCGCTGGGGCGGGCGTATTGCTGGGGCTTTCGGCGGCGCAGCTTTGCATGGCGTTCGGCAACGCGGGCTCGCGCGCCGGCACGGTGACCGCGAACCACGGCACCATGACCAAGCCGAGCCACAGCGGCATCGGCGCGCGCATGGGCGTGGAGGCGGCGCTGTTGGCGGCGCGCGGCTTTACCGCATCCGACGATATCTTCGGCGCCGGCGAATTACTCCAAACCTTTTACGGCGCCGTGAATTGCGATCCTGGGCTGTTGGTCGCCGGATTCGGTGCGCCCTACCGGATGGTGACGCCAGGCGTCGCCTTCAAGCAATACCCCGCCAAATACTCGTGTCACCGCGGCATCGAGGCGGCCATCACGCTCTCGGGAAAACACGGGCTGCTGGCGAAGGACATCGACCGGGTCGAGGTCGAATACCCGCCGACCAAATTGGTCGACCGGCCCCGGCCGCGCAGCGGCCTCGACGGCAAATTCAGCCTGCAATACGGCGTGGCGGCGGGCCTGCTGGATCGCCGGGTCGGGATCGACACCTTCGTTGATTCGCGCCGGTTTGCGCCCGACATGGTGGATCTGCTGGATCGCATCACGATCGCCGAAGATCCGTCGATCCCGCGCGACTTTGCGGACGCATGGATTGTCGTGCGGGTCCGGACGCACGATGGGCAAGTGCTGGAAGAGCGCTGCGCCGATTTGAAAGGCCGGGCGGGGCATCCGCCGGCCCGGGAAGACCGTCTACGCAAATTCCGCGATTGCGTCGCCGATATGATGCCGGATGCGGACGCGGAAAAATGTATTCGCACGGTCGAAAATTTGGCGGGGCAACGAACCATTCGCCCGCTGATGACGTTGTTGCGCAACGCGGCCACCGGTTGACCGACCTTCGCGGTTTATTGAAGCGGCCAGGGCAGATCCACACCCAGGTAAAGCTGCAGGAAACCGCGCGGATATTCGAGCGTCATCAGATGTTGCACGAGGCCGAGCACGCAGATAAACGCGGCCGAGTTCACCGCACACCAAACGTGGCGGACGCCGCCCTTAATTCGAATGAAGCTGTAGGTGAACAGCGCCACGCCGATGACGAAGCCGAACAGCGCGGAGGCGATCATCATCAGCAAAAGCCATCCGAGGTAATGCGCGCTGGTGCGGTAGGTAACGTGCTCGCTGAATTGTTCGCGTTCGGAATCGTAGAAAATCGAATGCGGCCGCTTGGTCGCGACCAGGCGGATGCCGAGCGGGATGAGGAATGTCAGGCTGAGGCCGCAGGCCACCTGCGGATAGATGCTGGTGAGCCAATTGTGTTGCAGGGAATCCCATAGCAGCATGAGGG
>JAOTYV010000385.1 GCA_029861675.1 Alphaproteobacteria bacterium
CGGCCGGTCACCGGATGTGTCCGGACCAGCCGCTGGCGCACCGGCTTGAAGTTTGCCTTTTCTTCCGCGGTCAGTTCGTCGAATCCAAGCAGCCCGCGCGAGTAAATCAGCGAATGCTCACACACCAGGTCCTCGATTTCCGCCTTGGTCGTTTCATCCAACGCATCATAGGCGGCGCGCATGTCGGCAAATTCCGTGTTGCCACCGGTCGCCGGTATGGTGCGGGCGGACAGCAGGGAATACTTCGCCGGAATCGCCCGGAACGAACTGTCGGAATGCCACAGCCGGTTGCCGAGGTTGAACATGCGATGGCGATCGTTGCGGTCGAAGACGCGATTCTCGCGGTTGAGGTTCGACACGTCGGCAAGCTCCGGCGCGAGCCGGCGGTCCTCCGGCTTGGTGATGTTGCTCGCCGCGCCCGGCAGTTCGAGTTCGCCGAAATTGCGGCTAAACGCCATCTGCTGTTCGTCGGTAATGTCCTGGCCGTGAAAGACCAGCACGGCGTATTGGTCCATGCCGGCTTCGATCGCCGCGACTTGGTCCGGCGTAAGCGGGCGTTTCAGGTCGATGCCATCGACCTTACCGGCAAAGACAGGATGAAGCTGACGAATTTTGACTGTCATGGGCTGCTCTCTGGCTAGGATTCACCGTTGCCGGCATACTCCGGTGCGGTGCTCCATAGTATATCGAGATTATACCGCGCGGCGAATGGCGCATCGACCTCTCGTCGTTAAGATGACCGGGACAATGCGGCGGTGCCCGTCGTTTGCCGCCCAGGCCGGGCGCTTCATTTTTTCGGACCATCGATCGCAGCACCGCTTTCGATCAGTTGCTCGATTGCCGCGGCCTCGTACCCGAGCTCGGTCAGGATGGCGCGGGTGTGCTCGGCAAATCGCGGCGGCGGCCGCCGGATTTCGGCCGGCGTCGCGGCAAGCGTGAAGGGCGGGTTCATCAGCCGGAGCCGGCCCTCGGTCGGATGCTCGAACTCATGCCAGAACCCGACGTCGGCCAGGTGCGGATCGGCAACCACGTCTTCGAGCCTGGCGATCGGCATGCAGGCGACGCCGGCATCGGCAAGCACGTCCGCCCATTCCGCCGTTGTCCGGGTGGCGAAAATACCATCCAGAATCTCCATCACTTGCGGCAGGTATTTCTTGCGAGACTCCCGCGTCGCCAGGATCGGGTTTTCCCAGAGGTCCTCGCGCCCGATGGTGGTGAGCAACGCCCGCCACTGCTTGTCGCTTCCCACCAGTGCGCAGAGATGCCCGTCCTTCGTCGCGTGCGGCCAGCGAAGCGGGGTGGCATGGCGCTCCGAACCGACACGGCCCTTCGCGGGTACGAAGCTTTCGCCCCACAAATGTTCCAGCATTGTGAAGGACACCATGCTTTCGAACATCTGCACCTCGACCTCTTGGCCCTCGCCGGTGGCCTTGCGGTGGTACAGCGCGGCGAGAATCGTATAGGCGGCGAACAACCCGGTCGTCTTGTCCGCGATCAGCGACGGGATATAGCGTGCCGGCTTATCGCCGAAGGCCTCGAGTGCGACGAGCCCGGCGGCGCCCTGAATGACGTCGTCATACGCGGCCCGGCCCGCATACCGGCCACCGCGGCCGAAGCCCCAGATGTTGCAATACACGATATCCGGTTTGAGGCGGCGTACGTTGGCATAGTCGAACTTCAGCCGTTCGAGCGGGTCCTGACGCATGTTGTGCAAAAAAACGTCGGCGTCCCGGACAAGTTTGCGCAGCGCGTCGGCGCCGTCCTCGGATTTTAGGTTCAGCGCGATGGAGCGTTTGTTCCGGTTGATATGCATGAAGTTGGATGACATGTCCGGATTTTTCGACGGTCCGGTCAGGCGGGTCTGATCGCCGTTCGGCGCTTCCACCTTGATCACGTCCGCGCCCATATCGCCTAAAAGCTGGCTGGCGTAGGGGCCGGTGTAGACCGTCGTTACATCGACTATGCGTATTCCATCAAGCGGTCCCGGCATCCAAGTTTCACTCCTGTTTTTTTTAGCGGAAATATCGTTCACGGCGTATCGTCGGTGCGTCGTTCCGTCGTGGCAAGTGCTAGCCCACACTTCTCCTTTTATCCGTGGCCTGCGCGGCGTCGTCGCCCCGACAGGGCAGGAAAGCCGCGCAGCGCGATGCGGGGGCATCGGGCAAGCGGCTTGACGCACCCTGTCGGGGCGACGGCGCCGCCCGCAGGGTCGCGCCCAGGCGGCCGTCCGCGGCGTCGCGGCCCTCAACCGTAGCATTGGCTACGCTTTTCGGCCCGTTCCTGGCGGAGCAACCGCCTGGACGCGACGCAGACCGCGGAGAAAAGGAGAAGTGCGGGCTAGCGACGTGACAAGCGCCTCCAGAATATGGATCATAGGGCAAGCTGCCGCGGCGTGACCACGCTGCCGCCCAGGGGCGCCAGGCTGCATAGAAACAGGTAACCAGGAAGGACCGCCGTGGAACCGCAACGACCGCTACCCACCCCGATGACGCCGGAAGCCATGCCCTATTGGGACGGGCTCAAGGAAAACAAACTCATGCTGCCGAAATGCGGCGATTGCAATCAAGCCTTCTTCTATCCGCGCATTGCCTGTCCGAACTGTCATTCGCGCAACATCGGCTGGATCCAGGCGAGCGGCAAAGGCAAGCTGTATTCGTTTGAGATCGCGCATCGGGCGTTGAATCCGAAATTCAAGATCGAGCCGCCGTATATCCTGGCGATGATCGAGCTCGAGGAAGGCCCGCGCATGATGTCGAACTTGATCAACATCGCCGCGGACCCGGCCGTCCTGAAATGCGATATGCCCGTCGAGGTGGTGTTCGAGAAACAGACCGACGACGTCACCCTTCCGCTCTTTCAGCCGGCGTAGCGCCGTCTGCGGAGCGTTCGAGATTTTTGGCAACACGAAATGTGAATGAGTGACATGAAAGAATTATCAAACAGCGCGTGCATAGTCGGCGTCGATGAATCGGATGAAATCGGCACATTGCCCGGCAAGAGCCAGCTTACCCTCCATCTGGAGGCGGTCCACAACGCGGTTGCGGATGCCGGCCTCAAAATTTCCGATGTGGATGGGATTTTCACCGCGGGCCAGCATTCGCCCGCCTTGCTGGGCGAGGCGCTGGGCATCACGCCCCGATACGTCGACGGCACCTCGGTGGGGGGCTGTTCCTTCATCATCATGGTGGGCCACGCGATGGTGGCGCTGCATCACGGGCTTTGCGACGTTGCGGTGATTTCCCATGGGGAGAGCGGACGGTCCGGCACCGGCGTGACCCGCGCGCGTGACACCAGCCTGAGCGGGCAGTTCGAAATGCCCTACGGCTTCGGCGGCGCGCCGACCTATTTCGGCATGCTGACGACCCGTCACATGCATGAATACGGCACGACATTGGAGCAATGGGCGCAGGTCGCGGTGTCGACCCGGGCTTGGGCCGCCTTGAACCCGAAGGCCAAGTTTCGCGATCCGCTGACCATTGCGGATGTGTTGAATTCCCGGCCGATGTTCTATCCGTTCAACCTGCTGAACATCTGTCTGGTGACCGACGCCGGCGGCGCGGTGGTCATGACGCGGGCCGACCGGGCCAAGGATTGCGCCAAGAAACCGGTCTATGTGCGGGGTGCGGGCGAGGCGACGGAACATGTCATGGTCACGCACATGCTCGACATACCGCGCAGCACGGCGACCCGCATGTCGGGCGACAAAGCCTTCGAGATGGCCGGCGTTTCGCACGGCGATTTCGACCACATCATGCTGTACGACGCATTCACCTC
>JAOTYV010000386.1 GCA_029861675.1 Alphaproteobacteria bacterium
GCACTATTTCCAGTGGATACGATGCGGTGACTACCGTAATACGCGAGGTCGCGCACTGTCGGCATTTATGGGGAAACGGCAGGGCCGTCAAATCGGACCGGCGTATGGCATACCCGCGTGATCCCACTGCGCATTACTGCGCTGTGACGCAGTAATCGGGCGTAAATGCTGAACTTAAACGATACGGTGCCGGAGCCCGGCGTGCGGGCCGTGGTGTTGATGCCCAGCGGTGCATTTACGACAGGTTCGATGGCCGGGCCGTTGAGCAACGAACGTCACGCCACACTTGACGCATTTTTGGAGGGCGCTTTGTTGTCCTTGGCGAACCGGCCGGGCGCGATTACTTGTCTGGTAGTGCATGGTGTGCTCCGCAAATCACTTACAATTCAGGTGCCATACTTGTTAATCCGCGGAACCTGATACCAACGTCGGCAATTGTGACCTGCCGATCATTAACTTCAGCCTCTATCCTCCAGTATGGTACCGGCAAGATTCAGTCCAAATTGTGATGATTTAAAGGCACGGTCGAAGGCGCTCCCGCGGCATCGATATCCGCTTTCAGGCATGAATTCCCAAAATCATCACAATTTGCGGGCTGGACAGAATTTTGGCATTATTTATAATGGGTTAAGGCGGTTCCGTGAAGGCCCAGAATGCTTCGGTTATCCGCCTACCGGGCGGGATGCGACCATACTTCAGGGCTGGTAATCCAGCGGCGTCGAATGTGGATACGTGCCCGTGGAATTGGCGATTTCCGGGCTGGGGCCTTCGCGATCATTTTCCAGCGTATCCACGTCATTCTGTACTGGACGGCGCCTATTCTTCATGAAAAACAAAAAATGATGCCAAGTCAGGTGGCCGTAATAAGCGCAACCGCCCATCAGGATGGTTAATCCCGTCAATAGGATCGACGCATCGTGCGCGCGCAAAGTTATCGGGTGTGGATACAGTGCTGCCTGTAGCGCCACGCTGGTAATCAGTCCGAGGCACAAAAGGGTGGCGCCGGTGCAAATTAACGGGTCGAAGGCGATGAGCGCCGCAAGAACGCGTCGTTTTCGGCGTGATGGATCGTCGGTCGCCCGGGGCGCCTTCGGAAATTGAGCCCGAAATTCCCGTTTGGGCCGGATTACCAGATCCCAGGATGCGATAAGAAAGGCCAGCGCGGTCGATGTCAGGAGGGCGGGAGCGGTCCCATGTTCCGGCCCGAGCGACGTCCTGAAACTCAGGAATAATCCGATGCATGACAGGAGAATAATAAGGCCACGTGGGTAGTTACGCCGTGCGGCCATCACCCGCATCCGGTAAAATTGCGGCAGCTCCTGGGCGGTCAATTCGTAAGCTTCATCCGTGAAATACGCCGGATAGACCGTCGCGCCGCCGTTGCCGTGCCGCACGATATTTCGGTTTTGGTATAGGCGCTCCCCGAAATCGGTTGTCGGTTTGTTATAATCGTCCTTGCGCATTGGCCGGGTCGAAGAGAGCGCCCAAGCAAATGCGATGAAGAGGCCGACCACGGTCCAGCCGAGCAGCAGATTCACCGCGATGATATAGCGGGCCCGATAATGGCTGCGCGTAATCGCAACGATCGAAGGCCCGAAATATATGGTCGCCGGCACGAGCCAAAAGACGAAGGTAGCGAGGACCTCCATTTTTCCTCCCAGGAAATCGATCGGGTCGAAGGCGCGAAAACGCCCCGATCGAATATGGTTAAGCGAACTATCGTTAACCCACTATAAAGGAATTGATTTTTCGTTAACGGGCCCGTGAGAAAGGCAAAGTAGTATTGTCGTTGGTTAATAGATGCGGGATACGCGGATAATACTAATTGACGAATCTAGAAGACTAATTCTTATTATTATTTATATAAGTCTGAAAATCACACTATAAAATAAATTGTATATCTTCGTATTGAGTAATTATTTGGCGGTATTGTTAGATGAAATTACGATATATCTTCGCTGTAGCGCTGTTTGTCCTGCCGGCCTGTGCGCAAGCCGCCCCCTTGACGATCGAAGGTGAAGCGAAGGTTATTGATGGCCGGACCATAGAGATTTGGGGGCAGCGCATTCGTTTGTGGGGGATCGCAGCGATTCCGCCAGGAACCGTAGCCGCGGAGAAGTCCGCGCAACAACTGCGCCGCCTCATTGCCGATGTCATCGTCCGCTGTAAATCGGTGGAAGCTTCTTCGCTCCGTTTCACGGTTGCGCGTTGTTACGTCGGCGGTATCGATATCGCCTGGCCGCTGGTCCTAACCGGATCGGCCCATGACGACGCCGCTGTGAGCGGCGGTTACTACGCCGAGCGCCAATAGGGCCCAGGCCGTTTTATGGACCGGATGTCGGCGTGCGCGCCGATCTGACATTATTTCTCGGCACTGGCGTCGTAGGGTGTGTAGGATTTTTCTTCGATGATGGCCGATTCCAACAGAATATTGATTTCCCTCTTTATGCCGGCGCGCTGGTCGTTCTCGCGGTAGACTGATCGGGCCAGCTCTATGAAGCGTGAGCCAAATGATTGAGCCGCTTCGCAGGCGCGAATTTCGTCTTCTATATCCCACAATGATTCATTGACGGATTTCAGTTGAACTCTAAGCCGGCCAACATCCGCGGCGAATTTCGGTAATCGGGATTGCGCCTCGCGAAGCCGGCCGAGTTCGTATCGAATATTGATGAGCTGCTCGGCCGCTTTGATCCGCTCCTGTTTGATTTCAAGAATGGAAATGCGGTCAAACAACTCGCCGGGCGACACTTCGATTTCGATCGCGTTGGAAGCCTTCGGTTCTTGCCGACCCATCTCGTTCCTCGTCGGGGGAGACGTTGGTTCGTTAATTTCCGGTCACGCCATACCCGTGGCGGCGCCGACAGTTACTTTTCCGCCGTTGCCGGTAATCTTTCCAAGCGTTTTCGCAATGCGGTGGTGAGCGTCTGAATTTTGCCGCCATTGTTGCCGATATAGGTTGTGAATTCGTCGCGCTGTGCGAGCACCATGCTGATGCCTTCAACGCGCACATCCATAATCTTGAACTTTTCACCGACGTTGCGGACCTGAAAATCGACCCGCAGCGGTTGCCGGCCGTCGGCTGTTAAAATGTGCGTGACCACCATGCTGTCGCGCGCGCGCGGCTTCGTCAGCACCTTCTTGACGGCGAGCGTTTCGCCGGAATAGCGGCTGAACTGGGCGGCGTAAAAATTGACGATGTAGTCTTCGAATACATCGACGAATTCGTCGACCGCCTCCGGCTCGGACATGCGGCGGTATTTACCGAGAACGAACCGGCCGATGCGCTCGACGGCGAAGCCTTCGCGCAGGAGCGACCGCAATCTGTCCCTTCGGGATTCGAACGGTGTCTCTTTGTCAGCCAAATAGCTGATCGTTCGTTTTCCCAAGTCGTCGACAAACGCACGTGGACTGTCGTGCGCCGATTGGGCCAGTGCAGCGTAGGCACCGACAGTGACGCAAAGCAGGGTCAGGCCGATCAGCCGAATGAAGCCACGGATATGAGACATTGAGACGGATATTTTTCTCACGAAATTCACCCCTACTACCCGTTCGATATTTCACCCAGATACCGCGATACATATGCAAACTGCCCGCATCGAACCGGAATTGCAAGAATCCGGGTTGGCAATCCCGCAATGATATTTTGTCATGTCTTTAATGAGTTCTTCTTATCGAGGGCGGCGACTCGCCGTCAGCCAAGCATGGTTTTGACGGTGGGAAGCGATGCGCTCGCTCCGTGCTGCCTCTCAATCGGAAGGGGTGG
>JAOTYV010000387.1 GCA_029861675.1 Alphaproteobacteria bacterium
ACGAGAAGAATTGTGAACGACAGCAGGAATAAAATGGTTTTAAACAGACGGGCCATAAGGCCACCCCAGCGATTGCTTCCTTTGGCGTGCCCCGTCCCCACCAGAGACGAACACATACCAAACAAATATGACTAGTTTATGACCGGCTCAGCCGTTCCTTGCGTTCGAAGTAACGGTCCGCAGCCTTGAGAATGGCCGTCGCCGCCTTCTTCAAATACGACTTCTTATGCAGCATTCGAGCATCCTGCTTATTCGACAGGTACCCCAATTCGAGAAGGATAGACGGGATATCGGGCGATTTCAGAACCGCGAACCCGGCGAACCGGTGCGTATTCCGCAACATTTTCACTTTGCGGCTCAATTCATCGATCAGCAGTTCGCTGAAGATCGCCGATTCATTCATCGTCTGCCGCTGGCGCAGCTCGATCAAGAACGACGCGACGGCGTCCGATTGCCGGGAAAGATCGATGCCGGCAATCGCATCGGCGCGGTTTTCATGCGCCGCCAGGGCGGCCGCTTCCTTATCGGAAGCCCGCTCCGAGAGGGTGTATACCGAAAACCCGCGCAGGCGCTTGTTGCGATTGCTGTCCGCATGCAACGAGATGAAGAGTTCGGCATTGCTGTCTTCGGCCCGTTTGTACCGTTTGCGCAGCGGAACGTAGATATCCTTCTTCCGCGTCAGCACTACGGTATATCGGCCGGTCTTCTCGAGGACCTGGCGAACAATTCTCGCGGTTCGAAGCGTTACCGATTTCTCATAAACGCCGGCAATGCTGATGGTTCCCGGGTCCGGCCCGCCGTGTCCCGGGTCGATCATGACGATGCGCTTGCCCCGGCCGTTCTTTCGGCCGCGAAGATGCGCCGTTCGATTGCCGTTCCGGCCTGCCGTATCCGATATGGCGGCGCGCGGCTCGACCCAGTCCTTTGAGGCGATTTGCCGCTCCGAGCGCTGAAACGCCGCATTGGATACCTTGCGGAGATCGACCACGAACCGGTGCTTATAGCGCCCCTTCGGCGGAATAAATCGATGCCCCGCAATGGCGACCGGCCCCCGGACATCCACCACCAGGCGACTATTCGCGTTTTGAAACAGGCCATACCGGTAGTTGGAAATCAGGCCCCTTTTTCGGGCGCTCTTCGGCGTCGGGATGCGCCAGTCAAGCTCGGGAAAATCAATCACCACACGATAGGGATTGGCCAAGGTAAAGATCTTATAGGGAACCCGCGCATTCAATTCGATAACCAACCGCGTCCGATCGGAATGCACGCCGGTGCGAACGTCGGAAACGTCCGCCGCACGGGTCACCGAAGCCGCTGCGACAAATGCCGCCGCCGCCAAAGCCGCCAATCTCAAACTTGATACCTTGAATATCACCATATTCGGGCTTGAATATTTTCCAAGTCTTTCTTGCCATATATCCCTATTGGTAAATATATATACTTAATGATGACTTGCGTTCAATTGAATTTAATGTTTTGCGAATTTAATTGAGCGATGGTGCCAATATCCGATTGTGCGGTGGAGCGAGCCTCCCTATGTTAGGGTTATTCATGCGGTGCTCCTCCGCGGAGTTGTTTCCCGGTTTCATTATGACGTCATTGCGATGTTAAAACCAAACTGTTGGAACGATGCAGACATCAAGCACCTCTTTCGGAAACACCGTAGGAAATTCAAGATTTCACTGCCGACCCGGCAAAAGCCGGTCCGGCTTGATTGGTAAGGTAACGATGCGCGACGCGAACACGGAAGGCGGCAATGCTCTATTTGCGCTCCGGTCAAACCGCGCCCGCAGACCAATTTACGGCAACGTAGCCGCGCATTTTTCCGCGCGCAGTCTGACGGTCGCCACGCGATCATTACCTTCGTACTCGCATACGGGCGCCCTGCCCGATCGGCCGATTCGCGCGGCCGCGGGGGCAATAGCGCCGGAGATTTCATATGACAAGACGCATGTTAATCGATGCCTCGCAGTCCGAAGAGACTCGGGTCGTCGTAATTCAGGGAAATAGGCTAGAGGAATTCGACTACGATTCGGACGTAAAGAAGCAGCTGAAAGGCAATGTCTATCTCGCAAAAGTTACGCGGGTTGAGCCGTCCTTGCAGGCCGCATTCGTAGAATATGGCGGTAATCGCCATGGTTTCCTCGCCTTTAACGAAATTCACCCGGACTATTACAAAATTCCGGTCGCCGACCGCGAGAAGCTGATCGCGGAGGAAGCGGCCCTTCACGACGAGGACGCCGACGACGGTGAAAGCGTGGAAACGGTCGGCGGCGATGAGCTCGAAGACGTCGAACGCCGACGCACCAAATTGCGCCGCCGCTACAAGATCCAAGAAGTAATAAAACGGGGTCAGGTCCTCCTGGTGCAAGTCGTCAAGGAGGAGCGCGGCAATAAGGGCGCCGCGCTCACGACCTATCTCTCGCTTCCGGGCCGCTATTGCGTCCTGATGCCGAATACCGCGCGCGGTGGCGGAATCAGCCGCAAGATCACCAATATTCGCGACCGCAAGCGCCTGAAGACAATTCTCGACGCTCTCGGCATTCCCGACGGCATGGCAGTGATCGTGCGAACCGCGGGATCGGAACGGACAAAGGCGGAGATCAAACGGGATTTCGACTATCTCGTCCGCCTGTGGGACACCATTCGGACCGACACATTGCAAGCGACCGCGCCGTCGCTGATCTACGAGGAAGCCAACCTCATCAAACGCGCCATCCGCGATCTCTATACCAAGGAAATCGAGGAAATTCTGGTCGAGGGCGAAGATGGGTATCGGGTCGCCAAGGACTTCATGCGCACGCTGATGCCGAGCCATGCCAAGCGCGTGCAACAGCACAAGAATGACGGCAAATCGGTACTCCAGCACCATCAGGTCGAATCCCAGATCGATGCAATTCACAGCCCGGACGTCAAATTGCCGTCGGGCGGATACATCGTCATGAATCAGACCGAGGCGCTGGTCGCGATCGACGTCAATTCCGGGCGTTCGACGCGCGAGCGGCATATCGAAGGAACGGCCTTAAAGACCAATCTCGAAGCGGCGGACGAAGTTGCGCGCCAACTCAGGCTGCGCGATATGGCCGGGCTGGTCGTGATCGATTTCATCGATATGGAAGAATCACGAAACAACCAGGCCGTCGAGCGCCGGCTGAAAGACGCACTCCGCACGGACCGGGCCCGCATCCAAGTCGGCCGTATCAGCCATTTTGGGTTACTCGAAATGTCGCGCCAGCGGCTGCGGTCGAGCCTGGCGGAAATGTCCAGCGACCTTTGCCATTATTGCGGCGGAACCGGCTTCCTGCGGTCCGTCGAATGGACAGGACAGCACGTTCTCCGATCGATTGAGGAAGAAGCGATGCGCCGGCAGGCAGACGAGATCGTCGCCTCCTTGCCGAGCGACGCCGCACTCTATGTCCTGAACCAGAAACGCGCCAAACTGGCCGCACTGGAAACCGATTGTAACGTCCGAATACTGATCGTGGCGGACAACGGTTTGGTACCGCCGAACTTCAAGATTACCACCACGGGGGGGCGCCAGGGGCCCCGGACGATCGAATCGAGCGATAGCGACGATGCCGGCGAAGTGGACCGTAACGGCCGGCGGAAGCGCCGGCCCCGGCGGCGGCGGCGCAAAACCGGCGAAGAGCCGGTGGCGATCGAGGCGGACGAATTGGCTGCAGCCGAGGCCGACACGGTCGACCAAGGGGACGAGGTCAGCGAAACGCC
>JAOTYV010000388.1 GCA_029861675.1 Alphaproteobacteria bacterium
TGGTCGATTCCGTGTTCGATGAAAATCCGCAAGCGTTGATCGCCGTACTGGGCGACCTCAATGCCGACGGGCGCGACGCACCGCTCAAGATACTGCGCGGAGAAATCGAGGAAACCGGCAATCCGCTCTTGGCCGGCCGCATGCTGGCCCCGGTCGAATTGAACCTGCCGGCCGATCGGCGCTTCAGCGTATTGCATTACGGACAGCGATTGATGCTCGACCACATCCTGGTTTCGCGCGGGCTGCTGGCCGGATTCCGCCATGCCGAGATTCATAATGAACTGCTGACCGACGAACTCGTCGCCTTCTTCGCGGGACGCCGGGACGCGGACAGCTATCACGCGCCGGTGGTGGCGGAATTCGATCTGGATGTGAACAGATAGCCCGGCGGAACATGCAGCCGGTCACGAATGGCGCGGACGGCGCTATTTTTCTTTCAGGCTTTCGATGTAGTCGATCAGATCCTCGATATCCTGCCGCGCGAGGCCGAGATTCGGCATCGGCGGGTGCGGGTCGGAGAGCCAGTTTCTCAAACGCTCCCGCGTCATCCCGGGCCGGCGGGCAACGACCTTGAACGCAGGAGCGCCATCGCTCGTCACCGGGCGATGACCGACCTCATGACACGAACTGCACCATTGCTGCGCCATGGACTTACCGGTCGATTCATCGGCATGGACCGCGGGCGCCACAAGCATCACGACAATTGAAATCCAACTAATCAGCATCATTCGGACGGCGTCGCTCAATATCGGATTCTCGTGTCGTGTAATCATGTCGTTGTCCGCCTTAACCGGTGGGTGCATCGGCAAATTGCCTGAGTTTTATATGGCCACCGTGGGCCCGCGGGAGCCTTGATTTGGCTCAACGCCTCCACTCGTTCACCGGACATTGAGCGGGATCAAGGGGTCACCGTACGCGGTATCGGATAGTTCGGTTACAGGATCTGGCGCGGCCCGGCGCGACGGCCGTCACGGCGGGTGAGCATCGAAGGGGGCGGCCTGATGTCGATACGGAAAATACTGGTGCCTTTGAGCGGTCACTACGATCCCGCTAATCCGCAGGCGCTCGAGCAACCCGCCCTGGAGAGCGCCTTCATCGTCGCCGAGGGGCTGGACGCTCATTTGGAAGTTTTCTGCATCGAAGCGGATCCCGCAAATACGCAGAGCCATCTGGCGCCCTGGATACCCGAACTGGCGGTCGATCAGCTCCTGAACATGATCGAATCGGAAAGTGACGCCCGGCGCACCCGCAGCCGAGAAATGTTCGAGACGGTCGCCGATCGGTTCAAGGCGCCGCGTATTTCCAATCCGGACGCCATGGCGGGATTCTCGGTCAGCTTCCTCGAACAAACCGGCGCGTTGCGCGATTGGCTCACGCTGCGGGGGCGGCTTGCCGATTTGATCGTCACGGCCTGCCCGCCTTTGGAAAACCAAGGCGGCATACCGCCAATCCTGGAAATCAGCTTACGCGAAACCGGACGGCCCGTGCTGATTTCCCGCGCCTCGGCCGGCGGGGCTTTTCCCCGGACCGTTGCGATCGCTTGGAACGGTAGCGCCGAGGCGGCGCGCGCGGTCGCCTTCGCGATGGATTTCCTGACGCGCGCGGAAGAGGTGGTCGTCATCTCGGTCAAAGAGGACGGATCGCCCACGCCCAGCGCGGACAATCTTGGCGAATATTTCGAGTGGCATGGCGTGCATTCGCGCAGCGTCGCAATAGAAAGCGCCACATCGTCGGCCGGCCTACAAATTCTGGAGCAGATTGAGGCGTGCGGCGCCGATTTGCTGGTGATGGGCGCGTATACACGAAATCGCGTCGCCCGCGTGATCTTCGGCGGTGTAACCAACGAGATCCTGAATCGCATGAGCGTGCCGGTTTTAATGGTCGATTGACCGGGCGCATGCCTCGCGCGGAATGCCGCAGGATTGCAGCAACCGCCATGCCGCGTCGGCGGTATCGTCCGGCGTCCCGCCGGCGTCCACGACATGCCAATCCTCCGGCGTCACGATCCCGGACCGCTGCTTCCCGCCGATCGCAGGCGACGCATCCGAAACGTCATGTTCGCGTTTTGCCAGACGCATCCGTTGCACCGGCTCCGAAACATCCAACCAAATGCCCACAAACGGCCGGTCGAGGTTGGTTGCCGCCGCCTCTATCGCGGCGCGTTCCGACGAATCGCCGAAAACCGCGTCGGCGACGACCCAGCGTTCGCCGGCGAGCACATTCGTACATATATCGGTAAGGCGCGCGTATACAGCGCGGCTGCTTTCTTTCGTATAGGCCGCTTCCGGCAAGCGCTCGAAGATGTCCACGCCAAACATCTGTTTCCGAATGACGTCGCTGCGGACGACCAGCGCGCCGGCAGCCCCACCGAAGTTCGGCGCGATAGATCTTGCAAGCCTGCTCTTGCCGCTGCCCGACAGCCCGCCGATCGCAATCAGTCCGGACGGAGCCGGTTTCGCAAGCCGCATTGCCAGGTCGAAATACGCCCGCGCCGCATCGCGATGTGTCGCGCACATCGAGGCGTCACGGGATGTTGCCGCGGTCGCGGCCGTAACGTGCGCGCGGATGGCGGCGCGCACGGCCATGAACAGCGGCAAGAGCATGACCCCGTCATAGTCGCCGGTCCGGGCAATGTAACGATTGAGCAGTAGATTCGCGTAGCGGCGCAAGCCGCGAAATTCCAAATCCATCAGCAGGAAGGCGAGATCGTAGAAGACGTCGATTTGCGCCAAGCTATTGTCGAATTCGATGCAGTCGAACAGAACCGGTTTTCCGGCGCACAGGAAAAGGTTCTTGAGATGGAGATCGCCATGGCATTGGCGCACGAAGCCATCGCGGCCGCGCCGCCGTAAACAATCGTGTGCGCCGTTATCGAACCGCTCGGCACACAGCCGCTGCAATTCCGAGATTTCTTCCGCCGGAAACACGTCCGGTGAAAAGGCGGACAAGCTGGCCTCGTTCCCCGCGATCACGCGCTCCATGCCAGCCGCGAAATCCACATCCGGCAACGGTTCGGCTACACCATGGAAGTGTGCGACGGTATCGGCCAGAGCGTCGATCAAATCCTCATCGAGGGCGCCGCGCCGCGCCAGCCGATCGAATAGCGCGTCCTGATCGAAGCGCCGCATCACGACCACCCAGTCCAGCGGTGCGCCCGAGCCTCCTAGCGCAAGCGCGCCGCCGGCGTCACGGGCAACCGGCAGCGCATCGAGATACACCTCCGGTGCCGTGCGCCGGTTCAATCGGACCTCCGCCCGGCAAAAAGCCCGCCGCTTCCCGATCGTCGAAAAATCCATATAGGGAAACCAAACGGCGCGTTTCAATTTGTAGGCGCGGTCGCCGCACAAAAAGACCATCGCACCATGGGTCTCGATGATTTCATCGGCCGGCGCCCCGCGTCCGGCACCGGACGCGAGGAAGGCAATGGTATCCGATTGATCTTCGGTAACCGCGCCGGGGCGCCGCCTATCCGGTTCGATAGGCATTGTTCCCACCGTCATTGAAGTACCCCGCCTGCCGCACCGCCCCGAAATCCGGAGAACCCGGACTTCGGAACCTCGGGTTATGCACCTCGCGGTCGGGCCGTGCGGTTTAGGCGCACAGTTTTTCGTACCGGTCGCCTTCGGCAATATCCTCGAGCGTCTCCCGGTCCCGCACTTCGATCAAATGCGGATCCGGAATGGAGATCACGCCCTCTTTCCGCATCTG
>JAOTYV010000107.1 GCA_029861675.1 Alphaproteobacteria bacterium
TATCTACTGGAATTATTTTGAAAATTTTTTAATACATTTTAATCATGTTATTCGATTCATAGGATCAATATCACAGAGATTTTGGATTTTTACTTATACAATAGAACCGCGTCCACGCCCTCCAGCATTTCAAAGAACAATATGGGCGACGCCCTAAGGATCTATCCACCGGGACTTGGCAATGGCGGTTGAATACAAATTCCGTGGTACCACGCGGAAAGATCGGCGCAAGGACCGGAGAGTTCCGGTTTGTCTTCCCGCAACGGCCGACGGCGCGGCGGCGATCGTTACCAATATCAGCTTCGGCGGGTGCGCATTCGTCGCCGAGGATGCCGAGTTCGGTCAGAGTGACGTGATCACCATTATCCTCGACGGCGAAATCAAGATCGAAGCGACAATTCTTCGCATCTGGAGCCGGAATCACTATGCCGCCGCCTTCGTGGGCCTCACACCGGCTGCGTTCCAGGCAATAGAAAATCTGGAAACCGGCCGCGCCCGCCGGCATGGCGGCTCCAAAGCGTCCTATATCCCCAAAGCCTCCTCCGCGGAGGTGTAGGGAAGCGCAAGGTCCCGCGCGACCGCCTCGTAGGTCAGCTTCCCCTCGTGAATGTTCAAACCTTCGCGAAAGCCTTGATCTTCCGCCAATGCGCCGCGGTAGCCGTCATTGCAGAGACGCAGCACGTACGGCAAGGTCGCATTGTTCAGCGCCTGCGTCGCGGTGCGCGCGACCGCCCCCGGCATGTTCGTAACGCAATAGTGCACCACGTCGTGGACCCGGAATATCGGATCATCGTGGGTCGTCGGCCGCGACGTCTCGAAGCAGCCGCCCTGATCGATCGCGATATCCACCATCACCGAACCGGGCCGCATAAGCTTCACCATTTCCTCGGTCACCAGTTTCGGCGCCGCGGCGCCCGGCACCAAAACCGCGCCGATCACCAAATCCGCTTCGCATACCGCGCGTTCGATCGAATCGACGGTCGAATACATGGTATTGAGCTGACCGCCGAACCGCAGATCGAGCTGATCCAAACGGCTGAGCGACCGGTCCAAGACCGCGACCTTCGCCTCCAACCCCATCGCCATGCGCGCGGCGTTGAGCCCGGAAACACCGCCGCCGATCACACAAACGCGTCCCGCCTCCACGCCGGGCACGCCGCCCAGCAGGACGCCGGCGCCGCCCTGTTCCTTTTCCAGATAATGAGCCCCCACCTGTATGCTCATGCGGCCCGCCACCTCGCTCATCGGCGCTAGCAACGGGAGGCCCCGGCGTTGACCGGTCACCGTTTCGTAGGCGATCGCGACGCAGCCGCTTTCGAGCAATCCCTCGGTCTGCTGCTTGTCGGCGGCAAGGTGCAGATAGGTGAAGAGAACCTGAGAACTCCGCAACATTGCGATCTCGGACGGCTGCGGTTCCTTCACTTTCACGATGAGCTCGCCGCTGGCGAAAACTTCGGCGGCGTCCTCCGCGATTTGCGCGCCCGCGGCACGATAGTCGTCGTCGCCGAACCCGATGCCCTCGCCCGCGCTCCGTTCAATCAGCACTTCATGACCGTGATGACACAGCTCGCGCACGCTGCCAGGTGTCATTCCCACGCGATACTCATGTGATTTGACTTCTTTCGGCACGCCCACACGCATCGGCGGCAACTCCCCTACGTTCACGAGCCTGTCGCGATGGCCCGGTTTAGCGGAGCATAGCAGTATCGGCGACCGTAGACCCAGCCGAATCCCGCGCCAGCCGGGACAACTCGGCGGCCATCCGCTCGAACAGGCCGGGCCAATCGCTCGTGCGCCGAAACAGGCGCATGGTCGGATACCAGGGCGTATCCTCGCGCCCCACCATCCAGCGCCAATCGGCAACCTGGTCGAGGATTAGCCAGGTCGGGCGCCCCAACCCGCCGGCCAGATGCGCCGCCGCCGAATCCACGCTGATGACCAGATCGAGCCCCGCCATCGCGGCCGCGGTGTCATAGAAATCTTTCTGTCCGGGACACAGGTCGACCAGCGTCATGCCGGGCGGCGGTCGCTGTTCCGACCCGGCGCCCCATTGCAGGCTGAACAACGCAACATCGGCGACCTCCGCCAAAGGGGCGAATTCCGTAAGGTGGCGGCTGCGCTGGCGATCCTGGCTATTGTTAGGATTGCCGGCCCAGTTAAGTCCGATCTTTAAGGCGCCGTCAGGTGCGTCCGGCGATACCGCCACGGGAGACGGTAGATAGGGCACCATGCCCGGGACATGGTCCGGCCGGGTTTCGAAAATCAAGGGCAGACTCATGATGGGGCAGTGCAGATCGTAAGCACCGCCGTCGCCGGCGTCGGCGACCATGTCCACACCTTCCACACCGGCGAACAGACGATGCAGCCGCGGCTTGCATTCCACCAGGACACGCCCGCCGCGCGCCGCCACCAGGGGTGCAAAACGGACGAACTGAATAGCGTCGCCCAAGCCCTGCTCTGTCCAAAGCAGGATGCGCCGACCGTCCAGCGGCTCGCCCCGCCATCGGGGCGCCGTAAAATCACGCCGGTAGTTGGGTCGTTCGAGCCGCCACTCGTGTTGCAGCCACCCTTGCTCGAAATCGCCTTCCATCAACAATTGCTGCGCGTAGTTGCAATGCGCGAAGACATGTCCGGGCGCGTGCTCAAGCGACTTTTCAAACGCCGCCAGCGCCGCCGCGCGCTCGCCCATCAAATTGCGCGCGACACCCAGACTATTGAGCGCATTCCCATGTGTCGGATCCAACGCCAGGGCCCGTTCCAATGCGCCCACCGCCGCATCGTGGTCATCCCGATGCAGATACACGCTGCCGAGGGTCGCGCACAGATCGGCATTTTCGGGATCGTGCGATAGGCCCTGCCGCAACACGGTCTCGGCGTCGTCGAGCCGCTTCATGTCGATCAAGGTCAGGCCGAGCGTGTTGTAGGCATCCAAAAAGGCCGGTGCGAGACGCAACGCCTGAGCGATCGACCGGCAGGCAGTCTCGTAATATTCGCCGGCGCGGTAGAGCGCGCCGAGACTGTGGTGAAACTCCGCGACATCAGGCCTTAGTTCGATGGCGCGGCGGATCAGCGGCAAGGCCTCGCGATATTCGCGGCCTTCATAATGGGCCACGCCCAAGAGATGCAGTGCATCCGGATGATCCGGCGCGCCGTCAAGAAGCGCCCGATAGGCTTCCATCGCCGCGCCGCGTTCGCCCTGCCGATGGGCGGCGATCGCTTTTGCAAGCATTTCGCTGCTGTTGGACGGAACCATACAGGGACGTGAATCAACGCGAAACGGGCTGACGAATGCCTTCGCGCGCGGGCCCTTTCAGTTCGATCATATTTCCTTCGGGGTCGCTGATGTACATCGAGGAGCCACGCCCGTCAGCGCCGTAACGATCGACCACCTTTCCCGGCTCGACGCCATGCCGGTTGAGGTGCGTCCGAAGAACGCCTTCCTTGAACGGATCGATACGCAGACAAAAGTGGTCCATATTGCGGTGCTCCGGATCCGGTGGACCGCCGCCCCCGCGCCCGATCGAGCCGTCAATATCGACAAGATCGATCAGGGAATTCCCCGCGCGGAGTTGATACAAGCCGAGCGACGTCTCCGCCCGCTCGAGGACGCATCCGAGCACATCGCAATAGAAGCGTTTCATCGCACCGATATCGTTCGCCCGAATTACGACGTGATCGAGCCCGAGAATTTCGAATGGGTTCGCCATTGCACTGCCCCGTACCTTGCTGCCCCACGTCGGCCGTGGCACGACCGTGAGATCCTCACCCCTGTAAATCATTGGGAACCTCTCGCAGCCGCAAATGAATTCGACAACAGCAACAGTCTTCCTAACATCGCAAATTATCCGAATCTGTAAAGAAATCTACTCAAAAATTAATATTCGGTCATTTTATCCGCGCGTTCAGTCAGGATAAGCTACCACTTCTTCTTCGATTTCCCTTCAGAAAAATCTGTCGCCTTTTTGTCAACACTTGGCCAAATTACAATTTAACCTGAAATTAACCATGTATTTCTTTCATCAACTGTCCTAGAAACCGCCCATGGAATCCGGTTCAAGGTTTTCGCCAAATAGCTCACACGGCTTTGACCGGCCCTATTTTCATTTTGTTTTCAAATTTTTACGCTGCTCAATGCATCGGCCGTTCGGCACGGCTAAATATTGATGGATCAGAACGAGGCTAACTGACCGTGGTCATTCCGGCACCAATTTCCCAAGCAATCGTCCGTCCCGTGACGGATGAAGTCGTTCGATTTTCGGATGCCGTGATATGACCTGGGTCGCGGCCGCGGATTATCGACGCGCAAACACTGAATCCGGCCCTGTGCCGTCCTGCCAAGTTTTCGGCAAGGTGGACCGCGTCAGGCACGACCTGATCGTCGGCGCGATCGCGCGCGGATCCTCGGATGCCCGCCTGCCGCATATCGGCGCCAAGACTGCCGTCCGTGCGGCGCTCTCGCATCTAAAAATGCATTCGGACCAACTCGACGACGCCGTGCGATCCGACCGGGACGATGCGGTGCGCGACTATTTTGATGGC
This sequence comes from Alphaproteobacteria bacterium, assembly GCA_029861675.1. The sequence continues at coordinate 4,540 of JAOTYV010000107.1, forward strand.
ACCCTCAATACCGTGCTCAACCATCTGCGCGGCGCCGCATTCGACCAAGTCGCGCCGTTGGAGGAATTGGCGACCAGCCTGATTGTCTTTGCCGTCGAACCCAAAGGCATTGCCGCCATGCAGATCGGCGAGGGATTGCTGGTATCGCGGGGACAGGAGGCGAATTATCGTTTGATCTTCGATATTGACGTCCGCCGCCGCGACGACCGCACCCTGTTCGTCACCAGCAAGGACGCCAAGGGGCGCATGCGCGTCGGAACCCGCAAGGGCCCGGTGAGCTTTCTCTGCGCCGCGACCGAGGCATTTGGGCCGCTTTCGCTCAGCAATCGAAACGGACAGCCGCATCGGCGTTTCTTCCATCCGCTGGACCAATACATCCAGACCGCGCCCGATGACGGTGTCGTTCACCAGGGAATTCGCAGCTTCCTGCGATCCGACCGGATCAACCGGAAGCTCGACGACGATCTTGTGCTGGCACTCTGCGGCTATCGCTCGCAGGGCGATCTGTTTATCGATCCGATGGGCGGAAACGCCGAATAAGTGCCCGCGTCACGTGCGGACGATTGGGTGGATGCCCCGGCTCGGGAGCCTGTCGCAGCGGCCAAAACCACGTAATTTTCAGAAACTTAAGTCTTTTTTAAATTTCTAAGGGTTAAATCCTCCGGCACACACGGAGGAATTCCCATGCGGTCGATATTGGTCTCGTCTCTCCTGCTCGCCCTCGCGCTCAGCGGCTGTGCCGGTTCGTCAATGGGTAAGGCCGAGTGCCAAACCGCGGATTGGAAGGCGGTGGGCTATGAAGATGGCGCCAAAGGTTACGGCGCGGACAGGTTCGGCAAACGCCGCAAGGCTTGCGCCGAGCATGGCGTTGCCGCCAATTTCGACGCCTACCGCGCCGGCCAGGCCGAAGGCATAGTGGTATATTGCCAGCCGCGAAATGGATACCAACTCGGCACGCGCGGCTACCGGTATGCCATCGACTGTCCGACGCACCTCGCGGGCACTTTCCAGACCGCCAACAATGACGGCTTCGGCCTTTACGAGCGTCGCGTGGCACGGGACAACATCGGAAAGCAGCTCCGGTATAACCAGCAACGGACCAAGCAGATCGAGCATCTCATCGCACGAAAGACCGCTAAATTGGTCTCACCGCGGGTGCGGCCGGACCATCGCATGTCTCTCGTCGTCGAACTCAAACAACTCGGCGAGGAAAAGGTCCAAGTCGAACAATCGATCAGCCAGCTCGAAAACGACTACGCCGACGCCAGCCGGGTTTATGAGGGTTATCGCAACAGCGTCGCCAATCGGTACTAAACACCGGAAATAGGCCTGGTCCGGACGCCTGATTCCGGATCCAGGCCAACGCCGGCCCCAGCCTCGCGAAATTCAGCCGCACTCGATCGTGCGAAGCGCCATCATGGCAAAATAGTCCCCGAGCGTCAGCCGGCGCGGTTCGATAACCGCGTTGTGCGATTGATACACAGGCGTATCCATCTTCCGACGGGCCGTTCGGCGGTTGCTCGAGATAGCTCGAGCGCCGCACGAAATTTCGCTGCCGACCTGTATGAATAGTTCTCCCCCGCTTGGCCGCGGCCAGCGGCGCACGAGTCTTTAAACCGGAAATAGCAGTAGCGAGGTGACGCCATTCAGTTACGTCGGAATATTCGCGGAGACATAGCGCATGGCATGCGCATTGCATTTAAATAGGTATAAATTTCGTTAATAAGTAACGATTCTTATGAGGTGCAAAATGGGGCGACTTACCAATGGCGATTTGGCGCTAATTCAATCCTATTTGGAGCATGTCAGGGGGCGAGCCGCCGCATTCGGTGGTTCAATCACTTTGGGCTCCGATCCGAAGGCCTTCGCGGAATTCCTCGATGGGCAGGTCGGAACGCATGGCGTTTCATCCATTCACGACCCTAAAAAATGTCATATTACGCCCGATAATTTTGCGTGGTTTCGGATCGACGCCAACGGTCAAGGCATCTGTTGCCATGCCATTCGATGCGTCGAAACCGACGATTTGATCGAGGACATCCGCACCCATCGAGTGTTCTTGAACCTGGATGTCCCTTGGGACTGCGCGAATGTCGGGCTCTATGACACCGCTTACGCGTTGGAGATATCAGGCCGTGTGGCGATCGGTGGCGGGTTGTGGGTCCATCCGGATTGGCGCGGCAATAATTTTTCGTTGCTGTTTTCCAAACTGCTCCGGGTAATTGCGATACGCCGCTTCCGCTGGGATCACTACGTCGCCTTCGTCTTAAACACCAAGAATCGGCGGTCGTGGTCCTTGCAAAGCGCCGGGCAGATGCAGGTCCATCCGTTGCTCAATGGATACTATCCCCCGTACGGACAGCAGACCGACATCATGATGACCTACAGCGCCAGAGACTCACAGCTCAGGCAAATTTGTGACGAGATGGAACGATGGGACCAACTATGGAGCGATATGCATAGACCAGCCGGTCCCCAGCCAAGGGCAGCAGTAGCCTGAAATACTCGCGCACTACATTGTCGATATCTTGCTTGAAGTAATGAGCACTGGGCTGCCGCGATTCCTTGCACTCCCAATACTCCACCGCACAGGCGAAGGCGTGCTCCTTCAACGGGAATTCGCTGATGTAAAGGCCGCGCCACGAGGTGAGGCAGCCGGTATAGTTCGGGAGCTTGTAGGACAGCGGATCATCCGCCGTGGTATCGATAATACAGTCCCGGGAGAATGCCGCCGGGTCGGGCAACTCGCCGAAATACCCCGCCTTTTCTTTCCAACGCTCGAACAATTTTTGAATAACCGTAGGCTCATGGCTGTGCCAAGCGGCAATTTCTTCAATAGTCAAGAGTTGGTCGAGGCTCAGTCGCGTGCGATTGTTCATGATTCCTGTCGTGCATCAAATGTTTACATTCCTTCGCTGGGTCGGATTTTCAACGGTCCAACTCAGACGCAGATTCCAAACCGACTGTCGATCGAAAGCGTCAATCGCGAGCAACTAATCGCGCAGACAGCGCCGAATTGATCAGCGCGTCGACCGACAGGAATTTATTCGTCCCCTTCAAGGCGGCACAATGATTGCTATTGATTCTTCGGCCGCCAAACTCAGTTTGCCGCGACGAAAATCTATTGACGGCAGAAGCGGCGTGTGGAGCCCCTTAACATACCTGATAAATTCGTCATGCGACATTTTGGGAATACCCCAAAGCATCCGATATTGTCACCTAAAATCAGCACGATCCTCCTGTCGCACGGCACTATTCGATTGCTAATCCGGCAAGCGACTCCGATGCCGCCAACACAGGATACCGCAGTCGTTTATCTCACAGAAAAGTGGGTTGGACTCCCACATGATGGCAAAACCATATAGGTTACACCATAACTGCATACTTGTATTAATCCGGTCTCGGCGCGATCGAATAATAGACAAGGAATACCAATGAATTCTGCCAACAAGCGACAACCCAACCCGGTCGATACTCATGTCGGTCGCCGGCTCCGCGTCCGCCGTGTTTTATGCGGCATGAGCCAAACCGCACTCGCTGATCAACTTGGTATTACCTTTCAGCAACTGCAGAAATATGAGAGCGCAGCAAATCGAATTTCCGCAAGCCGACTGTGGCAGATTTCACAAATCCTGGAAATACCAATTGAATGGTTCTTCATGGATATCGATGTCGACGGCGGTCAAATGAAGGAATTCCGCACCAAGCGGGAAACGCTGGAATTGGTGCGCAGCATCGCGTTGTGCCCGCCCGACGTGCGGCACGGTTTCCGGGCGTTGCTCCGGGCCATCACGGAACCCGCCGGGGCTGCCGGTGAAGCGCAAAAGCCGAAATCCGACAGAGCCCTGGATACCGTCGAGGGCTAAAGACATACACATGGCGGACGCACGCCCGCGCCGTGCACGATACGCCCGGGCCGTTTACGGCAACCGCCGGACGCCCTATCCTGGGCACGCGACCAATCGGGATACCGGCCATGACCAAATCCGGCGATGCTATGACGGTGACACCTCGGGACGGCGGTTTTGCCGCGGAACTCCGGGGTATCGATCTTGCCCACCCGATAGATTCCGAAACCCAGGCACAACTGCGCGAAATCCATTGGCGCCATCCGGTCCTGAGCATTCCCGATCAGCAGCTCGATAGCGACTCGTTCCTGCGGTTTGGCGATTTGTTCGGCCCGCCCGACATCGACATCCATGTGCAGCAATTCGCCGAACGGGGAAACCCGGCACTGGTCTACCTCACCAATGTCGACGCCGACGGCAAGCCGGATCCCGCCTCGGCCGGGCGTGGCACCGTGTGGCACACCGACAGCACCTACAAGGCGGAGCCGTGCGCCCATACGGTCCTCTATGCGCTGCAGATCCCGTCGCAGGGCGGCGGCACGATCTTCGCCGACATGACCCGCGCCTACGAAACCCTGCCGGCGGACACGAAAGCGCGGATCGAAGATTTGCGCGCGGTGCACAGCTTCGGCCAGGGCCCGGCGGAAGGCGGCATCATCCCGCTGACGCCCGCGCAGCGACAGGCGATGCCGCCGGTCGAGCACCCCATCGTGCGCACCCATCCCCATTCCGGGCGCAAATCGCTCTACGTCAATCCGCTGCATTGCTGCGGCATCGTCGGCATGGAAGACGGCCCGGCGATGGATTTGCTGATGGACCTGTTCGAGCACGCGCTGCAGCCGAAGTTCCAGTACCACCACAATTGGCGGGTCGGCGAACTGGTGATCTGGGACCAGCGCTGCACGATGCACCGCGGCGCCGGCGACGCCCCGCCGCACGAACCCCGCGTGCTGATGCGCACCAAGATCGCCGAGGCGGCGTAGCGCACCGTCACAATTTGTAACGTCATGCCCGCGCAGGCGGACATCCATCGCGCAGCCTGGACTCCCGCCTGCGCGGGAGTGACGAGGGTGAGATTACGCCCCCGGCGAAAATTCGGGTCCCATCGGCGTCAGCCGCACGCCGGGCCGCAGGTTCTTGAACGGGTACTGCGTCGAATCCACGATATGCCCGCCCGGCGCCAGCACGATCAGCGTCTTCTCGGCAATCGGATCGAAATCCGCGCGGAAATGACAGGTGCTCTTGAGCGCCAGGATCTTCTGCTCGCTCGGCTCGATGCCGACATGGCGGAAGATGTCCTGGTCGAAGGCCTGCATGCGGCGGCTCGCGGTAAAGATACTGACCCCGCCGATCCTGAGCAGCGCCGTCGGGCCCAGATTGACCCGCCGTCCGGGGATCGACTTGCCGGTCGCGGTGAACTGGCCGTTGGCCAGCTTGGCGACCGTGAAGGTGCCTTCGAAGGGGGTGTCGCCGGGAATGCCGTGCTTGCCGCCGAGCGCGAGGCTGATCTCCGCCCCCTCGCCCGCTTCGTGCGCCGCCGCCGCCGCGTCCGGGTCGTTCAGCACGCACATCGCCACGCCCTGCGCATCGTTCCGCACCAGCGCTTCCAGCAGCCCGGTGGTGTCTCCGGTGCCGCCGCAGCCGGGATTGTCCTGCGTATCGGCGAGGATCACCGGCTTCGACGCGGTCTCTGCGATATCCATCGCCGCGCGCACCGCCTCGTCCGGATCATACAGCCGTTCGCTGAACGCTTCCTCGTTGTCGAGCACCATTTTCTCGATGCGGTCGGCCGCCGCTTCGACCGCCGCTTCGCTGTAGCCGTGACAGATCACCGCCGGGCCGCACTGGTACAAATCCGACGGCGGGAACCCGGCGGCGTAGCACAGGTCGAGAATTTCGCCGCCCTCGCCCGCGACGGTGGCGTCGACGATGCCCTTGGAGGGGTCGACCAGCGTGCACTGATAGTTGAGCGGCAACAGAAACGGCGCCTTGCGGAACGCGCGGTGGGTCGGCCTTCCGTCGGCCAGCACGCGGTCGAGGACCACCGCCGCGCGGCCGCCGGTGTGCTGCCGGTCGATATGCGGATAGGTCAGGTAGACCGCCATGCCGTCGGTCAGCGCGGCGATCTCCTCGGTCACATTGGCGTGGTAGTCGAGGCTGATGACCAGCGGGATGTCCGGCCCGATGGCCGCCCGCACCCGGCGCAGGATCTCGCCCTCCGCGTCCTCGAAAGTGGTGTTGCACATGGCGCCGTGCAGGTCGAGATAGACCGCGTCGACCGGCATCGCCCGCGACAGCATGCCGACCAGCTCGCCGATCACGCGCTCGAAGGCGTCGTCGGTGACGTAGCCCCCGGCCCCGCCGCTGCCCCAGATCAGCGGCACCAGCTCATGCCGGTCGCGCATTTGATCGAGAAAGCCCGAGGTGCCGTAGCTGTTGCCGGTCAACCGCTCGAAAATCTCCTCGCCCCGCGCCAGCGGCGGACTCTCGCCTCCGGAAGCGAAATAATCGTAATCCGTCTCCATCGGCACGAAACAATTGGTCTCGTGCATGAACCCGCCGATCGCGATACGCGCCATGGGACTGTGCCTCCGTGGTGTGGTCTGTGCATACGCTGTCATTCCCGCGAATGCGGGAATCCATCATGCGGTCTGAACTCCCGCCTGCGCGGGAGTGACGGGGGGTTTAGGCCCCCGCGTCATCCCAACATGCGCGCCCTACTCCGCCGCGGCGGCCTGGCTCTTCTCGGCGGCCGCCTTCGCCGCCTTGGCGAAGTGCTCGTCGCCGAAGTTGTGCAGCGCCGCGCCGCCCATGAAGATCTTCGCGGCGGTGTCCCGCGAGACGTTCGCCATCAGATTGTTGGCGACGTTCGGAAAGTTCGAATCGAAATGCGGATAGTCGGTCGAGATGCACATGCGGTCGGCGCCGATCAGGCCGGCCGTCGCCTCGATCTCCGGCTCGCTGCCTTCCACCGCGGCCCAGCAATTGCGCTGGAAGTATTCCTTCGGCGTCAGCGACAGATAGGGCGCATGGCTCTGCCTGTACTGCGGATAGTCCCATTCGATCCGCGTCAGGATGCCCGGCACCCAGGAATTCTGCGCCTCCAGGTAACCCACCCGCAGTTTGGGATAGAACTCGAACACGCCGGCGATCAGCATCGCGATCAGTGTTTCCTGCATCGCGATCCAGTGGCTGGCGACATGGCGGTAGAAGCGGTTCTCGCCATACAGCTCGTTCATGTACGAGCATTCCGCGCCGGTGCCCTCGTGGAAGCCCATGGAAACGTCGAGTTCCTCGTGCATCGCGAACAGCGGGTTCCAGTAATTGGAGTGCCAGAAATGCCCGTTGATCGCATTCGGCCGCACGAACGACCCGGTCGCGCCGAGTTCGGTCACGCAGCGCACCAGCTCGGCGCAGGCGAGGTTGACGTCCTGCATCGGCAGCATCGCCGCGAACTTCAACTGGTCGGGGCTGTACTGGCAGAACTCGTGGATCCAGTTGTTGTAGGCCTGGCACAGCGCCAGTGAGAGCCGCGGATCCATGTTGTTGCGCGCGACCAGGCTGAGCCCCATGGTCGGGAACAGCACGGCGATGTCGATGCCTTCGAGCTCCATGCCCATGACCTGCGCCACCGCGTCGTAATCGCGTTCGGTCGCGAAGTTGAGCCGGCCGCTCTCCGCCATGCGGGAACCGGACAGGGACTGCGAGGATTCGGTTTTCGATGGCGGCAGCGTGCGCTTGCGGTGCTGCTGCAGGGCGTGGTCGTAGGTGGTCGACTGGCCGTCGATGATGACGATGCCCCGCTTCGGCTTGCCGTCGGCGCCCACGGGCAGCGATACCCGGTCGCGGAATTTCGGGTCCAGATAGCGGTCGAACAGGTCGACCGGTTCCTGAATGTGCATGTCGCAGTCTACGAAACGAAGCCCGTCCTTCATGGTCGAATCCTTCCGGTGTTGAATTTCCTCCTGAGTCTCCGGCCAAGGTGCCTGCAGGACCCTGGCGGAGACGTACAATACAGCCCGAAAACAGCGGCGAACGATACGCCCGGAGCCGGCGCGGCGGCACCCATAAATGCCGCCCGAAAGCGAAAACCGGCTTCCGGAACGCACAATAAACCAAATTTGTCCGGACCGCGAATTGCTGGATAAGCCGCGCCGCGCTAGCCTTTGGCCCTCATTCGCCACCGCCCGAAGGACCGCGCCATGGCCAGACGACCGAATATCCTGCTCATCACCTCCGACCAGCAGCGCGGCGACGCCTACGGTTTCGAGGGGCGCAAGGTCAAGACGCCGCATCTCGACGGGATGGCGCGGGACGGCACGCGGTTCTCGTCCTGTATCACGCCCAACGTGGTGTGCCAGCCATCGCGGTCGTCGATCCTGACCGGGCTGCTGCCGCTGAGCCATGGCGTCTGCGACAACGGTATCGATCTCGACCCGGCGGTCGGCGAGACCGGCTTCGCCCGGCGGCTGGCCGCGTCGGGCTACCGCTCGGCCTTCATCGGCAAGGCGCATTTCTCGACCAAGGGCACGTTTGCGCCGACCGACTCGCCGGAATGCCAGTACAGTTCCCGGGACTTCGCCGACGACTGGATGGGGCCCTATATGGGTTTCGACCATGCGGAGCTGATGTGCTTCGGCCATTTTCATAAAAAACGCAACCCGATGATGCCGCCGTCGGGCCAGCATTTCGAACGCTGGTACTACGGCCATGGCGAGCGCGACGGGCAGGAGGTCTGGGAGCTGTGGGGCACCGAGCTGCCGCCGTCGACCGGCGCGGCGCAGACCTGGCACTCCGCCCTGCCCGCCGCCTGGCACACCAGCACCTGGGTCGGCAACCGCACGGTGGATTTCCTGGGCGAGCACGCGGCGAAGAAGGGCGGCGACGATCCCTTCGTGCTGTGGGCCTCCTTCCCCGACCCGCATCATCCGTTCGACTGTCCCGAGCCATGGAGCCGGCTGCATCATCCGGACGAAGTCGACATCTCGACCACCCACAAGATGGATCTGGACCGGCGGCCGTGGTGGCACCGGGCCTCGCTCGAAGGCGAGCCGGACATGAAAGACCCGGAACTGGTGCAGTTCCGCAAGACCGGGTCCCGCGCGCCGGTGCAAAGCGAGGCGCAGTTGCGCGACATGACGGCGAACTACTACGGCATGATCTCGCTGATCGACCACAATGTGGGGCGCATCTTCGACGCGCTGGAGGCGAACGGCCTCGCCGAGGACACCATCGTGATCTACACCACCGATCACGGCGACCTGCTGGGCGATCACGGGCTCTATCTGAAG
>JAOTYV010000389.1 GCA_029861675.1 Alphaproteobacteria bacterium
GTCGTCATCAGACCAAATTTCTTGGAAAACAGACATTCCGCCAACAATCCCCGATTCGACAACCGGCCGAACCGCAGTGCTTGGGCGAAATGCCTTGGAAACGCCGGGCGACTGCGATGCGGCCCGACGGATTTAAGATGCGGTCAGCGGAACACGGTGTCAAGAATCCGTCGCGGGGTACCATCTTACCAATGCCATCTCTCTGTACCGATGATTGCCGATATGGCATGGCGAACTATGCGGTGCGGCGTTGCCATCGTGGCCGCGTCACCGCAACATCCACTCACCCGACGGCGTCTTGCATCGATCAAAATTCAATGCGCTTGAACGATCGCGGCGCTTCTCCTTGACGGAATGCCTGATCGTACGGCACTTCATGCCCTTGTATTCATATCGTTGAAGGAGTGTGACGGCGCCACTATTGCCACTTTTGGGGTTGGTCCACCGCATGGTTGACGATAATGACACCCGGTCATCTAGGTAAAGTTGAGCCGAAGTATTCTTCATCATCGTGATATCTTCAGGCGTCAGGTTGTTTGCGAACGCCCCGAATATATCAAGTTGAGCATAGGTCTTTGGGGGGAATGCCCCCATCGCGCAAGAAATCGCGACAATCGCAACGATCAACCGGCGCTGCATAGAGCCCTCCAACAAATTCCGGGTCCCGTTTAATTCCTCGGATTAAGTGCGCCAATTCTCATCATCTTGTGTTGACTTGAATCAGCCTGAATTCTCTCAAGTACCTCCGAAAAATTTCATACGGACCCACACAACGTGAACCGACATGCGCGCGGCGGGCATCCTAATCCGGACGTCCGCTGCTGGGGACAGGACGGAAGTATCCCGCGCGATCCGCGCTTGCGGGCCGTCTTGCCATGCCGTCTTTACCACCCGATGATCGTCGATACGGCACGATGCAATCGGGGAGAAGCGGATGAAACGGCTCGAAGGAAAGAATGCGGTCATCACCGGGGCGGCGTCGGGCGTTGGCCGGGCGGCAAGCCTGCTGTTCGCGCGGGAAGGCGCGGCGGTCGCCTGCGTCGATATCGACGCGGAGATGGGCGAGGAGACCGCGTCGATGGTCCGTGGCGAAGGGGGCGATGCGGTCTTCATTGCTGCCGATCTCGCCGACCCGGCGTCCATCGACGCTATGGCCGGCGCATGCATGGCGTGGCGCGACGTGATCCATGTGCTGTTCAACAATGCGGCGATTGCGAAGCGTGGGGAATTCGAGGATGTCGCGCTTGAGGACTGGTCCCGGCAAATTGCGGTAAACCTGACCGCCCCTTTTTTATGCAGCCAGAAGCTGTTGCCGGCGCTGAAGGCGGCGGAGGGCGCGGCCATCGTCCATCACGCGTCCATCGATGGCGTGCTCGGCAACCCGACGCTGGTGGCCTATTCCGCGTCCAAGGGCGGGTTGCAGCCGCTAACCCATGTCATGGGCTACTGGCTCGCGCCGCATGGTATTCGCGTAAATTGCATCAATTCCGGCGCGTTGCGGGAAAGCAAACAGGGCATTCCCGTGCGCCTCAACCGCGTCGGCAACGAGCACCGGACGATGACCGATGTCCAGCGCCGCGCCACGCCGATGGGTCGCCCCGGATTCATCGAGGAAGCCGCCGACGTCGCCCTCTACCTCGCCAGCGACGAGTCGTCTTACGTCAACGGGAGCGTCATCACCCTCGACGGCGGCCGCACCGGCCTGACGCCGGGCACGTTCTAGGCGTCGTCAGCGCTCGGATGTCCGGCCCTGCGGTACGCCGTCTCCGGTCTTCATCCGGACTGTTCAAGGCCGTCGGGCAGGGCGGCGGAAATCAAGACGTATGCCATCATGCAGGCCTCGGTGCCGTTGTTGATCCAGTTGTGCACGGTTCCGCGCTGAACCACCACGTCGCCAGCCGTCAAATGCACCGTTGCACCGTCGTCGAGCTCCATGTCGATCTCGCCGGAAAGCACGATGGCGTAATCGAGGCTTTCCGTCCGGTGCATCTGCGGACCGACCCCCGGCTCCAATCGGGAAATTCGAAAGACGCTGCCGCCCGGTAGCGTTGTCTGCTGCACCGTGCCCGAGATATCGTCCAGCGCGCCGAGGTCGGGAGGGTATCGATCGGTCGCCCAGATAACGGTCGAGTTCTGGCCGGACCGGCGCGATACCACGTTGTCGGAAATCTCATCGATCAGGACCTTCGCTTTGCCGTTCTCGTCATGGCCGGTGACAACCCGGCGAACCTTGAGTGACATGGACCCTACCTTTGCAGTTGCTGAGTGCAATTTGCGAACCGGCCTGCGAGCGGTTGCTCCGGCATAGTGAACCGTCTCGCCCGCCGCCGAAAGCAACCTCGTTTAGGCGTGTGGCTTGCTTCTTTAAACGATGGCGCGGCCGGCATCATGGTCCTTAAGAGATGCGCCTTTGAGACAAGGTTGGCGGTCCGTCGCACAATATGAGCCAACTCTCGATGAACGGTCTACGCGTTCATCGAAAAATCCGGCTCGGTGCGCGATCCGCAACTGTGCGCCCATTGTTCGACGGCATAGGGCCTTACCGCGGCGTCAAAGGCCGCGCGTCGGCCGGCGCCGGGTGATCCATGACCCGCAAAATGGACGCGTTCATCATGTAGACGCTCATTAACGCCGTCAGTTCCAGCAGACCCTTTTCGCCGTAGCGTTCCCGCACCGCGGCGAAGGTCTCGTCGCTGACCTTCGGCGCCTCCAGGAGTTCCCGCCCGAAACGGATAATCAATGCTTCGTCGTCCGTGAGCCCATCCAACGGCCCATAGGTGTCGACGGCGTGCAGCGCCTCCTCGCGCGTGCCGGCCTTCAGCCCCAGCTTGACGTGCGCGTTCCAGATGTAGTCGGCGTTGGCCGCCCGCGTTGCGATGCAGATTGCCAATTCCGATTCCGCCCCGGTCAGCGTCGTGTGGTAGCGCAAATGTTCGACGAGGTCCGACAGCCGCCCGCCGGCCATCCCGGCGTATGTCAGATAGAGGCTGGGCGGGGGATTGCTCGTGCGCGTTTCCTTTATATGGCGCACGGCGGCGCGGGTCTCGTCGGAAAACGCTTCCGTATCGGACGGGATCGGCAATCGCGGCATGGTCGTGCTCCTTCATAGGGCCTTATGCGGCCGGGTCTCTTGTTGGGCGAGGTGGCAAGCGTTGGCGTCCTTTAGGCTCATGCGGTGTCGCCTATCCAAAGGCACCACACCGCCAGGAGCGGCACATCCTTCGATCGCATGGCGTGGACGATATTGGGCGTGTTGTGGACGAAGCCGCCGATGCCGGGGGACCGCCATGGCCCGTCCACGCCCTGCTTCCAGTCGCCGGGCGACAGCACCGTATAGATTTCCTCCGGCGGGTGGCGGTGGTCGGGATACCGCGTCTCCGGCGCCAGCAGGCTGATACCGATCCGGACGTCGTTGCGCTGCTCAAGCCCGTTGACACCGAATACGACCGCGTTGGCGTGCCGGTCCTTGAAATCCGCGTCGTCGTCCGCCCCGTTCGGCCGTTGGGACCAGGCAAGCCGCGGCGATATTCCGGCGAGGGCGTCGGCCAGCGCGGCGATGGGCCCGCTCTCGGCCCGCGCACTCGCCAGCGCCGGGCCGAGAAATTCGCAGGCCGGCTGCGCACCGGCGTCCGGGCGCGCCGCCACGCCCGCTGTCGCCGTCGCCGCGAAAAGCCGCTCGGCGCCCCG
>JAOTYV010000390.1 GCA_029861675.1 Alphaproteobacteria bacterium
TTCAACAAACTCAAACATTTCCGCGCTGTCGCAACACGATACGACAAAAGAGACGACAACTACCTCGCATCCGTCCAACTCGCCTCATTGCGGATTTGGCTGCGAACTTATGAGTCGGTGACCTAGCCTACGGCGCCGCGAAACCATCCTTCTTCGTCAATGCATTCCAACTCGACGATCCAAAGGTCGGGGTCGTACGACGCTTGGCGCGCGATGAATTCATCGGCCTCGGCCTCCGGCACCCAGCGATCGTCCAGCGCCGCATTCCACACCAGATCACCGTCCAGATTTCGGGTTTGCGTCAGGACGCGGGCGCCCACCTCGCGGTCATACAACTTGACGATGACAAGGCCGCGGTGTGCGTCACCGCGCTGGACCACCACCATCGGAATGCCGGCCGCCGCACAGCGGGCGCCATGTGCCTTGACCCACAATTCCGTCGGCATGGGTTCGGGCATTATTTGAGCATATTCAGCACGTAGGGCGGCAAGGCAAAGGCCGCGAGATGAATTTCCGGCGTGTAGTAGCGCGCAAATATTTTTGCGGCGCCGAGCCGCCGGGTCAATTCATCCCGGTCAAGCCCGCGCAGGTCCGTATTGTCGGTGGCCCAGCCAAACGCCATGAAGCCGCCATAGAAGCTCGGCACCGTAATCTGGTAGCAGGTAGTATCGGCGAAGATCTTCCGCAGCCGCGCCATCGGCTTGCCGAGCCAGTCCTTGTCCAGGAAAGGAAGCGCATTCTGGGTCACGAGAACGCCACCGGGCGCCAGGCATTTGGCGCAGTCGCGGTAGAACGGCTCGCTATACAAGACATTGACGTCGCCCGGCGGGTCCGCGGAATCGATTAAGATGAGATCGTATCGGGCATCGGTTTGGGCAACGAATTCGACGCCGTCGCCAATGGTCAGGCATAACCGCGAATCCTCGAATGCCGCGCCGCAGATATCCCGCAAATGGGCCTTGCTCAGCTCCACCACCGCCGCGTCGATTTCGACCAGATCGACCCGCTCGATCCCCTTGTGCTTGAACAGCTCCTCGGCCGCACCGCCATCGCCGCCGCCGATGATCAGCACGTTCCGGACCGCGCCATGCGCCAGTACCGGCACGTGTACCAGCATCTCGTGGTAGATAAATTCGTCGCTCTCGCTTAGCTGAGCGACACCGTCGAAAAACAAGACCCGGCCGAAAGTCTTGTTTTCAATCAATAAAATATGCTGTTGGTCGGTTTGGCGCTCATAAAGCACCTTGTTGATGCGCAGCTGGACCCTGAAATCGCCGTTTACCGGGTCGATTTCCTCGGTCCATTGCGTCATTCCATTCGGCCCCGGAGATGCTCTCCGACCTCGATCCGTTCCGGCTGGAAGGCCTCACGCAGAACGTCGATCGTGCGGTGTGGTTCCGCATCGCCGCACATGAACACGTCGAACGCCGCGAATTCGCGCTCGGGCCAAGTGTGAACGCTGATATGCGATTCCGCCAGCACCGCCACGCCCGAAACGCCCAGGTTCGGGGTAAAATGATGCAAATGAATATGAAGCAGGGTCGCGCCGGCGGCGCTCACCGCCCGCCGCATCGCCAACTCGATGTGGTCCAGGTCGTCGAGATGCCGGGCACCCCATAGATCGACGATCAGATGGGTCCCGGCATAGGACACACCGTCGCGTTGAATAAAGAAATCCTTGCGCTCCTCGACACGGTCGTGGTGCAGGATAATTTGTCCCTCGCACACCGGGCTGAGCGGTGCAATCTGGGCGGCGGAAGGATTAACATCCATCCCCAATTGGACAGCCGCTTTCGGCATGCCTTGTCTCCCCAATCAGTAGATGAACCCGTTTCATCGAAGGCGCCCCATATGAGCCGTTCGAACGGGCAAATCAAGTCTAAAAATCACGATTTAAACTTTATTCACACCCCCCATAAGGCTAGCAACCCACGGTGGTATAGCGAAGGCTCCGACGTGCACCTCGGGCGAGTAATACCCGAGGTCGAGCGCCGCTTTCCGGACCCGTTCGCGCAGCCGGTCGAGCGGTGCCTGCCGCAGGGTCACATTGTCTGTTGCCCATCCGAAAGCCATGACGCCGCCGGTATAGGCCGGCACCGCGGCCAGGTAGCAGGTCGCGTCACGAAACAGCGGCCGGAGACAGGAGATCGTGCCGGTGAGTTCGCTGCCTTGATAGAAAGGCACGCCGTTTTGCGTGACCATCACGCCACCCTGGGCGAGACACCCCTTGGCCGCGGTGTAGAAACGTTCGGTAAACAGGACGTCGCCCGGCCCGACCGGATCGGTCGAATCAATGATCGCGACATCGTAACGCTGATCGGTGGTCTCGACGAAATCGACGCCATCGGCGATCACCAGATCAAGGCGCGGATCCTCGAAGGCGTCGTGGCAAATAAAGCGTAAATGTTCCTTGCTGAACGCCACGACGTCTTCGTCGATTTCGACCATCGTCACCTGTTCGACACCGGGGTGCTTGAGGACTTCCTCCAGCATGCCGCCATCGCCGCCACCGACGATCAGGACCTTCCGTACCGCGCCATGCGCAAACAAAGGCACATGCGCCAGCATCTCGTGATAGATGAATTCGTCGCGCTCGGTGGTCTGAATGATGTTGTTCAGCGCCAGAACCCGGCCGAATGCGTTGTTTTCGAACAACATCAATTCTTGATGTTCGCTGTCGCCCTCGTAGAGGATTTTGTCGATTGCCAGCCGGATCCGAACGCCGGAATGCAGCGTTTCCTCGAACCAATCCGTCATCGCATTCTCTCCATCGCCATCCGGCGACGTCGGCCCGCCTCCCGGCACGGTGCTCAATGCAGCGGTTTCGCCGACAGGCGCGTCTTGGTCATCGGCAGGGCTGGTTCGGCGGTGGCGTCTCGCAGGGCCGCACGCCGCCTCGAGCCGTTTTGTTGCTGGCGCGCGGGCTCGCCGATCTGGTTCCGGATATCAACCGTGCCCGACACATCGACATCTTTCACGCTCCGGAAAAATCCGTATACGACGGCGCCTTTTTCGACCAACAGTTTTTCATGAATGACGTCTCCGGAAACCTGGGATTCCTTGCTGATCAACGCCTCTTTCGCGTGAATCGATCCGTCGACCACACCGAACACCTGGACAAACGATGCGCTGACATTGCCGTTGACGCACCCATTGGCGCCGACCGTCAAATGGAAACACCGGACATCGCCGACCACCGTTCCGTCGATATGGATATCGCCATCGCATTCGAGGTTCCCGGTGACGGTATGTGTTGGTGCGATTATCGACGGCGCTTCCTTGTTGGGCCGCTGCGGCGATCCCACAGCGGCTCTCCCGCGTTTTCCCATACCCCCACTTCCCTGTGTGTCGTCTTTGTTCGTTCATTGATTAGTCGTATGCGAATATCGTACTGATTAAAACATCCCGTCACAAGACGATGCGACGGTCGTCCTTCGCGCAATCGAACCGAATGGCGGCACCGTCCGGATGGCCGGAAAGCCGTCACTGAAATCAATGGCGCGGACGCTGAACAATGAAGAAACGGCAACCAAATAAAGGAGCAACGGAATGCGGGTAGGGTTTATCGGTCTCGGCAATATGGGGCTGCCGATGGCCGCCAATCTCGCCAAGGCGGGTCAGGACATCATCGTTTACGATTTGAACCGCGGCGTGGTCGATGACTTCGTCAAGGAGCATGGCGGC
>JAOTYV010000108.1 GCA_029861675.1 Alphaproteobacteria bacterium
AAATTGGTCGCCCAGATCACGCCGGTAGACGCGCAGGCCTTGGAAATCTCCCAGGCGCAGGCGAGATAGGCGAGATACGACATCCCGGCGCCGCCGTACGACTCCGGAATGAACATGGCGTTGAGCCCGAGCGCGTTGATGTCGCGGACATTGTCCCACGGGAAGTCGCTGCTGCGGTCATAATCGGCGGCGCGCGGCGCGATCTTGTCGCGCGCCAGCGCGCGAACGCTGTCGAGCAGCATGGATTCGTCGTCGTTGAGCCGCAGCGTGGCGTCGAGTTGGTCGAATACCGTCATGGGTCCATCCTGGTCGGGTCGAGCCGATTGATTATTGCCCGAACATGGGCCCTGCATATCATCCTTCGTCAGGCTCAGGATGAGGTCGGGAAGTTGAAAATCTCATCCTCACACTGAGCTTGACGAAGTGCGAGGGTGAGATCGGGCACGTCTTCAACGCGCTTTTTAGATCGCCATGCCCTGGCCGCCGTCGATATAGATCGTCTCGCCGGTGAGGAAGGGAATATCCTCGGAGTACAGCGCCGCGACAAGGCGCGCCACCTCGTCCGTATCGCCGGGCCGGCGCAGCGGCGAGCGGCTTTCGATCCAGCCACGGAATTTGTCGTCCTCCATCAGATCGCGGTTGATATCGGTCAGGATATAGCCCGGCGCGACGTCGAGAACGGTGATGGCGTCGCGCGCCCATTCCACCGCAAGGCAACGGGTGATCGCGCCGACCGCCGCCTTGGATGCGCAGTAGGCCAAGTTGCGCGGCACGCCGATCTTGTCGAAGAACGAGCCGATGTTGACGATCTTGCCGCCGCCCGCCGCTTTGAGGTGCGGATAGGCCTCGCGGCACATCGTCATGACCGAAGTGGCGTTGGTCGCCATCAGTTCCTCGAATTCAGCCGTGGCGAGGGTGCTGCTCTTGCTCTCCTTGTGCAGACCGGCGTTGTTGACGACGCCGATCAACCCGCCCGCCGCCGTCGTCACTTCTTGCAGCGCCTCGCGAATGCTGGTTTCGTCGGTGACGTCGCATTGCGCGCAATGATAGGCCGGGTCGTCGTCCTCGCCCGCCGGCGGGCCGCCCGCGCGCGACAGGCAGCCGACGGAGAAGCCGCGCCGTTTCAGCTCGGCGGCGATTGCAGCCCCGATGCCGCGGCTGGTGCCGGTAACCGCGATTGCGCCCTTAGCCATCCTTGAATTTCGCCTCGCGTTTCTCGACGAAGGCGGTCATGCCTTCGATCATGTCCTCGGTCTGGAAGGCCAGGGTGTTGAGATCGGCTTCGATCTTGAGGCCCGCATCGACCGGCGTGTCGCCGGCGCGCATCACCGCTTCCCGCGCCATCTGCAGCACCGGCAGGCTGTAGCCGGTGAAGTCGCGGGCAAAGGCGATGGCGCCTTCGACCGCATCGCCGTCCAGGATCCGGCTGACCAGACCGATGCGCTCGGCTTCTTCGGCGCCGACCGCCCGTCCGGTCATGATCATCTCCAGCGCGCGCGCCTCGCCGATCACCCGGGGCAGCCGCTGGGTGCCGCCATAGCCGGGAATTGCGCCGAGCTTGATTTCCGGCAGTCCCATCTTTGCGTTCGCCGTGGCCAGACGGAAGGTGCAGGCGAGCGCCAGCTCCATGCCGCCGCCGAAGGCGTAACCGTTGATCGCCGCAATCGACGGCATCGGCAGCGTGTCCAGCTTGGCGAAGGTACGTTGGCCGAATTCCGCGCCGCGTTTCGAGTCCATCATCGAGCGGCCGAGCAGTTCCTTGATATCGGCGCCGGCGCAGAATGCTTTTTCGCCCGCGCCAGTGAAGATCAGCGTGCGGGCGTCCGACGCCGCCACCTCGTCGATCGCCGCGCCGATATCGCGGATCAATGCCGAGTTCAACGCGTTCAGCGCGTGCGGCCGGTTCAACGTAATGACCGCCATCTCGTCGCGGCGTTCGAGCTGCATCTCCATCGCTCAACTCTCCTTCGGTTCGGCGGCACGCTTGGCCGGGTCGGTGAAGCGCACCGGGGCCGGCTTGATCCTGCCGCTGCGCGCCCATTCGGCCAGTTCGCGCTTCAATATCTTGCCGCTCGCGGTCAGCGGGAAATCTTCCATCGCGATGTAGTACTCCGGCATGTCGTAGATCGACAATCCGGCGTCGTGCAGATGATCGAGCACGGCAAGGCCGGCCGGCGCGCTGCCACTTGACGGCAGGACCGCAAGCCCGACCCGTTCGCCGAGCCGTTCATCCGGTACGGCGAAGGCCGCGGCCTTCTCCACATCCGGATGCTTGATCGCCAGATCTTCGATCTTCGCCGGATGGATGTTGTGACCGCCGCGAATGATGATGTCCTTCATGCGGCCGACGATGGCGAGGTTGCCGGCCTCGTCGAACCGGCCGAGGTCGCCGGACAGGAACCAGCCGTCGCGGTTGAACGAGTCCTCGGTCGCTTCCTGATTGTCGAAATAACCCAGCGTCAGGCACGCGCCCTTGCCGCCGATCTGGCCGATCTCGCCCGGGGCGACTTGCACGTCGCGGTCCGCCTGATCGAACAGCCGCACCGTATAGCTGGCGCCGCCACGCCCGCAGGTGGTGCAGATGGTCGCCGGGTCGTCGCTGGGCAGGGTGTATTGGTGCGACGAATTCTCGGTCATGCCGTAGACGTTTTGCGGCTTGATGCCCTGGCTGAGGAACGCCTCGGCCGTGACGGGCGGGATCGGCGCCCCGGCCATGTAGAAGACTTCGAGCTTGCCGATGCGGTCCATACCGCGCGCCTTCTGGTCGGCCAGGATGTCCATGCCGTGCGTCGGTACGCCCATCACATATGTCGCGCCGGTCTCGACGATCCAGTCGAGCGGTTGCATGCCGGCCGGCGGATCGTTGACCGCCAATTCGCCGCCGCAGATCAGGATCTGGGCCACCGCGACCCAGGCAATGTGATGGCTGAGCGGGCTGAGGCTGAGCAGCACCGTGTGGTCGCCGTGCCCCCAGTCCTTGACCAGGTCGCGGGCGTTGGCGAGCAGCGTGTTGTCGGAATGCAGCACGCCCTTCGGCGTGCCGGTCGTGCCCGAGGTGAAGGCGAGGTAGCAGACCTTGTCGGGGCTCTGGTCGGCATCGGGGGCGGGTGCGGCTGCGTCTTCTACCGTTGGGAATCCGGCGTTGTCGCCGCGTCCCGGTTCGAGCCGGAACACGCGGTGTATCTGGGGCAAGGCCTCGATTGCGGAGAGGGTGGCGTCGTCGGCGCCGCCATAGCCTTCCTCGACGACCAGGGCCGCGGCGCGCAACCGGCCCAGCAGGGCGATGATTTCCTCACCCGTATAGTTGAGATGGAGCGACGGGTTGCAGACATAGCCGTTGCGGGCGCAGGCGAGCAAGGCGATGACCGCTTCGATCCGGTTGGACTGCCAAAGCGAGACCCGCTGACCCCGAACGATGCCCGCCGCATGCATCGCCGCCGCCGCCGCGTCGGTTCGTTCCTTGACCTCGCGCCAGGTCAGCCGTCGGGCGCTGTCGCGCAAGGCGAAAGCATCGGGCCGGGTCGCGGCGTGCCCCGCCAGCAGCGAATAGAACGTATCGGGACGCCACAGCCCTTGATCGTAGTAGCGCCGTGCCGTTGCCGGGTCGTGCAGGGTCAGGACCGTGTTCATGGTTAGTGGCCGAATTTTTCCGGGTCGGGTTTGCGTTTCTCGCCGAAGGAGGCGCTCATTTCCTTCGCTTCGTCGGTGTCGAGATAGCCGCGCAACAGCAAATCATGCGCCATGCGGCTGAGCCCGTTGACGCCGGTGGTGCGCGCGCTGAAGGAATGCTTGATCGCGGCCAGCGCGACCGGGCTGCGGTCGGCGATATGCAGCGCCCAGTTGTGCGCCGCCTCGCGTAGCTCCGCATCCGGGACCACCTTGTTGATCAGCCCCATGGCGAGCGCTTCCTGTGCGCTGTAGCGTTCGTTGCAGAACCACATTTCCTTCGCCTTCTTCTTGCCGATCTGGTCTTCCAGATACCAGGTGCCGAAGCCCGCATCGAAGCTGCCCATCGACGGGCCGACCTGCCGGAACACCGCGCTTTCGCAGGCGATGGTCAGATCGCAGATGACCTGCAACACGTTGCCGCCGCCGACCGCGTAGCCGTTGACGCAGGCGATCACCGGTTTCTGCAGCCGTTCGATGCTTTCGTACATGTCGAGTACGGGGATCACGCCGGCATAGGTCTTGGTGTCCTCCATGCCCTCCTTGCGGCCGCCGATGCAGAAGAAGCGGTCGCCGGCGCCGGTCAGGATGATCACCCGCGTGCGCGTCTCGCGGCGGATCTTATCGATGCAATCGCGTACGTCGAAGCACATTTGCGGGTTGAACATGTTGCCGTCGTCCGGGCGGTTCAGCGTGATCGTGCCGACCGGGCCGTCTTCCTCATACAGGATGGTCTCATAGGTCATGCGATGGTCCCTCGTTGAAGTGTTTTATAATACGCCGTCGTCGCGCAGCCTGGCGATGGCCGCGTCGTCATGGCCGAGCAGGTTTTTCAGAATATCCTCGTTATCGGCGCCGAGCCGGGGCGGCGGCCGTCGCGGCGCGTTCGCCGCGCCATCGATCTGGATGCCGGTGTTGACCTGCGGGATTGGCGATCCGCCGGGCTGATCGATGCGGTAGAACAGTCCGCGCGCGATCAGCTTCGGATCGGCGGTCACCTGATCCAGCCGGTTGATCGGCCCCGCCGGCACCATCTTGGCGCTGAACAGGTCGAGCCAGTGGGCGCGCGGCTTCTCGATCAGGATTTTCTGGATTTCCGCGACCAGTTCCTGGCGCACCGCGCGGCGGTCCATATTGGTCTTGTAGCGCGCACTCTCGGCCAGGTCGGGCCGTTCGACCGCGTCGCAAAAGCGCTGCCACAGATTGTCGTTGCCGAGGCCGAGCGTCATCGGCTCGTCGGCGGTGTGGAACACCTGATAGATCGCGATCACGCTTTCCCGCCCACCGCTGCGCCGCGGCACCTCGCCGGTGCCGAGATGGCTGGTCAGCAGACAGGTCATGAACCGGGTCATGCTTTCGACCAGGCTGATGTCGATCTTATGGCCGCGGCCGGTGCGTTGCCGGTCGGCCAGCGCCGCCAGCGCCGCATAGGCGCCGTCCATCCCGCCCAGCATATCGGCGGCGGGTCCGCCGACCTTCTGCGGATCGTTCTCCGGCTCGCCGGTCATGTCCATGACGCCGCTATATCCCTCGGCGATCAGATCGTAGCCGGGCCAGTTGGCGCGCGCGCCCGTGAGCCCGAAGCCGCTGATCGAGACGAAGATCAGGTCCGGCTTGACCGCGGCCAGGCTATCGTAATCGGTGCCCAGCTTTTCCTGGGTGCGGCGGATCTGGTTGGTCACCACCACGTCGCAGTGGCGCACCAGGTCGTGCAGGACTTCGCGGCCCGCCGGCTTGGTGTAGTCGAGCGTCATGCTCTGCTTGTTGCGGTTGACCGATTGGAACCAGAGCGATTCCCCTTCATTTAAGGGCGGGCCCCAGGCGCGCGCATCGTCGCCGGTTCCCGGCCGCTCCAGCTTGATCACGTCGGCGCCCATGTCGGCCATCAACAGGCAGGCGTACGGTCCGGCCAGCGAGGTCGTCAGGTCGAGCACCCGCGTGCCGTCCAGCAGGTCGAACCCGCCGCCGAGGCCGAGCGCGGGCAGCCGGTGCATCGGCGCGCCTGGATCGGCTGGATTTGACGGGTCGGTCATTCGGGCTCTCCTGAATGCAGCCGGTTTGGCCGCGCCGCGGGTTGTCTCACGCTCGCTAATGAAATACGGAAAGCGCGGCGGGCACGCAATCCCGGCCCGGTACGTGCGGCGGCAAATCGGAGGAACGGACCATGAAGATCCTGCTGATTCAAGGCGCCAACATGGTGTGGCTCGGCAAGCGCGAGCCCGCGCTGTACGGCACCACCACGGCGGCCGAACTCGACGCGATGCTGCTCGACCACGCGGCGGCGCGCGACTGCACGCTGGATATTTTCTACACCAACCTGGAAGGCGCCGCGATCGACCGGATCTATGCGGCGGCGGACGACGGCGTCGACGGACTGCTGATGAACCCGGCGGGCTTCACCTATGCGGGCTATGCGTTGCGCGACTGCATCAAGGCGGTGGCGCTGCCCTATGTGGAAGTGCACATGACCAACCTCGAGAAGCGCGGCACGCGGTCGGTGATCTGTCCGGTCGCGGACGGTTTCGTGGCGGGGCTCGGCGTGCAGTCCTATGTGGTCGGGCTCGACGGGTTGCTGGCGGTGATCGGAGCGGGGAAGACGTAGCGGGTGGGTAAGGTTTTGGTTTGCGCCCGCAGCGCCAATGTTTCATTCGGTAGACGCGGTTTCCGCCAGGCGGGTTTCGAGAAAGCGGCGTTCGCTCTCGTTGTCGGTCAGCTGCCAGGCGAGGCGGTAGGCCGCATGGGCGGCCGCGCGGTCGCCGGAGCGGCGCAGCATGTCCGCGCGGGCGACGTGATAGGGCTGATAGCGGTCGAGCGTGTCCGCCGCATCGAGCGCGTCGAGGGCGGTCAGGCCGGCCGCCGGGCTGTCGGCAAACGAGCACGCGACCGCGGCGTTCAAGGCGACAATGGGCGTGGGCTGCAGCGCGTATAGTTTTTGATACAGCAGGCGAATTTCATTCCAATCGGTGCTGTCGAAATCGGGGGCGTCGGCGTGGACGGCGCTGATCGCCGCCTGAACCTGATACGGCCCGACAGCGCCGCGCGCGAGCGCGCCGATCAGCAGCGTTCGGCCGCGGTCGATTTGCTCCTGGTTCCACTGGGTCCGATCCTGCGCCTGCAGCGTCACGAGGTCCCCGGCATCGTTGCGGCGCGCCGTCCGGCGGGCATCGTGCAGCAACATGAGCGCGAGCAATCCCTGAATTTCCGCTTCGTCCGGCAGCAGGGATCGCATGATCCCGCCCAGCCGGACGGCTTCCCGGCAGAGTTCGTCGCGGATCAAGCTCTCGCCCGACGTGGCGGCATAGCCTTCGTTGAAGATCAGATAGATCACCGACAGCACCGTCTGTAGCCGCTCCGGCCATAAATCCGCATCGGGAACCTCATAGGGGATATTCGCGGCGCTGATCTTCCGTTTGGCGCGCACCAGCCGCTGCGCCATGGTCTGTTCGGAGACCAGAAAAGCGCGTGCGATCTCAGGCGTCGAAATGCCGCAAACGGTGCGGAGCGTCAGGGCCACGCGGGCGTCGGGCGATAGCGCCGGATGACAGCAGGTGAAGATGAGCGTCAGGCGCTCGTCGGGGATGGGCTGCTCCGCTTCGTCGGGTGCCGGCGCCGCGTCGAGACGCCGCAGCGCCTCGACTTCGTCGCGCTTGCCCGCAAAATTGGCGTCGCGGCGGAAGCGATCGATTGCGCGGCGCTGCGCCGTTCGCAACAGCCAGCCTTGCGGCGAATTGGGGACGCCCTGCGCGGGCCAGACCTTGAGCGCAGCCAGGACGGCATCCTGCATGGCGTCTTCGGCAATGTCGAAATCGCGGCAAACGGACATGAGGGCGGAAATGACCCGCCCCCATTCCTCGCGTACGATCCGGTCGATGATCGCCTGAGCGTTTTGCGCCGCGAGTTCCGTCATTGCCGTTTCATACCGCCGCTACATCTCCATTACCGGCCTGACCTCGATCGACCCATAGGCCGCCGTGGGAATCTTGGCGGCATAGGAGAGAGCCTCATCCAGATTTTTGCAATCCAGGATATAGTACCCGCCGAGTACCTCCTTGGTTTCGGCGAACGGGCCGTCAAGCGTCTCGGCCTTGCCGTTGCGCACGCGCACCGTGGTCGCGGTGTCGACGCCCTGAAGCGGCGCTCCTTCCTTCAGGATGCCGGCCTCTTTCACCTCATTGGTGAAGGCGCCATAAGCCGCCATCAACCCGTTGAATTCCTCCGAACCGGGTGCGGGGCCGGTACCTTCCGCACTGTAAATAAGAAACATATATTGCATGATCGATCCTCCTGTGCGGGTTGCGCCACTGCAACCACTGTACTTAAGACGAATGAAACCGAACATAATCGACATCCCGGCAATATTTTTCGATATCTGGCTGCGGCGCGGCCAGGTTCTTCTTAAGCAATGCGATGCCGTGGCGGTGATCGGGGCGGGCGGAAACGCCGCAAAATGCTCCGGGCTGACTGATAAAGTACAGCTCCTCGGCTAAACTTACGGGTTACACCGGAATGATTCTTGTTTGGATGCGCGGCCTCTGTGCGACCTTCGAACGCTTAAAACCAGCCGGGGCTGCCGGAACGGTGTGACGGCCATCACTGTGTTTGGTTGGCAGATATTGAAAATTATACTAAATAACTGTAAATAAATGTTATAATTATTCCATGTACAGAATTCTGTATTAATGAAATCAAAGATAAAATGTGATATTTATTTTGGGCATGCATGAATTTCTGCCCCCTTCTTAATTGCCGTGTTCACTGCCGGAATAGAGACGAGGTCCGGTACTCGAAAAGTCGATGCCAAAGATCCATCGCACGGTGCATTCGGTGTTATCCCGAAGACAGCAAGGATCGGATAATGAGACGAACAGTGATGATCGCGGCCCTGGGCCTAGGGGTATTTGTTACCGCTCCCAACGATTCCGCAGCGGTTCAAAAAGCCGCGGCGGGGTTTATTGACGGTAAAACGCTGTTCGAGCGGTGCAATGCTATGGGCAGCTTCACGGGTGCCGGCCCCGGCGATGCGGTCATCGGGAGCTGCATGGGATATATTCTGGGCATTGCGGATGTCATGAGCACCGGAACGGCGGTTCGAAATTACAAAGCCTGTTTCCCGCCCAAGGCTCGATTCGTTCAAATAAGAGCCACCGTGATGGCGGACCTGAAAAAGTTCCCGCGATTTCGAAAGTTGCCGGCCGCGCAACTGGTAGCGGCAGCTTTCGCGTTCGCTTACCCCTGCCCGGACCGCGTCCGGGACCCACGCGAAACGACCGTTGTCGAGCGGCGGCGCGGGGCGGGCAAAAAGACCACAAAAAAATAACCCCGGCCCGAGCCGGGGTTAAATCAGGAAACGTCGTTGCGCCGCCGGTTTGCGGCGCGCGGATTTTGCGGCGTCCTACTTCATTTTCTTTTTGAAGTATTTGCCGGCCTCGTCCTTGAGCGCCTTGCCGGCGGTGAAGCGCGGCTGCAGGGTCGCGGGCTTGGCCTTGAAGGTTGTCGGCTCGCCGGTGAAGGGATTGGTTCCCTTGCGGGACTTGGTGGCGGCTTTGTAACGCATTTTGATGCGGCCGAGATGGCCGAGCGGCACGCTGCCGGGTTTCTTCTTCTTGGTGTCCTTGAGCGCGAGCTCGGAGACGACCGGCCACAGGAGGTTGAGCATCTTGTTGGCGTCGGTGCGGCTGAATTCGCAATCCCACTTGGGGCCAAGTTCCTTGGTCAAGGCCGCGGAATACGCGTCGGCAAGCTGGGTCTTCGTTACAGTCATGACAATTCCTTCGTGTTTGCCTAGGGAGAGACCTGAATCAATTCGGACATTGCGGGCAATGTCTGGTGGCGCCACCATACGCATCCAGTGGTAAATCAAAGGTAAATTGGCGCCGTTAACGAATGCGCTTTTCGCGCCGGCGAATCGCCGCGCCTCCGCGATGGCATGGGCGGTAATTTCCGTCGCCCGGGACGGAGTGCCGGGTCCGCCAGGGAAGCGGTAAAACCCTTAAAAATACCGATGCAGGCGCTTCGGCGCGCCCTCGGGTCGTCTTCCGGGCGGATGGTTTCACGTGCTGTAATAGATAAAAACCAGCGGAATTCAGCGCATTTAGAGCAATCTTCCCGGCCGATTCGGATGCCGATCCCGCAGCGTGACAGGATGACGTTCTGGTTCGTTTTGGCAAAATTCGGCACGGAATGCCGCCGTGCCGTCGCCGGCGATGGTCCGCCGAACGGCCCCTGGAACGCCGGGTCAGGTGACCGCAATCACTGAAAAAAAGGGATATTAAGCTAAATCCAATATAGATTTTTTGAGTGACCATGCGATGCGTGAGGAAGAAACCGCCCTTGCGGGGCTCCGAATATTGATCGTGGACGACAACGACAAGTTCCTGAAACTGGTGTCGTCCATGCTCAGAAGGCTGCGAGTCGGGCAGGTCTATACCGCCCCGGACGGCAAATATGCGCTCAAATTGCTGTACGATGCCGGCGACGTCAGCCCGATCAATCTCATCATGTGCGATTTGTGCATGCCGCATTTGGACGGCCTGCAGTTGTTGCGTCAGACGCGGTTCATGCAACCGGCCTATCCGTTCCTGATGGTGACGGGGTCGACGGACGAGCAAACGGTTCTGGAGGCGAAAGCGGCGGGCGTGTCGGGGTTCCTGGCAAAACCGTTTACGCTCGAAGAATTGAAATCCAAGCTGTCGGTCGTGATGCAGGCGATGACCGATGGGGGCGCGCCGAATACCCTGAATTGGATCGATAACGGTTGAACCGGTCCGCGGGACGCGCGGATTTCACGCCGCGGGTCACCCGCGCCGGCATGGCGATCCCCGCCGGCATCCCTTTCATGCTAAGGTCGCGCCTCCGTCGACCCGGCACTGAAAACTCCCCATGAGCCACCGCATCATTCTTTGGATTTTCGTCGCGCGGGTATTCCTGTTCATGCCATTCGTCACGGTCGCCGGCTGCATCCCGCTGCTGATCGAGGAGTGGGGCATCGGCGCGGCGAAGGTGGGCGTCATCGCGACCGGCTTCTTTTTCAGCTATGCGGTGTCGCTGCTTGGCTTCTCATGGCTCGGCGATTATATCGGCGCGAAACGGTCGGTGCTGATCTCGGCCTGGACGACGGGGGCGGCGTGTGCCGCCTTCGCATTCTTCGCCGATGACTTCCTCACCAGCCTGATCTTCTACAGCCTGGTCGGCCTGTTCCAGGGCGGTGTCTACACGCCCCTGATCGTGCTGTTTCGCGAGAACACGCCGCGCGACAGTCTCGGCACGGCGATCGGCTGGCTGATTGCCTCGACCTCGATCGGCTATGCCGCTTCCATCGGTATCACGGGGCTGTCCATCGGGCTTTCCGGTTGGCGGTTGGCGTTCATGGTGACGGGCCTGCTGCCGGTTGTCGGAACCCTCATTCTGATCGCGGCGATTGCTCCCCTGGCCAATATCGTTCATCCGCGCCGGCCCGAAAGCGGCGTCTGGCGCGAACTTTGCCGGAATTACAATGCGCGGCAATTGCTCGCCGGCTACACGTCGCACAATTGGGAACTGATCGGCATGTGGACCTGGGCGCCGGCCTTCATCACGGCGAGCTTCGTGCTGACTGGGGCGACCACCGCCGCTTCGACGCAATGGAGCGCCTATTTCGTCACCGTGCTGTATCTCGGCGGCGCGTTCGCGGCCTACGCGATGGGCCGGTTGTCGGACCGGCTGGGCCGGCGCACGGTTTTGATCTGGGTGGCCGCAATCGCCGCCGGGTTTTCGTTCGGCGTCGGCTGGTTCGTCGCGGTCTCGCCCTATCTGGTCGCGATGCTGGTGATCGTCTATTCCTTCTTTGCGATCGGCGATTCGCCGGTTTTGTCGACGGCGATCGCGGAAAGCGTCGAACCGTCCTGCCTTGGCGCGATGCTCGCGGTGCGATCGCTGATCGGGTTCGTCTCGGCGGGAATTGCGCCGGTCGTCGTCGGCTGGGTGATCGATACGCTCCGCGCCGGTCACGCGAGCGATACGCTGGTCTGGGGATCGGCTTTTGCCACCCTCGGTCTCGGCGGTGTCCTCGCCGTATTCTTTGCCAGTCGGCTGCGCGATGACCATTCGTAGCGGTTCGTTATTGCCGGTGCCGTTGTCCCCGCTTACAGCGGCAGTGTAGGTTTGGAGTCCGGACTGATCGTACGAGGCGATGCGCATGAGCGACTGGAGCAAGGTGACGAGACCAATTCCCGTTCCGGATGAATGGACGAAGCCTTTCTGGGACGCGGCCAAGCGGGAATCGTTGGCGCTGCAGCGCTGTCAGAGCTGCGGCCACTTTCAGCATCCGCCGTATCCCACCTGCGTAAATTGCATGTCCATCGACCTGAAATTCGAAGCGGTCGGCGGAACGGGCACGATCTACGCCTACACAATCATGTATCACGACGGCGACAAGCGGTTCGCCAGCGCCGTTCCCTGCGCCAGCATTATCGTGGAGTTGGACGATGCGCCCGGCGCGCTCATGGCGGGCAATCTGCTTGATGCGCCGTATACCGAGGCGAAGGTCGGGCGGCGCGTCGAGGTGGTCTTCGAGCCGCTGAACGACGACATCACATTGCCGCTGTTCCGGTTGGCGGCCGAATAGGGGAGACGCTCCGCATGTGGGAAAACCGATGCAAGGTCGCGGTCAGCGGCGTGGGATATTCCAAGGTCTCGCGGTCGGCCGACATTCCCCTGGCCGCGCACGCCTTGGAAGCGGTGAAAGAGGCGGTCGCGGACTCGGGGCTTGAGATGTCGGATATCGATGGCCTGTCGACCTATCCGGAACTGCCGGCGACCGGCCATGCCGAGGTGGACGGCATCTCGGTCGTTTCCGTCAACTGCATGATGGCGATGTTGAAACTGCCCAACCTGACCTGGCACATTCAGGTGGGCACGACGAATATCGGCGGCGCGGTGCAGCAGGCGACAAATGCGCTGCTGGCCGGTGTCTGCAAGTATGTTGTGGTGTGGCGGGCAATGCACAATCCGCGCGGCACCTATCAGAACCTGCCGGGCACTGAGGCGCGCGGCGCGACGCAGTTTACCGCGCCCTTCGGCTTCGGAGGACCCGGTCAGGGCATGGCGGTCGCCTACACCCGCTGGCTCGAGACGCACAATCAGGATCGCGAGAAGATGGCGACGCTTGCGGTCACGCAACGCCGGCACACACAACACAACCCGCATGCCTATTTCTACGGCATTGAGCTTACCAAGGAAGATTATCTGTCTTCGCGGATGGTCGCCTATCCGTTCTGCCTGTTC
This sequence comes from Alphaproteobacteria bacterium, assembly GCA_029861675.1. The sequence continues at coordinate 12,928 of JAOTYV010000108.1, forward strand.
GATTGCGACATTCCGGTGCAGGGCGCGGTTGCAATCGTGCTGACCACGGCGGACCGGGCAAAGGACCTCAAGCCGAAGCCGGCCTATCTCGCGGGCTATGGGCAACGGCTTCATTTCGAGGTAGCGGGCCGGATCGGCAGTCTGAGCAGCTATATGGAGGGCGGCAGCAGTTCGGCCAAGCTGACCTGGGAGCGGTCGGGCTTTACGCCCAAGGATGTCGACGTGGCGCAGATCTATGACGGCTTTTCGGCGTCCGTCATCTACGGTCTGGAATCCTATGGTTTTTGCGGAGAAGGCGAAGCCTTGGATTTTATCCAGGACGGGCGGATGGAACTCGATGGCGCGTTGCCGCTCAACACATTCGGCGGCAGCCTCGGCACCGGACGGATTCACGGCCTGTGGCATATCATCGAAGGCGCGCTGCAAGCCTCGGGCCGGGCCGGAAGCCGTCAGGTGAAGGGGGCCAACGTGTCATTCGTCGGGGCCAGCGCGCCCATCGTGACCGGCACCACCTTCATCTTCGTCGGCGACCCCTACTAGGGTCTGTGGACAATTACCTTGCGGCGATGATAGCCGCGACGAGATTTAAGTTAGCGGCATAGCTTGTATCTGTCTTGTCATATCGGGTTGCGATGCCCCTGAACTCCTTGATTTTGGCGAAG
>JAOTYV010000109.1 GCA_029861675.1 Alphaproteobacteria bacterium
ATATCGTCCGTCGCGAAGCCGGAAACAGCTATCCAGTGGTATTGCCGCCCCGTCATCGGCAACCTCTTCCTTCGGCGCGCGATAGAGTCGTTTGGGTTCGAGAAAAATCACCGGATCGGGGTCGCGTATCGCGGCCAGCAGCAGTCCATAGGCGCGTGCCGACGAGGACGGGATGACGACCCGGATGCCGGGAATGTGAGCGAACATCGCCTCCGTGCTCTCCGAATGGTGCTCCGGCGCATGGATGCCGCCGCCGAAAGGCGCGCGCAGCACAATCGGACAGGTCAGCCGTCCCCTGGTGCGGTTGCGCAACCGCCCCGCGTGGCTGACCACCTGGTCGATCGCGGGATAGATAAATCCCATAAACTGGAACTCGACCACCGGGCGGAAACCTTGCGCCCCAAGCCCAACGGCGAGACCGCCGAGCAGCGCCTCCGACAGCGGCGTATCGACGACGCGCGCCTCGCCGAACCGCTGCAACAGGCCATCCGTGGCGCGAAACACGCCGCCGTTCACGCCGACATCCTCGCCCAGGACCAGGACCGTCTCGTCTTCCGCCATCGCCCGCGCAAGCGCCATCTGGACGGCTTCGACCATCGACAGCTCAGCCATCGCCCGGCTCCCGATCCCGTGCCGCCGCCAGCATGGCGTCGCGCTGCTCGATCAGGGACGGCGGCAACACAGCATAGAGATGGTCGAACATCGCCTCCGGCGGCTGCGGCTGCATGCCTAGATATTGGTCCGCCGCCTGTTCAACCTGGCGGTTGCACTCGGCGATAAGGGTATCCTCCCGGGCCTTGTCCCAGTGACCGGCGTCGACGAGATAGGTTCGCAGCCGAACGACCGGTTCGTCCTTCCAATGCGCGCTAACCTCGGCGTCGTCGCGATAACGGCTCGCATCGTCGACCGTGGTATGATCGCTGAGCCGATAGGTCAGCGCCTCGATCAAGGTCGGCTCACCTTGCGTCCGCGCCCGTTCCAGGCCTTGTTCCACGGCATACCGCACCGCGATCACGTCGTTGCCGTCCACTTGCTCGCCGGGGAAACCGGCGGCGACTGCTTTCTGCGCCAGTGTCTTCGCGGCGGTTTGGCGGTTGCGCGGCACCGAAATCGCCCATTGATTGTTGTTGACGACGAACACGACCGGAAGCCGCCACACGCCGGCAAGGTTCATCGCTTCATAGACATCGCCCTTGGAGGTGGCGCCGTCTCCCATCACGCAGACCGCGGCCCGGTCCTCGCCGCGCAATTTCATCGCCAGCGCCACTCCCGCCGCATGTGGCGCGTGAGTGCCGACCGGAACGCAGATCGGAAAGTCCTCGCGCGGGCCGGCGAAATCGCTGCCCCGCTCATCGCCGCCCCAGTACTGCAGAATTTCAACCATGCCGACGCCCCGAATGAACTGCGCACCCTGTTCCCGGAATGACGGCAAAAGAACATCCTCCGGCCGCATCGCCGCGCCGACGCCAACGGCCACCGCTTCCTGGCCGAGCGACGAGGCGAAAGTCCCCAGCCGGCCCGTGCGTTGCAGCGCGACGGCCTTGGCGTCAAAGGTCCGGGTCAACACCATGGCGCGATAGAGCTCAATTAACGCCTCGGGACGCTCCGCGAAATCCGGCCAGGAATGGCATGGCTGACCATCAGGGCCGAGACACCGGTGGCAGACGATATGAGGTTGGACGCCTTGCGTATTTTCGGCCATTGCTCGTCCGAGACCGGTTTCCCAATTGTTTGCCCGGCACCCGCCGGGCTACTCCACGAATCAACGCAGAATCGCCGTAATACTCCGAACCGGCCTTGATCTGCGTCATGAATATCTCGATCGGTGGTTGTCCGGTGTCGCGGCGATAATGCATGCCCGCTATCAGGACCGGACACCGGATGATCCAAATCAAGGTGCTTCATTGCGCCAACCGGTTTAGATCGAGTTGGCGTGTGGACTTCGCGGGGCGGGAGAATTGTTTACGTCGCGCCCGCAGGACCGGAGCAGCAAATTTGGTGCAATCCATCGGAAACGAGGCTCTGTCGGCACGATTGCTGCGCGTCCTGGTCGCGGGATATCTCGTGTTTTGGGCTTTGTTGGCGATTGCGCCAAAACATCGCGCCGATTGGTTCGTGGAGAACCTGCTGGTTTTCGCGCTCGGTGCTTTCCTGTTATGGAGCCGGCGAAGGCTGCACTTCTCGACGCTGTCTTACACCTTGATCGTCGCGTTTATGGTGCTCCATACGATCGGCGCACACTATACCTACTCGGAAACACCCGCCGGCGACTGGCTGCGCGATCTTCTTTCGTTGCAACGCAACCATTACGACCGTTTCGTTCACTTCTGTTACGGCCTTTTGATGTTCCAGCCGATCTGGGAAATCATTAGAAAGGCCGCGCATGTCGGCCGGGCTTGGAGTTCGGCGTTCGCCGTCGTCTCGATCGTGTTCTTCAGTTCGTTTTACGAAATCCTCGAATGGGGCGCCGCGCAGATCCTGAGTCCGGACACGGCGATGGCCTATCTGGGCACCCAGGGGGATGTCTTCGACGCTCAAAAGGACATGATCCTTGCCTTGGCGGGCGCCGTTCTCGCGCTTCTCGTGCAGCGTCTTGCAAATCGGTGGCGCCCGAACGCTTCGCGTTAGCGACGCCGTGCCGGTTCCCACACCGCCTGATCTTCGTCAATGCGAGACCGCGTCAAAGAATGGCCTGATGCGGTACGGTTCCGTCGAATCGGGCGGCCACACTACCGCAATGCCGCAGCAAACATTGCAGAACGATGGAGACGGCATGGGGAAAAACAAAATGCAAATTTCTCGGTGCGTGTCGAACATCGCGATTTCCGCGATCAAGGAGATGGCGATACGAAGCGCCAAGATTGAAGGAGCGGCTTCGTTGACATGGGGCCTGCCCTCCTTCCGAACGCCCGAACATATCCGCCGTGCGGTAGCGACGGAGCTCGAAGCCGACCCGGAAATCGGCAAATATGCCCTGCCGGACGGGCTGCCGGCGCTCCGAGAGGCCGTCGCGACCGATCATCGCGCATGCACGGGCATCGCTGTCGATCCCGACAAAAACGTGATGATCACTGCAGGCAACATGCAGGGGTTGAACGCGCTTTTTCATGTGATCCTAGATCCCGGTGACGAGATCATCGTGACCGATCCCGGCTTCGCGTCGCACTTTCAGCAGATTCGGCTCTGCGGTGGCGCGCCCGTTTATTGGCGACTGGATGAGTCCCAAGGTTGGCGTCTCGATGTCGACGCCTTGCCGGGGCTCATTACCGACAGAACCAAGGCGATCGTCCTCGTGTCGCCTTCCAACCCGACAGGCACGATCTTTACCGAGGAGGAACTCCGGCGCGTTGGAGAGATCGCGGAGGCCAGCGATCTCCTCATCTTGCTCGATGATCCATACAGTCATTTTACCTACGAAAACCGGGACAGATATTTCAACTTGGCCTCGATTCCCAGCCTGTCCGACCGCCTTGCCTACCTCTTCACCTTCTCCAAATCCTACGCCATGAGCGGATGGCGGCTCGGTTACATGATCGTGCCGGAGCAGCTCAAACGGCAGGTGATGAAGGTGCACGATGCAACGATCATATGTACGCCCCGGATATCTCAAGTGGCGGGGTTGGCGGGGCTGACCCAGGAGCCGGTTCATCTGCGCGAGTTTGAGGAAATTCTGTCTCGCCGGCGTTCCCTGATTTGTGAACGTCTCGACGCTATTCCGCATGCCTTCCAATACGTCAAACCCGAAGGCGCCTATTATGTGTTTCCCAGGATCGTCGCCGATCACCAAGATTCCTTTGAGTTCTCCATTAAGCTCTTAGAGGAAGCGAAGGTCACGGTCACGCCCGGGAGCGCCTTCGGACCGACCGGCGAGAACCACGTCCGCATGGCATATTGCGTGGAAGACGATATCATCGAGAAGGCTTTTGATCGGCTGGAATATTATTTCGGCCGCTAAAATTCGGGAGCGCGGCGCTCCCGGCACCGAACACGCCCGATGCCGGGCTGTATACGAATTTTAGTCTTGCACTACGGCGTAACGGTGACGGCGTCCCAAAGATCGGCCGCCTGGCCGTTTACGGCCACATGCTCCGGGCCGCATCGGAGCGTCACGCGCACCACTTCTCCCGGGCAAAAGCTGCGAAAGGGAAGGACGCATGTCCCGATGCCGCGGCTCGTGTAGCCCACCATATCGCCGTGCCGCCAGGCGCCTCGGGCCAAATCCCGATGGCGTTTGAGGCCGGCGGCAAACGGCCGGCCGCCCGGAAGGCAGATTTGCCCGCCATGGGTATGCCCGGTCAGGTAAAGACGATGCCGCGCCGCCGCTCGGTCGGCCACTTCTGGCGAATGAACCAGCGCGATGCAAAAACCGTCCGGTGCGTCCTCGAGCGCCGCATGGGCGTCATCGGTGTGGAACCGGTGCACGTCGTCCAGCCCGGTAAGGTGCAAATGCTCCGCGCCGCGCGCCACGGTGACCGTCTCGTTCAACAAGACACGAATGCCGAGGCCTTCCATCGGCGATACCATGGTCGCGCTGTCGTGATTGCCGAGAACGCTGAGCACCCCATCCGGCGCGCGAACGTCGGACACGACATGCCCGAGACGATCGATCAGCGGCGCTATCGGCGCATGAATGTTGTCGCGGATATCGCCGGTGATGATGCAGAGGTCGCTGTCGAGTTCGGCAATGTGCCGCGCCGTGGAGATGGCGGTATCTTCGATATTGTCGAGGTGTAGATCCGTCAGATGAAGAAGCCGATACCCTTCGAAATTGCGCGGCAAGTCGGGAAGGAACACCGTCAGTTCGGTCACATCCAATCTGAGGGCGCGCTCCGCCGCCCATCGAAGAGGCCGGGTCGGCCGCAGGATGTCGTGCATGCGCTGCGCCGAGCCATAAAGGCGGCTTCGAACCTGCCCGCGCCAGCGCTTGCCGGAGGGTTTTGCCTCCATGGCTTCACGGCGCTCTCGCCAGGCGCGGCGCCGGATCATTTGGGCGTGGATTTCGTCGGAAGGTCCGTCGTGCATTCGGCCTCGGATTGATAATGCCCTTCGGGGCGGGAATTCCTATAGCGAGCCCACGGCATGAATACCAGAAGCAATTGCTCCGGCGCCAGGGCGTCCTGCGGCGCGTATCAGAGATAGTGTGGGTTCTTCGTTGCCGCAAGGCGCACGATGGAATTGGCGCCACCGCCATGGCCCGCCGATGTTTGACTTGCGTCAATGCCGCGCCCCTTAACGGCCGATAGCGTTGTTTTCATCCCGGTTTATGCGCCGCCGCGACAGATGTAGGCCCTTGGGCGTCGCGCATCCTAAAGGTTTCGACGGTTTTCCGGAGCATGTATCGCAATTCCGGCCATTCGCCACAAAGGACACGGTCGATGAAGGCCCCACCGGCACCATTCGTTTTATTCCTGCAGCGGCGGCACTGCTGATGCCGTTCCGACCTCGCGCGCGTCCCTTGGCCGTTGCCCGAAAGCACAATCGACTCATATGTGCCCTTGCTCTGCTCGGGCTCCTGGCTGTCGCCGCCGTCGGCCAGGGCAAGCCATCCAGCCAAGTGGTGCTGCTAGACATCAAGGGCGCGATCGGCCCGGCGGTCAGCGATTATGTCACCCGCGGGCTCGATCAGGCGGCACAGCGCGGCGCCCCGGCGGTCGTCCTGCGAATCGACACGCCGGGCGGCCTCGACTCGTCGATGCGCGACATCATCAAGGCGATCCTAGCCGCCCCAATGCCGGTTATCGGATATGTCGCGCCGAGCGGCGCCCGCGCCGCCAGCGCCGGCACCTATATTTTGTACGCCACCCATATCGCGGCGATGGCGCCCGGCACCGATCTCGGCGCGGCGACGCCGGTGCAAATCACCGCGCCTGGAATGCCGACGCCGGGGAAACCGAAAGAAAAGGAAGGCGGCAAAGACGCAAAGGAACCCCGGCCATCCACCGGCGCTATTCCGACTATGCAGAATAAGGCAGTCAACGAAGCGGCTGCTTATATCCGCAGCCTTGCCGAGATGCGCGGGCGCAACGCGGATTGGGCGGAAAAGGCGGTGCGCGAAGCGGCTTCATTGTCGGTCGGTGAGGCGTTGAAGAAGAATGTCATCGATTTTGTCGCCGCTGACACCGATGCGCTCCTAAGAGCCGCGGACGGCCGGACGGTGACGGTCGCCGGCAAACCCCACAAGCTCGCGACCGCCGGGCTCGACGTCGTGGCGATCGCGCCGGATTGGCGCAGCGAACTGCTCGCCATAATTACCAACCCGAACATCGCCTATATTTTATTTCTGGCCGGTGTCTACGGCATCGTGCTTGAATTCTACAATCCCGGCGTCTTGATCCCCGGCATTACCGGCGTGATCTGCCTGCTGCTGGCGCTCTATGCCTTCCAGGTGTTGCCGGTCAATTACGCAGGGCTCGCCTTGCTGCTGGTCGGCCTCGGTCTGATGGTCGCCGAGGCCGCCGCACCCAGCTTCGGCGTCCTCGGTATCGGCGGCGTCGTTGCCTTCGTCATCGGATCGATCCTACTGCTCGAAACCGACGTTCCGGGTTTTGGCATTTCATGGTTGTTGATCGGATCGATCGCCGCGGTGAGCGCCGGCGCCTTTCTTCTCGTGCTGATCATGCTTATGCGTGCACGCCGGCGCGCGGTGGTAGCCGGACCCGAGGAAATGATCGGGGCCAGCGGCGAAGTCATCGAGTGGACCGATCGCGAAGGACGGATACGCGCCCACGGTGAAATCTGGCAGGCACGATCCGATCGGGCATTGGAGCCCGGACGCACGGTACGCATCGGTGAAATCGACGGGCTGACTCTTATCGTCGAACCCGAGAAATAACGAAGGAGAAATTCGTGATGAACTGGATCATCGACCAGGCATGGGCCGTCATAATTCTGATTCCCATCTTCATCGTCTTTTACTCCTTCCGCATCATGCGAGAATACGAACGCGCGGTCGTATTCCTGTTGGGACGTTTTTGGAAGGTCAAGGGTCCTGGACTGATTATCGTCCTGCCGGTGATCCAAAGCATGGTCCGAGTAGACCTTCGTACACGGGTCCTGGACGTCCCGGAACAGGATGTAATTTCGCGCGACAATGTCTCGGTCAAGGTCAACGCCGTTGTCTATTTTCGTGTGCTCGATGCGGAAAAGGCGGTCATTCAGGTGGAGGATTTCCTCGCAGCAACGACCCAACTTGCACAGACTACCTTGCGCTCCGTCCTGGGCCAGCACGAGCTGGATGAAATGCTGGCCGAACGCGAACGGCTCAACGCCGATATCCAGAAAATTCTCGACAAGCAAACCGACGCCTGGGGCATCAAAGTAACCAATGTGGAACTCAAGCATGTCGACCTAGACGAGAGCATGATCCGCATCATCGCCAAACAGGCCGAGGCGGAGCGGACGCGCCGCGCCAAGGTGATCGACTCCGAAGGCGAGCTGCAGGCCTCGCAGAAATTTTTTGAAGCGGCGGAGGTGCTCTCCTCCAACCCGCAGGCGCTGCAGCTCCGCTACCTGACCACGCTGCAATCGATCGTCGGCGATAAGAGTTCGATCATCGTCTTTCCGCTCCCGATGGATTTGATGCGCGCCTTCGAATCGGCGGCTAAGGTAGGAACGTCCGGCGATTGACCGAGCGTCATTTGCTGCCGGCCCGGCGCCATCTCAAGTGGCCGTCAGCATGGCCGTTCGTCTTCGCCGAAATCCTTCCTGGTCATGAGAATTTCATACACGCGGGCGGCTGCGCCACTCAATGATTTCCCCGACTCTCCCATGACGTCGCTTTCGGCCTCCGCCCAGGCCACCGCCTCCTCGAGCTCTTCGAGGGTTGGCGCGATTGCCAGAATCTCGGCGACTTTTGCATCTTCCAGATCACCGACGAGTCGGACGACATCGTCATGTTTCATGCGTTGTCCGGATTTTGCGCCGCGTGCCGCCGCAGGATCATCCCGTTTCACCATTTCTTCCTCCTACTCAATGTTTTCTGCGCAAAAATCGCAATCCGCACGCCGTCAATGGATCGTTCCGGGCCTCCTTCCAAAACACCGCGGTGGGCGCAAACAGAAACCCGCAGCGCCATCCCTTCCACTTCCGGAGTCTCCTCCTGCAGCGCTAAGGATGACCGCCTGCGGGCCCTGTCACAGTGGATCATCGCAAGCGATAGGTACGTTGCTGCTCGGCTACCTCGCCCAAGGGACGCTTCACCGGTACTTCGCCTATCACGGCTCCTCACTGTAGCGGTTAATATTTTGCGGCATGTCGAACGTCATTCGTTGATACAGATCAAAGTCCCGCGAAGTTTATCGGGACTCCGTGTCACTCGATCCGGCAACACCTGACGCATATCAATTCGTCTTTGAATAAAACCGATATCATTCGTCCTAATCATATGTAATCGGGAGCGAGAAAATGCCACCGAGGAATATTCTGGTTCCGATCGACGGATCGATGCACGCCCAAAATGCCGTGGCCTATGCTGACGATCTTGCCGATAAATGCGGCGCCAACCTCTGTCTGCTTCACGTCATGAAATCGGAAGGGTCGTCCAATGTTCCCGAAGGTCTCAAAGAACTTGCCAAGAGGGAAAATATCGATCTTACGGAATACGACATTCTTCGGGCGGAAGCAGAAGGAATACTCGAACAAGCGGCGGCGAAAGTAACACTTTGCAATCGCGGGCGGGTCGGGAGCGAAATACGGGTCGGTGACGCCACAGATGAAATTGTCCAATATTGTCGCGACCAAGGCATCGACCTGATCGTTATGGGCAGTCGGGGAATGAGCGATCTCAAAGGCATGCTGCTCGGCAGTGTATCCCATAAGGTCGTCCAGCTAGCGGACTGCCCGTGCCTTCTCGTACGCGAAAACGCCGCCGGTTCCTGACCCTTTGGTCGGTAACAGCGCCGTCCGCGGTCGCTCAACGTCCCGACCATGGGAACGCACCGCGATATGAGTGTTCGCCCGTCTGACGCGCGTTAGCCGTTTCGATATTTTTGCGGAACCTGCAGGACGGTCTGCCGCGTAGGAGTACCGGCCCGATGCCACATATCACGCCCGGCGAAGGTGATATCCTCCTGATCATCGACGTTCAGAATGACTTCTGCGACGGCGGCGCGCTTGCGGTGCCCGACGGAGACGCCGTCGTGCCGGCGATTAACCGGCTCGCCGGGGAATTCCCCCACATGGCCATGACGCAGGATTGGCACCCGAGCGATCATTTGTCGTTTGCCTCGGCGCACCCGGGGAAGAAACCGTTCGAGACCATATTGCTGCCCTATGGAGAGCAGGTGTTGTGGCCGGACCATTGCGTTCAAGACAGCGACGGAGCGGCATTCCATCGGGCGCTTGATCTTCCGCGAGTGGAATTGATCGTCCGAAAAGGATTCCGACGCGCGATCGATTCGTATTCGGCCTTCTTCGAGAATGACCGGCGAACGCCGACTGGGCTCGCCGGGTATCTTCGGGACCGCACTATCGATCGGATCTTTTTCTGCGGCCTCGCGACCGACTTCTGTGTCAGCTTTACGGCAGTCGACGCACATAAGGCTGGATTCGAGGCGGTGTTGATCGACCCGGCATGCCGGGCGATCGATCGCGACGGGTCGTTGGCGGCGGCGCGCGTTGCAATGGCCGACGCGGGCGTCATCACCGCCTCAATGTCGGATTTCGGATTGTAGGGGCGCATATCGATGTCTTCATCCGACAATGCAAACGTCGACCCGGAATTGCGGGAACTCTATGCCGGCGGCGCCGGTAACAGCGCGCTGCTGACCGACCTCTACCAACTCGCCATGATGGAGGCCTATCTCGAGGCGAGTATGACCGATGACGCCGTGTTCGAGTTTTTCGTCCGGCGCCTGCCGCGCAACCGGAATTTTTTACTCGCCGGCGGCCTGGAACAGGCTGTGGATTATCTGCAAAGGCTGCAATTCACCGAACCGGAATTGCGGTGGCTGCGCGACAGCGGCCGCTTCGGAAAACCGCTGTTGCGCTATCTCGAAGCCCTTCGTTTCGAGGGCGATGTCCATGCCATGCCCGAGGGCACCGCCTTTTTCACCGACGAGCCGATCCTGCGGGTAACGGCGCCATTGCCGATAGCGCAGCTCGTCGAGACCCGGCTGATCAACCTGCTGCAATTTCAAACCCTGGTGGCGAGCAAGGCTGCCCGGATGGTGCTGGCCGCCCCGGGAAAATTGTTGCTCGATTTCGGCCTGCGCCGCGCCCACTCGGCGGAAGCCGGCCTGCTGGCGGCGCGCGCCAGCTACCTTGCCGGATTTACCGGAACGGCGACGGTCCCCGCGGCGGCGCTCTACGGCATCCCGATATTCGGCACGATGGCGCATTCCTTTATCCAGGCGCATGAGGACGAGGCCCGGGCCTTCGTGGATTTTGCCCGGGTGCGGCCGGACGGCGTTGTGCTGCTGCTCGACACCTTCGACACCGAGGCGGCGGCGGAGAAGGTCGTGGCGCTGGCGCCCAGGTTGGACGCGGAAGGGATCGTCATCGCGGGCGTGCGGCTCGACAGCGGCGACTTGGCGGATCATGCGCGCAAGGTCCGGCGGATCTTGGACTCGGGCAACCTGCAAGCGGTGCGCATCCTGGCGAGCGGTGGCCTGGACGAATTCGAATTGCAGAAATTTACCGCCGGTCATGCGCCAATCGATGGCTACGGAATCGGTACCCAGCTAACCACCTCGGGCGACGCCCCGTCGCTGGACTGCGCCTACAAACTCGAAGAATACGCGGGCCAGCCGAAACGAAAGACGTCCGAAGGAAAGGCGACCTGGCCCGGCCGCAAGCAGGTTTTCCGGCGCTTTCGGTCGGACGGGCGCATGGCCGGCGATCTGCTCGCTCTGGCGGAGGAGACGGACGAGGGCGAAGCGCTCGTCAAGCCGGTGATGCGAGACGGAGCCTTGGTCGCGCCTTTGCCGACACTTGCCGAAGCGCGGGACCGCGCCGCGAAGAACCTTGCCGCGCTCCCCGAATCACTCAGCGTATTGCAAGAGACGCCGCGCTACGCAGTTACGGTATCGGAGCGCATCAAGAGCGTGGCGGCGCGTATTTGACGAAGCTATTTCCGTGAGGCGGATCACCTCGGGCGGGTGGTTGAAAGTGCGGAAGGGATTTTGCGTCCGCCGACACGACGGGCTGACGCTGTTCGCCTAAAGCCGATTTATCGGGACATTGCCGACTATTCCATTGTCGGCCAGGCGCCTTCGAGCGAAATCGTCGTTCGCTGCATCAATCGGCGGTACCGTGTGTTGTCATAAGGGGTCGCGCGATGGATCGCCGCTTGATTGTCCCAGACGACCACATCGTCCTTGCGCCACTTATGACTGTAAATGACTTTCTCGGCGCGTGCGGTCAAATCGTCCAGCAACGCGCGGCTTTCAGCCTCATCCCACCCAACGATCGCCATCGCATGGACGCCGATAAGAAGCGATTTCCGGCCGTTTCCCGGATTGGTACGCACAAGTTTGTGCCGCGCAGTGATGAGCCCTTTCGCCGTCGTCCCGTCATATTCGTAACCGGTCAACCCGCGCGAAAATCGGATGTCGTGATCGACCTCCAACCCCTCGAGTTTCTCCTTCTCTTCTTCAGACAGACTGTCAAAGGCCAACCGCGTGGACGCGAACTCGGTATTTCCGCCTTCCGGTGACACCTCGCGCGCGGTCAATATGGAACACAAGGACGAGATCGCCTTGAACGAACTATCCATATGCCAAAGCATATTGCCCTTCTGATAAAGCATGCGCTGGTCGTTGGGCGGGATGATCTCGCCGGATTTGATATCCAGGTTGGACTGACGCGCAAAGGGCGTTCCGGTGGCCGGATTAGCGCCGCGTCCGGTCTCGGGATGCCCAAAATATCGGCTGAATGCGACCTGCAGGTCGTCGTCCATCGGTTGGTCATGGAACACCAGGACGGAGTAGGTGTCGAACGCGTCCCGGATTTTCCTAATGACTTCCGGCGCGATTGGCTTGGTAATGTCCACGCCGTCGACCTCGGCGCAAAACTCCTGTGTCAACGCTGTAACGTCGAGCGACATGGTGGACCCTCCCTATTCACCCGGTCACTCTACTCGAAAATCCGGTGAATGACAGACTGCGGCAGTGTCAGAGCAAAATTGATTACTTTGCCCGAACGTCAGGGTCGTATTGCGCCGCCGGCGATTTTGCTAAATTGCTGTAGATGGATCCGAGTGGTTCGACGGCTGCTTAAAGTATTAAAAATTTTGCTCTGACAACGCCGCTCCACCTAACAAGAGGGATTAAGAGATGAATACGTCAATCGGATATATCGGGATCGGGGCGATGGGTGGCCCAATGGCGAAAAACCTCGTCAAGGCTGGCTTCGAAGTTATCGTTTATGATTTGCAACAGAACCTTGTCGATGATTTGGTGGCTGCGGGCGCAAAACAAGGCGAAAGCGTCTTGGATGTCGCAAGTCATGCGGAAATCGTGATGGTTTGCCTGAACACGGTTGCGGCGGCATTTGACGTTGCCAGAGAAGCCTCGCGCGGCTCGGCAATTCGCATTTATGTCGATCAATCGACGACGGGGCCGAGCGTCGCCAAAGAAATTCGCGAGATTATCGAAGGCGCACAAATCCAAATGCTCGATGCGCCGATCAGCGGCGGGACCGAAGGCGCGGCGGACGGTACGCTGTCCGTCATGACATCGGGCCCGCGCGGTGCATTCGATAAGGTCAAGCCTGCCTTCGACGCCATCGGCAAAAATGTTCACTTCCTCGGAGAAAATCCCGGAAACGGGCAAATGATGAAGGTCATCAATAATTACATCGGCAATGTCGCCAAGATTTCGACCGCGGAGGGGTTGACCATGGGCGTCAAATTCGGGCTCGACGCCAAGACGATGATCAAGGTTCTCAGCGTCAGCACCGGCCGCAACCAGCAGATCGAGGGAGGCATTGGAGACGCTATACGCACCGGGAAATTTGAAAGCGGCGGCAGCATGAACATTTCGTGTAAGGACATCGCGGCGGCGCTCGACGAGGCGAAGTTGCTTGGTACGCCGACCGACACCGGTACGCGCCTTTTGGACATCTACAAAGATGCCTTGGCGAATGGCGGCGATAAGGAACGGTCCATCGCGATCATCAAACATGTCGCGGCAAAAGGCGGTGTCAAACTTGTGAAGTAGCTGACTTCCTCCGGCAACGCCGGCGGGCAAGAACGACCATGTCCTTTACCGGGATTTTCTTCCGAGCGCTGACCCACCCGTCGTTTTCGTCATGCGGGCCTGGTGCGGTCATGGCCGAAGAGATTCAATCCCGGTTGTTTCCTGAGTCGGTTTTCTGCGCTAGGGCATAACCCTCACAAATTACAGGGAAAACCTATGCCAATCGTCGACGCGCAGGTCCACCTCTGGCGCACGGGGGTTGCGAGGCCGCCCCATCTGGACACGCCTTTTCTGGTCGAGGATGCAATCCGCGGCATGGACGAAGCAGGCGTCGAGGCCGCCGTCCTTCATCCTCCCGTGAGCTGGGATCCGGACTCCAACGAGCAGGCGGTCGCGGCCGTACAGG
>JAOTYV010000110.1 GCA_029861675.1 Alphaproteobacteria bacterium
TTATTGCGGTCGGTGATTTCGATCAGCGTGCCCGGCAGCGGCAGGCCCACCGACCCCTCCTTGTTCTCGCCCTCGAACGGGTTGACGGTGCAGACCGGGCCGGTTTCCGTCAGCCCGTACCCTTCGACCAGTGTGCAGCCGCTCAATTCCTCAAACTTGTTCTTGATGTGCAACGGCAGCGGTGCGCCGCCGGAAATGCACAGCGCGAGGCTGGAGAGGTCATATTTGCCGACATCGCCGCTGGAATTGATCGCCGAGAACATGGTCGGCACGCCGAGGAAAACCGTCGGTTTCTGATCCTCGATGGCCTTCAGGATATCCTTGACGTTGAAGCGCGGCTGCAGGATCAGCTCGCCGCCATAGTAAAGGCAGGTGTTCATCACGCCGGTCATGCCGAAGGCATGAAACAGCGGCAGGATGCCGAAAAACTTCTCCGATCCGGGCGTTGCCGTTACCGCCCAGAGGCCGGTTTGCACCGTGTTCGCATAGAGGTTGGCGTGGGTCAGCATGGCGCCCTTGGGCGTGCCGGTCGTCCCGCCGGTATATTGCAGCACCGCAAGATCTTCGTCGGGCTGGATCGTTACCGGTGTGGGCGCGCCATCGTTGTCGATCAGCGTTTCATAGGGCAGGTGATGCTCATCGGTGGGGATCGACGCGATTTCCTTCCGGTTCAGGAAAGCGAACAGCAGCATGCTGGGAAAGGGCAGGACGTCCCGCATGCGGCAGACGACAATTTTTTCGAGCACGTCGCCCAGCAGGTCACTGGCGATTTTCGGATACAGCGTCTTGAGATTGAGGGTGATCATGATCCGGGTTTCCGAATCGATGATCTGGCGGGTGATTTCCCGCTTCGCGTAGAGCGGATTGTAGTTGACCACCGTGGCGCCGGTCTTGAGCACGCCGAAAAAGAAGATCACGTAGTAGGGGCAGTTCGGCAGCAGCAAACCGACCCGGTCGCCCTTGCCGATCCCCTGGGCCTGCAGGCCCTTGGCCACGCGGTTGACCAATTCGGCGACATCTTCGTAATCGTATCGTTTGCCCAGGAATTCGATGCAGGGGTTATCCGGATACGCCGCGACCGCATCGTCAAAAAGGGCTGGAAGCGGCTTGGTCTCGATCGGCGTACGCCAATCCAGGCTCGCCGGATAATTGTCTTCCCAGGGATGCCGCTCGGGCTGTTGCGGTGGCGCCGGGCGCAGATTCCGGCCGGGCCGGAGACGCGCGAACGCGGATTTCACCGCGGCGGCCATTTTCCGAAGGCGAGGTTTGACGATTGGTCTCAAGTGATTAGCTCCGCCTTCCTAATCTAGATTCTTAAAATTTGCCGCATTGGGCTGTGGGCTTCACGCGCGGGAAAATACTCCTGTTCGTGTGCTCTTTATCTGTTGAAAAGGTTACCGAATTTTTAATCACCCTGGGCCCAGTTCTTCGCCTCCTGATCGGCGAACTGTATGCCGAATGCCCCCATTATGTCGATGAGTTCAGGCACCATCCGGTCTACCGCTTTTGCACCTTCGTCGATAGCGTCTTGCGCCCGATGGAAGTCCAGGAGTCCGATATGGCCCACCCGGGGGGCAATCACAAGGTCGGGCGGCTCGCCCGCCAGGCGGCTGCGGGTGACCCGGTCAAGCAGGATGTTGAAACTGGCCGCCATGGTGCCGAACAGGTTCGGCTCTTCCGTTTCGTATCCGAAATACTGCCGCATCGCCGGGCCGATCCGTTCCGGCGTTGCCTGCCGCCGGTCCAATCCCAGGAACGGAAAGCCGCCGCCGGAATTCTGCTGTGCGCGCCGGTCCTCGGTGGCGAGCCCGCCCAGCGTGTCGCCGGTCAGGTTGACCGCGATCACCAGCCGCGCACCCATCGCCCGGCAGGTCGACACCGGCACCGGATTGACCAGCGCTCCGTCGATCAGCCAGCGCCCGTCGAGTTTCACCGGCTTGAAGATGCCCGGCAGTGAAATCGAGGCGCGGATGGCGTCGATCAGCCGGCCTTCGTCGATCCAGACCTCATGGCCGGTCGCCAGTTCCGCCGCCACGCCGGCGAAGGGGGTCGCCAATTCTTCGATGCGGGTATTGCCCAGCTCGCGTTCCAATTCCCGCAACAGGCGCTTGCCGCCGATGATGCCGCTGTCGGCAAAGGTGAAATCGAGCAGCTGGACCATGCGGAACCGGGTCAGCATGCCGGCGAATCCGGCCAGTGTCTCCATCTTCTGGGCGAGGTAGAAGCCGCCGACCAGCGCCCCCATGGAGGTACCGCAGATCAGGTCGGGATAAATGCCGAGCTCGGATAGCCGCCGCAGCACGCCAATATGCGCCCATCCGCGGGCTACTCCGCCCCCCAGCGCAAACCCAATTCTCGGTCCGCTCATGATCGCGCTCTGCGTCCTCTGGAATCGGCAATTTCCGCCCCGGAATGGGCCGGAATTCCGACTGTTCGCCGGCAAATCCTGATACCGGCGGATCGGCTTGGGATGGTAACAACCGCATGATTTCTATTTTATTAAGATTGATAAAATTTAGCGAAAAACCGGGCCGATCCGGCCGGGACAACGAAGGCGGGAGGGCAGGATGCTCAAGCTCTACAGCATGGACTTCAATTCGGCGGGGCAGCGGGTGCGGACCGCGCTGCACCTAAAAGCCATTCCCTTCGAGTATATCTCGGTACGGGAAATCGGCTGGGACGCCTATCGCGGCGTGAACCCGCAAGGGCTGATGCCGACACTCGACGTGGACGGCCAGCTATTCGCCCAATCGACCGCCATCCTGGAATATCTCGAGGAAACCCATCCCGCCCCGCCGCTGCTGCCGGCCGATCCGGTCGCGCGCGGCCGGATGCGGGCCTTCGCGCAGTTCGTTGGCAGCGACATGCACCCGCTGCACGTCAGCCGGGTGCGCAACCGCCTGAAAGACGCCCATGGCGCGACCGAGGAACAGACCCATGAATGGTACCGGCACTGGGTGACGACCGGGCTGACCGCACTCGAGGAACTGCTGCGCCGCCGCCCGGACCCGAGCCCGTTCTGCTATGGCGAGACCCCGACGATGGCCGACCTTTATCTGATCCCGGAAGTCATGAACGGCCGCCGCTACGGCACGGATATGACGCCGTTCCCGCTGATCGCCGGGATCGACGAGGCCTGCCGCGCGCTGCCCGCCTTTCAGGCCGGCATGCCGGAGCGGCAGCCGGATTTTGGCGGCTAGGAGTGACCTGCCCCTGATCGGTGGTCCAGTTGGTGTGAGAGAGCCCGGACGGTTTGAGCTTGCCCCGAACGTTGCGCCGGGATGTCCGCGTTTCTGCGGATTTGGTCCGCGTGCGCTTAATGGGCGCGAATCCTCTTAATACTTAGGTCTTTGCCCTTTCTTGAGCTATCTGAATGGGTTTTAATAAACTTGTTTCCGTAGCGCCGCGCACTTGATGGTGCGGCGATCAGGCCTCGGACCGGACATTGCCGGTGGCGGTGGGAATTGTCCGATCGTGCATGTCTTTCATGCCTGCCGGGTGCCCCGATACCCAACTCTAGGGTTCTCGCTTTTCCGATAATCAGGGCGGTTAAGTTAAGAACGTTTTGGGTTGCCGGGTCCGACCGATGGTCTTATCGCCTCCACTCCGGATGGAAGAACCGAACGATGACCAATTTGAGAATTGTATGCACACTGGTTGTGTTGATCGCTGTGGTGGGCTGTGAATCCTATGCCGAACGCGAGTATGTGAGCATGGCGGCAGTCGCCCCGCTGCTTGAATTGAAAATTGGCGACAACAAGACGCAAACCCCGCCGACGGCGCCGGGTACCCTGTTGGGCTCGTACCGGGGAAGCGCGGTCGGCAGCTCATTGGATGCCGCAGACCGTCGTTATGCCGAACAGGCCGCGAAGAAAGGCCTCGGGACATGGCCGGACAAGTACACCACGCGCTGGAGCAACCCGGACACTGGCCATACCGGAACCTTCACGCCGATTAATTCGTATCTGTCGGACGACCGTCTGCGCTGTCGGGACTACGAACAGAGCATTACGGCAATAGGGCAATCGCAAAGCGATTATGGTACCGCCTGTGAGACAGATGCCGGCTCGTGGCGGGTGGTTGAAACACCGGTTCGACGCGCCCTTCGCCGCCGTCGCTGAGAATCGTCGCTGGTTTTCAGGCCGCATCGGCGGCGGGCGGCGTTGATACGGCGCACGTTATCGCTTGATCGTCAGGCAGCCCTGGTTCTTTTCCTTTAGGGCGGCGCACACCGAGCGCGCTTTCTTCAATGATTGATACTGGCCGGTCTGGACACGATAGAAGGTACCCCGTCCCGCGATCGCGCGTTTTTCCAACCGCAACTTCTTATCCCCGAGCTGCTCATGAAAGGCTTTCTGTAATCGCGTCCATTCTTTGCGCGCGACTATCGGCGAGTTGAGCGATGACAATTGAACGAGATAGCGTCCGCCCGCCCCGGTTTCCGGCTTCGACAAGGACCGGGCGCGTCGCGTTCCCGCTGCGGTTCCGGGCTCGGCAGATGCCCCTGCCGCGGTCGATGACGATCGCCGGGTCTTTGGGCGTCTCTTTGATTTTGCAGACGCCATGGCGCTGGAGGGTTTACGGCGCGCGGCAGCCGGCGCCGGCTTTTTCGAGACGGCCTGCTGCCGGTCCGCCAAGGCTACGACCAGCGACGACCGGTCGATCAATGCTTCAGACCACCCGCGCGGGAGCGAACTGTGATCCTTTGCGGCTATTCTTTCGCCCTTCCCCAAGGCGAAGGATTGTAGGCTGCGGACATCCGGTCGTGTGTTCGACCCGCCATAAGTGATCGAAACGGTCGTATTGATTGCCGGCGCATAGTAGCCTTGGGCTTTATATCCGTCGCTGCGTTGGCAGAGCACCGGAACGGTCGCGAACCGCCCTGCCGGCACGTGGACTTGCTGTGGACGGCCGGTATAACAGCGCCATTCGAATTGCGTCGGTCCCGTGTTCTCTCCAAGGCGAACGACCTCTTTGTAGGTCATGTTGCTGCCCGCCTGCAGCGGAAACATGCTGCCATTCCATTCAAGGAATTTTCGGGTTGCTTGTGGATTGTCGGCAACGGTCCATTCGATCGGCGGCAGCAGCGGATCGAACGCGGTCAGCTGACTGTTGCCGAGCGAGCTCTTCCATCGAATGAGGTCATTCTTGATACTGACAACCGTCCAGGTTTCTTTCGGATTGTCATAGGTGTAGCTATCGCCGACTCCGTAGGTCGGAATTTCTGCAGGGGGTAACGCAGTACGGAGGGGTTTAGTCTTCGGCACCGCGTCGTCATTGCCGAAGAATGAACAGGCGGCAAGCACCATCGATAAGATTAATATCGGCAATATCGGCCGATGCACCATGGCATTGATCCCACAAAGAATTAAACCCCGGCCATGAGTCTTGAATGGCGGCTCCCTCAAAGCAAAAGAACGTTTGGGGTAACGACATAGAATCCCGTTATATTTAGGGATGGCCCATCCGAAAGCAATTGACTTTGTCGAAAGAGTAGGGCGTACCCCGTATGGATGTGTCGTTGAAGTCCGTGCCATTTGGGCGATTGGCCACGGCACCTTTACCTGCCTCCACGGCTGCCTTACGCGTTGCCCGGAGAACTCATCAAACGACCGCGCGACGTTGCTCGGCCGCTTGACGGAACGTCTCCGGTAAACCACCGCTTGGCAAACTCCGTTTTTTACCGTGGAGTGAAAATCGGCTACAGCGGCGGTGAGTCCGCACATGACCCGAAACGGTCTAATTTGACTACCGGTGAGTTTGCGGGGGTTATCAGGCGGCTCCGGCAGCTTGTTTTAGCGGCATGTCAGTGGTGGCCCAAAGGTGGCCCACACAGATTTCGTAAGAACCACGCCTCTCCTAACGATTACCTCTAAGCCCCGTGCAGCGCCGCCTTCGGCAGCATCACGTGGATGCCGCTGTGGACGTTGACGATCTGGCTGACATGCAGGTCGGCGGCGATCGAGCAGAGCGTGTAGGCGTCTTCCCTCGACAGGTTCGATTTCTGCTGGATCAGGGCGATCATCTCGCGTAGCGCGTGTTTCGCCGCGTTGTCGAGCACCGGGTCGATGCCGATGGTGATGTAGTGGGTGTCGGTCTCGGCGCGCGGCATGCTCAGCGGCGTGTTCTTGTGCAGATGCAGCTCGAAGTCGCCGCTCAGGCAGGTCTCGATGGCGGTGACGCAGACCTCGCCGTCGCCCTGCGCCGCGTGGCCGTCGCCGGCGGAGAACAGCGCGCCGTCGTTGAACACCGGCAGGTAGAGCGTGCAGCCCGCGCCGAGCGCCTTGATGTCGAGGTTGCCGCCGTGGCGGCGCGGGATGATCGAGGTGACGCGGCCCCATTCCGGCGGCGGGGCCACGCCCATCACGCCGAAGAACGGGTCGAGCGGCAGGTCGACGCCCCAGGGCAGGTTGGCCACCTTCTTCTTCTTGTCGAGCCGGATGTGCAGCAGCCGGGTCTCGTGGAAGTCGTCCGGCAGTGCGCCGGAGAGCGGCCGGATGCGGTTCCAACCCCAGTTCTGGCGCAGCCGCACGTCTTTGATGCGCACTTCCAGCATGTCGCCGGGCCGCGCGCCCTTGACCGCCACCGGGCCGGTCATGATGTGGCCGGCGCCGCCGGGCGCCAATGCTTCGTGGATTGTCAGATGTTCCGGCAGGATCTCGAACCCGTCGCCGGCCGGCAGGATGTCCGGCCCGCCTGAAACGGTGTGCAGGGTGACCGTGTCGCCCGAGTTCACCTCGATCAGCGGTTTGAGCGCCGCGTCGAAGAAAGCCCAATGCACGGTGTCCGGGCTGGGGTGGAGTTCGTGATGGGCGGGCATGGCGGGGCTCCTTGCTGCATGATAGGATCGCGGGTTAAGAATAGCGCGATAACGCACCGGAAAGGCAGTCCTTCATGGCCACCGCCTGGCATAAGATCGAGACGCCCTGCAAGGGCATTTGCTACGTCCGCAAGCTGGATGGCGAGATGCTGTGCTCCGGCTGCCTGCGCCGCCAGGAAGAGATCGACGGCTGGTACGAACTCACCGATGCCGAGCGCCGCACAATCATGGACGAGCTGCCGGCGCGCAATCCCAAGCAATGGCGGCTGATGAATCCGGAATAGGGCCGGCGGGTTTCAGCCAAATGTGAACATTTCGACGAGGACGGCCGCCACCGCCTCAGCCGTCTTGCGGTCGATCTTCCCCAGTTTCCGAACGAGTCGTGCTTTATCGATCGTGCGAATTTGATCGAGTGCGATCTGGCCCTTTTTGCGCTTGAAGGTGAGCGTGACTCGGGTCGGATAGTTGCGAAGGGTCGTCGTCATGGGCGCTACGATGACCGTCCGAATATGGGCGTTCATTTCGTCGGGGGAGACGACAAGGCACGGGCGCGTTTTCTGGATCTCCGAACCGCGTGTCGGATCAAGCGAGACGAGGTAAACCTCGAACCGCTTTACCACGTCCATTCAGCATCGTCCCAGTCTTCGCTCAGATAATCGGGCAGCATCGGGGACTCCTGCTGTCCCGCTGTCTCGAAGGTCTTGGCCCAGCCGTCCCTTGGCGAAGCGCTGGGCGTCAGCACCAGCTTGTTGCCTTCGACGGTCAATTCCACCTGATCCCCGAATCCGCATTGCTGGATGATCGGCTTCGGGATGATCACGCCTTTGGCGTTTCCGATGGATCTCAGGTCGGTCTTCATTGGTGTCTCCTGTAGTTATAACAATGTTATAACTATATCTGATTGTCAAGCCGAGATGACTGATCGGCGACAATTATCGTGAATTGGGGGCCAAATCCGTACTTTGTCCCGCCGCCGCTTTGTCGACTAAGATGGCGGAGCCTAGGGTGCCGCGCCACGCGGTCGCGATTTATGAAATCCGGGAAATGGGAAATCCGACATGAGCAGCGCAAAGAAATCGGCCGTAGACAATTATGCTCGGCGCCTGAACGGCGGCGAGGCGCTGGCCGAGATGCTGAAGGCCCATGGGGTCGGGCTGATGTTCGGCATGGGCGGATTTCAACTCTTGCCGTTCTACGAGGCGGTGCGGGCGCTTGGGCTCAATCATAAGCTGATCAACGACGAGCGCTGCGGTGTCTTCGCGGCCGATGCCTATGCGCGGGTGACGGGGCGGCCCGGCGTGTGCGACGGGACGCTCGGCCCGGGCGCGACCAATCTCGTGACCGGAATGGTCGAGGCGCTGAACGCCGGTATCCCGATGATCGTGCTGGCGGGCGACACCAACCGCAGCCACGCCTGGAAGAACATGACGCAGGAATGCCGGCAGGTGGATATCCTCACGCCCGCGGCCAAGGAGCTGATCCGCATCGAGGACGGCAACCGCATTCCCGAACAGGTGCGCCGTGCCTTTGCGGTGGCGACCGGCGGCCGGCCCGGGCCGGTCGTGCTGGACGTACCCGAGGACATCTGCCACGGCGAATACGACTTCACCGCCGACGATTTCTGGGTCGATCCGGCGCATCGCGCCATTCCGGGGCAGCGCAGCCGCCCGGCGGCGGACGATATCGGCCGCGCCGCGGCGCTGCTCGGCAAGGCGAAGCGGCCGCTGATCCTGGCCGGCGGCGGGGTGCATCTGTCGCAGGCGCATGGTGCGCTGCAGGATCTGGCCGAGGCGCTGAACATCCCGGTGGCGCACACGATGAGCGGCAAAGGCGGCATCGCCTGCACGCATCCGCTGTCGGCGGGGCTGTACGGGCGCTATTCGCGTATCGCGAACGATCTGATCGATACCTCGGATTGTCTACTAGTAGTTGGCGGCAAGCTGGGCGAGATCCCGACCAAGCGTTACGCCCTGTTGCCGCCGGACGTGCCGCTGATCCATCTCGATATTCTGGAGGATGAGATCGGCCGCACGACCCGCACCGAGGTGCCGCTCTGGGGCGACGCCCGCGAAGGCCTGCGCGACCTGCTGACCGAATTGTCGGACAGCGCGGATGCGCAGCGCGCGGCGCGGCAGGGCTATGCCGCCGAGGTGCCGGTGCGCATGGATAAATGGAAGGAGGAGGCGGCGGACCGGCTGCACTCCGGTGAACGCCCGATCAATATGGCGCGGATGCTGACCGAACTGAACACCGCGATGCCGCCGGAATCCGTGCTGGTGGCGGATGGCGGCTTCGCCGGCCATTGGACGGGCTTCCTCTACGACACGAAGCTGGCGGGGAGGACCTATATCGCCGATCGCGGGCTGGCCTCGATCGGCTACGGCCTGCCGGGCGCCATCGGCGCACAGCTTGGCGTGCCCGACCGCCCGGTGGTCGGCATCACCGGCGACGGCGGCTTCAACATGGCGATCGGCGAGCTGGAAACCGCGCTGCGGCTCGAGGTGGGTTGCACGATCATGGTGGTCAACAACGCCGCCTCCGGCTACGTCAAGGCGCTGCAGCACTCGATGTACGATGGCAAGTACCAGTCGAGCGAACTGGTCGAGATGAACTACGCGAACATCGCCAACGCCTTCGGCTGCCAGGGCATCCGGGTCGAGGATCCGGATGCGCTCGGCGATGCGATCCGAACCGGCATGGCGGAGACCAAACGCCCGACCGTCGTGGATGTCGTCGTCACCCGCGACCCGGCGAAGATGCTGCCGGCGGTCGACAGCCGCGTGCTCAAGGTGGAGAAGGGCGACCGGCCGGTGTGATGAAGCGGTCGCGGATCGGCTAAAACTAGGCTAGCGGCGGCTGGCCTTTGGTCGTGTTTGGCCCCCAAGCCGGACACGCTATACTTCGTTCAGGCCCCCGGCGCGGGCGTCGCCGGAAACCGCAGGGAGAGACCATCGCCATGCCAATCGACTTGCAGCCAATCGACGGCAGTTTCGCCATGGAAGTGAAGGGCGTCGCGCTGTGGGAGCCGTTGGATGCGGCGACCGAGGAGGCGATCCGGGAGGCTTACCGCACGCATTCGCTGCTGGTGTTTCGACGGCAGCCCCTGTCGGAGGACGAACTTTTCCGGTTTGGCCATATCGTCGGCGAACCGCAGCCGTATATCGAGGCGCATTGGCAGTCCGCGTATCGTGAGATCGTGATCTTGTCGAACATGCGGGACGGGGCCGGCGAGCTGATCGGCGGCCTCAGCAACCGGGAACTGACGTGGCACACGGATCAGTCCTATAACGCCGCGCCGGTAACCGGCTGTTATCTTTATGGCGTTGAGGTGCCGGCCGATGGCGGCAACACGAGCTGGGCGAATTTATACAATGCCTATGAGGCGTTGCCGGCCGACCTTCAGAACAAGGTGGAAAACAAGATCGGTGTCTTCAGCTATGCCAGCCGGGCGAAGCAGACGCAGGACAGGGTAAGCAACCAGTCGATCGACGAGCGGACGCGGACGACACCCGACGTCAAACATCCGCTGGTCAACGTCAACCCGGCGACCGGGCGGAAGGCGATCTATATCGACCCAAAAACGGTCACCGGCATCGTCGGCATGCCGGACGACGAAGCGCACGACCTTCTGGATGAATTGCTGGCCTATACGGTGCGCCCGGAGAACGTCTACCTGCATGATTGGCAGGTCGGCGATCTGGTTTTGTGGGACAACGCGGTGCTGCTGCATCACCGGCAGCCGTTCCCGGATTCGCAGAATCGGTTGCTCAAGCGGATGATTATCGGGTTGCCGCAGGATAGCCATATCGTTCCGACCGCGGTGGCGTAAGCCGGCGATGGTCTAACCTTTGGCGGTTTCCTCCCGGAGCGGCGCCCGCCCGGCATTGCGCAAATTGGCCAACCGGTTCATTAGATCGAACCAAAAGGGCGCGCCGAGGGAAACCGCGAATATCGTCAGCAACCAGCCGATCACGCGCGGCAGCCAGCCGGACCCCGGTAGCGGCTCGCCGCCCTCCTTGGCGAACACGCAAAAGCTCTCGCCGGCTTTCTGGCGGGCATCCGGGCATTGCCAGCCGAGCGGTATCGCGGCAAACGCTTTGTCTAGTTCTTCTGGCGCGGGATTTACGGATGTCGGCGCCGCCGCGATTAGCTGCGTCCGGAGGGTCTCATTTTGCCAAATGACCGTGCCGATACGAAGGGTGTCCGCATTCAGGACGACGACCAGCACTGCGGCAACGCAAAGCGACCAGATGCGCGCCTGTCGGGCATACCATCCCTGGACCCGGTCCATCGAATCGTCGAACCATCGGGCGACGCGTTTTCGGAATTCTTCGATATCGTACTCGGTCTGCCGCAACAGCGCGGTCAGGGCGGATTTCAGGTCCTCGTCGGCGACTTGAGCAACACCCGATCGAACGTCGTCCAGCGTCGGCACCGTATCGGCCGGCTGCCCGGTCAGGATGTCGGCCAAGGCGACACCGAATGTCGGGGCCGGAATGTTGGACGGCGCGCGGGGTTTGCCGCTGTTGACGATGGCATCGATCAAACCGGCGTGCTTGCGCGACAGGCCCCGGATCAGGCCGTGCCGATAGAGCAGCGCGGCGTGGTCGGAGCCGATCAGGTTCTCGATGCCTTGCTTCAAGGTCTTCGAGCGCAGCTGAAACAGCCCTGCGGCGCATTCCTGAATGGCGGAAACGACAATACTGAGAACGACATAGACGATGATCAAGCCAAAGACGGTATCGAAAATCGGGCTGTCGAACATGGCGTGGGTCTCCTGACTGTGCGCAGGCAGTCCAGTATTCAATCACGTAAATCTGGATTTTGTGTGGCGGTTCGATTGCCCGACTGCATCGGACACCGTGGTCATCGCTCGTCCCGCCACGCCGCCACAAGCAGGTCGACCAGCGCGCGCGTCGGGATGCCGGTTCGGGCGCGGGTCGCGGCCGCGGTTTCGTTGAGTGTGGACACGATGCCGTCTTCATAGGTCGAGCGGGCGTCGCCAATCCGCGCGCTGTCATGGGCAACGGTGGCGGCGGCAATGCCGCGGGCGTCCAGGGCGGGCAGGCGGCTGATCCCCGCGTCGTCGATCCCCCGGCCCGCATCGTTATACACGGCGGCGACGGCGTCGAATTTGAGCGCGGTTTCCGGCTTGCCGCCCAATACCTGGCCGTGCGAGCCGGTGATCAGAATGCGGTCGCGGTCTTCCGGCAGGACCAGCGAGTTGGAATCGATGCCCCAAACTTCGGGCCCACCCGGGTCGGCCGATATTAGGAAGCGGCCCTCCTGTATTTCCGGCGGCGGGACGGTCGGAATGTCGCCGGTCATCAGCAGCGCCGCACAGTCCGCACACGTCATGCCCGGCCGGCATCCCAGCGCGATCGCCCTTTTGTTGGCGTGGCTGATGACACCCCGGTCCATCATGTCCGGCCCTTCGCCGATGCGCGCCGACAAATGGCTTATGGTCGCCGCGGCAATACCGGCCTCGTCCAGATAATCCAGGCCGCCGATGCCGGCCCGGTCCTTGCCGATGCCCGCGTCGTTCAGAATGACGCCTCGTAATTGACCCAAGGCCGCCAGATAGGCGGCATACACGCCGCCATGGGATCCGGCCACCAGCACCTTGCCCCGGTGGCGTTCGTCCAGCCGGGTGACGCTGTCGAGAAGAAGGATGTCGCCTGCGGGCATTGCTGGAAATGTGCTGCTGGTATCGGTTGCCTTGCCCCGGAGCATACACGGCGCCGCGCCGGCCCGCGACAGTTCCGTATCGTCACCGCGGTTCACGCGGTTTTGGCCACCGCGCGGCTTGCCGGCAAGGTCACTGTGACGGTCGTCCCGACGCCTTCGGTGCTTTCGATATGGATGTCGCCGCCATGCAGCTCGACCAGCCGTTTGGTCAGCGGCAGGCCGAGCCCGGCGCCGTCGAACCGACGGCTGGTCTTGCTGTGCGTCTGGCCAAAGGCTTCGAAGGCCACCGCGATGTCGGCTTGCGACATGCCGATTCCCGTGTCGGCGACGGAAAACGAAATGCCACCGTCCCGGGCACATTGAGCGGTTAGGTTGACCTGACCGCTGTCGCGGATGCACTTCACGGCGTTGGACAACAAATTCAGCAGCACTTGCCGGAGCTTCACTTCACTGCCGCGCAAATTCGGCAGGCCGTTCTCGATGATGTGGTGCAGACGCACATTATTGTTCTTGGCTTGTTCGGCGATAACCAGGAAAGCGTCGTCGACCAATGTGGGAATGTCGACGATGTCGTTTTCGATTTCCATTTTGCCGGCCTCGATCTTGGACAGATCCATGATATTGTTGATGATTTACAGCAAATGTTGGCCGGATTGATGGATATAGGCGGCATAGGAATTGTAGCGTTCGTTGCCGATGGGCCCGAGGGTTTCCTGCTTGATCGAGTCCGAAAATCCGATGATGGCGTTCAACGGGGTCCGAAGTTCGTGGCTCACATTTGCTAGGAATTCGGATTTCGCCCGATCGGCGGCGGTCGCCAGGGCGACGGCGTTATGGAGTCGGTTCCGATCGTCCTGGATTCG
Organism: Alphaproteobacteria bacterium; assembly: GCA_029861675.1. The sequence goes on from JAOTYV010000110.1 coordinate 13,372, forward strand.
ATGCGCGATGTCGTCGAAGTTGGATGCAAGATCGCGGAGCTCGGTGGTCGCGATTTTTGATTTGCGGGGAACGCGGGCGGCGAGCTCGCCAGTTGCCAGGTTTTCCGCCGTGTTGACGACCGCTTCGATGGGTCG
>JAOTYV010000391.1 GCA_029861675.1 Alphaproteobacteria bacterium
TGACCGAAGGCATAAAGGTACTGCGCAGCCTGTGGTCCGGCGCAAAAGTCTCGAATGACGGCCGCTACTTCCCGTTCGGCGATCTGTCGATGACGCCGCCGCCGTTCCAGGCGGGTGGACCGCCGATCTGGTGCGGCGGGCGTTCCGACGCCGCCTTGAAACGGGCGGGCGAACTGGCCGACGGCTATATCTCGTATGTCGTCACGCCCGAGATGTTCGCCGATGCCATGAGCAAGATCACGGCGGCGGCCGAGGCGGCGAAGCGCGACATTTCCTCTTACGGCACTGGGCATCTGTTGTTCGCGCGGCTCGATAAGACCTATGAGGAAGCATTGGACAAGGCGACGGAGTCGTTGTCGGTGCGCTACGCCATGGATTTCCGGAAACCCGCGATGCGCTATTGCGCGCTCGGATCACCGGCCGATGTGGCGGCCCGGATCGGCGAATTCCTATCCGCCGGCGTGCGGCATTTGGTGATGGATCTGGTCGGTCCCTACGAAGAGCGGGAAGAACAGATCGAATGGTTCGCCCGCGACGTCCTGCCGCTGGTCCGCGCCTGGACGCCCGGTTGAGCCGGAGGGGAATGCCGATGAGCGTTACCGTTACCCCGACCGGCAAAAATCTCGGCGCCACCATCACGGGCGTGGACCCGCAGCGCCCGCTCGACGCGGAAACGACCGCGGCAATCGAGCAGGCTTTTCTCGACCACCGCGTGCTGCTTTTCCGCGGGGAGCCCCTTACGGCGCGAAGCCTGGCGGCATTCTCCGCCCATTTCGGTACCTTGCAGCCCCATGTACAGCGCAAGTTCCAGCATCCCGAAGAACTGAACGTGGTCGAAATGCGGAATTTCGGCGCGGACGGAAAATTCGATCTCGCGGCCGCCTCGCGCGGATCGATGGAGCGGTTGCGCGACGGCTGGCATTCCGACCTGTCCTACGATCCGGTCCCGGCCAAGGCCACGCTGCTGCATGCGCTCGAAATTCCCAGCCATGGCGGCAACACATGCTTCACCGATACCCATGCGGCCTATGCCGCCCTGCCCGAACCGATGAAGCAGCGGATCGCCGGCCTCAACGCCGAGTTCTCCTACGGCGCGAACAGCCGAAACAAGATTACCAATCTGGCGGCCAGCTCGCTCGACAAGGAGGGACACGAGAACACCACTGTCGTCCATCCTGTCGTCTGCGTCCATCCGGTAACCCGACGGCCGGCGATCTACGTGAATCCGCTCATAACCGTGCGCCTCGTGGATCTGCCCGATGCGGAGAGCGACGCGATTCTGGACGACTTGTTCGACCGGATCGACCGTCCGGAGTATCGCTGGGAACATGAATGGCGCATTGGCGATACCCTGATGTGGGAAAATCGCGGCGGGTTGATGCATTGCGGCCGGATCGACTACCCCCGGGATGAGCGCCGCCGGTTTATTCGCACCACGGTCCGGGGCGGGCCGATTGAGATGCATGTGGCCCAATGATCCGAACCCGAATGCCGAGGATGCATTGTCCGGCAAAACGCGCATGGTACTCTCGGCCATGAACAGACCAATGATAAACCGGCGGAGCGCCATGATTTTTCCGGCGCTGCTGCCGGAGCAATACGACGATGCGGTGCGGGCCGGCCCCGACATCGCGGTCTTCGATCTCGAGGACGGAACGACGCCCGACCGCAAGACGGAAGCCCGCGGAACGATTGTGCCGGTGTTTCAGCGCGACCCCGGCGGACCGATGCTGAAATATCTTCGCATCAACCATCCGCGCACATTGGACGGCCTGCGCGATATGGTCGCCGTCGCCGACTGGCAAACGCCGCCGGACGGCTTGCTGCTGCCGAAAATCGAATCAGCGGATGAGGTTCGTCAGGTGGCGGACACGGTTTGTGCGGCGCATCCGGCGATCGAACTCGCTGCCATCATCGAATCGCCGCGCGGTTTGGAAAACGTTCTCGACATCGCGCACGCCGCACCGCAGGTGTCCATGCTCCTGCTCGGGAGCGACGATCTGTCGGGAACGATTGGCTCCGACCGGTCGTGGGATGCGCTGGCCTATGCGCGCGGACGGGTCGCGGCGGCGGCCGGCGATGCCGGGATCGATGCCATGGACGGCGCGTTCTATGACCCGGACGACCAGACCGGGCTGGTCGCGGAACTGCGGCGCGCCGCGACCATGGGGTTCACGGGAAAGGCGTCGTATCATGCGGGTCAGATACCGCATATCCATGCCGCTTTCACGCCGGAGCCGGGTGACGTCGCGGAGGCAAAACGCATATTGGCGGCCGCGGCGGCGGACACCGTTGGCAACACCCGGCTGGACGGCCGCATGATCAACGCGGCAATCGTCAAGCGCGCGCGCCGGCTCCTGGCCATCGCGGAGCGCCGCGGCGTCGCATAACACCACACCCGTATCGATCGGCTTGAGGAATATTGGAAATGGCAAATCTCGACGGAAAGATCGCGCTCGTCACCGGCGCCGGCGGCCGCAAGGGCGTCGGCCGCGCAACGGCGCTGAAGCTGGCATCCCTGGGGGCGGACGTAGCGATCACGGACATCCATCGCCCCGACGACGACTTGCCGCCGCAGGAACGCGGCGACCAGTGGAACGGACTTGAAAGCGTTGCCGCGGAAGTCCGCGCGCTCGGCCGCGAATGCCTGACCGTTCAATGCGATCTGTCGGTCAGCGCTGAAATTCGGGACCTCATCGATCAGGTCATCGCGCGGTATGGCCGCATCGATATCCTGGTGAACAACGCGCGGGCCATCATCGGCCGCGACCGGGTGCCGGTGTGGGAACTGGACGAGGACGTGTGGCACCATTTCCTCGACATCAATCTGACCGCGGTGTTTCTCGGCACCAAGTTCACTGCCCCGCACATGATCGAACAAGGGGGCGGCCGCATCATCAATATCGCGTCGAACGCGTCCAAACGCGGGAGTGCCACGGGCAGCGCCTATTCTTCATCGAAATTCGCGGTGCTCGGCCTGACGCAGTGCGCGGCCCTGGATCTGGCGCCGCACAAGGTCACGGTCAATTCCGTCTGTCCCGGCGGCATCAATACCGACCGCATGAACTATGCGGAACAGGCGGCGGCGGAGGCGCGCGGCATTCCGCTGGAAGCGCATCGCGCGCAGGTCGTGGAGCGTATGAACCAGGCGACACCGCTCGGCCGTGTCGCGGAAGCCGAGGATGTGGCGCATCTTGTCGCGTTCCTGGCCTCGGACGAGGCCGAATTGATCACCGGCCAAGCATACAACATCAACGGCGGCACGATCTTTCACTAACCTTCCAGCGAACCGATCCGTCGGCGCATCGCGGGCATCATTCGAAAACGATTTCCACCGCACCGAGCGTACCGAAATCGGCGACAACTCGGTCGCCCGGATTGACCTTATCGAGGCCGGTGCACGTTCCGGTCGACACGCACAGGCCCCGCTGCAAGCCGACGCCACGCTGCGATTGCTGGTTGGCGAGCCAGACCATCACGTTCAAGGGATCACCCAGCGCACGGGCGCCCTCGCCCTCGCCGCGGGTCTCCCCATTGACGACCATCGCAACCCGATGCGTCTTCAGATCCACTTGCCGCCAATCCGTCGACCACGCCCCGACGACGAGGCTGATATTCGCCCCGCTGTCCGCCAGATCGGA
>JAOTYV010000392.1 GCA_029861675.1 Alphaproteobacteria bacterium
TGGTGCATTACCGGGGCTATCTCCTGCCGGTCACGGCGGTTGGGGAAGACGGGCCTGCCCGTGACGAATGAACCGCGGATCCTGATGCTGTTCGACGGCGTCTGCGTTTTTTGCAGCGGTGCGGCGCAATTTATTTTGTCCCGCGACCGGTCCGGGCGCGTCGGATTTTGCGCGATGCAGTCGCCGGCGGGGCAGACGATGCTGCGGCGGCTCGGCTTGCCGCTCGCCGGGTTCGAGACTTTCGCGGTTCTGCAAAACGAACGTCTCGATATAAAGTCGGACGGTATCTTGCGGCTGGCGGCGCTGATGCCCTGGCCGTGGCCGCTCGCCGGGATCTTCAAACTGGCGCCGCGGCGGTTGCGGGATTGGCTCTATGACATGCTGGCCCGCAACCGGTATCGCCTGTCGGGCCGCCGGGCGCACTGCATCGCTCCGGCGCCGGAGAGTCGACACCGCTATCTGCAAACCGTGGACGATTTGCCTTCCGCCTGGAAGCCCCGCAAAATTATGTGATGCGTGTTGGGCCGGAGGATCGTCCCCCTGGTGAAGGAAGCGCAATTTTCGATTCGGTTTCGCAATAGGTGACATGGTTGGTTGGCGGAACGCTATTAATAGGCGGAACGCTATTAATAAGAGACAGGATTGCTAGATGATGGATTCTACCGACGATTTTCCCTATGCCGGCTGGATTGTTACGACCGTCGCGGGAATCGGCGAGGCGGGGTATGGCGGCGATGGTGGTCCCGCGGCGGCGGCCACGTTGAACAATCCGTTCGACGTTATCTTCGACCGTGCGGGTAATCTCGTCTTTACCGATACGTTCAATCACTGCATCCGGCGCATCGACGGGAGGACCGGTACGATCGAAACCGTGGCCGGCACCGGTGAAGCGGGATATTCAGGCGATGGTGGCCCCGCCATGGAGGCCTGTTTCAATCAACCCTACGGGCTGGCGGTCGACCGGGATGGCGCGATCTATACCGCCGATCGGCACAATGCCGCGGTGCGGCGGATCGATGGGGCGACCGGAGCCGTGACGACCTTCGCGGGGAATGGGGAGGCGGCGTATTCCGGCGATGGCGGCGCGGCGAACCGTGCCGGCATGGGCGAGCCGAACGGGCTCGCGTTTTCCCGCGACGGGACGCGCCTGTACATCGCCGATGTGGCGGACAACCGGGTGCGCGTCGTGGACATGTCGACTGGTGATATCGCCACCTTCGCCGGCACCGGTGCGGCGGCGCATGACGGCGACGGGGGGCCGGCCATCGCTGCTGGCGTCTTCGGCGCGCGCGCCGTGGCACCCCGTCCATCGGATGGCGGGGTCTATATCCTCGAACGCCAGGGCAGCTCGCTCCGCCTGGTGACGCCGGATGCCGCCATCGCCACGGTCGCGAGTACCGGGGAGACCGGCTATGGCGGCGACGGGGGACCGGCGGCGGCGGCGATCTTCGACCGGCCCAAGGAGATGACCCTGGATGCCGACGGCAACGCGCTGATCGTGGACACCGAAAACCATGTCATCCGGCTCATCGACTGGGAAGCGGATAAGGTGAGCACCATCGCCGGCAACGGCATCCACGGCTTTTCGGGCGACGGCGTCCCGGCAACGCAATCCTCGCTCGCCCGGCCGCATGGCGTGGCCGTCGGACCGGATGGGTCTTTTTATATCGGCGATACGGAGAACAACCGGATTCGGAAGGTTTTCCGGCCGGTTTGAGACCGGTGACACCGACGGTGGCCGGAGGTTCGACCCCTGGTCACGGTCCGGGCTTCCCGACCGCGCGTGAATTCTGTATTTTACCTGTCACGGTGCCGATATTCCATTGGGCACTCCGTCGTCAGGAAGTTTTGCATGTCGAACCAGTCTGTTGCGGCCGCGTCGGTCGACGTGGTGATTGTGGGCGCCGGGTTTTCCGGGCTTTATCTTTTGCATCGCTTGCGGGGTCTGGGGTTTTCGACTCGTGTCTTCGAGCGCGGCGGGGGCGTCGGCGGGACCTGGTACTGGAACCGCTATCCCGGCGCGCGATGCGACGTCGAGAGCATGCAATATTCCTATTCCTTCGACGAAGACCTGCAGCAGGAATGGCAGTGGAGCGAGAAATTCTCCGCGCAGCCGGAAATCCTCGCCTACGCAAATCACGTCGCCGACCGCTTCGACCTGCGCAAGGACATCGACTTCGACACGGAGGTGACGACCGCCCATTTCGACGAGGGCGCGCGCCGCTGGCGGGTTCAGACCGATGCCGGCGAACGGGTGAGCGTGCAATTCCTGATCATGGCGACGGGCTGCATCTCGACCGCACAGACGCCGGATATCGCGGGTCTCTCGGACTACCGGGGGCCGACCTATCACACCGGCAACTGGCCGCATGAACGGGTCGATTTCTCCGGCCGGCGGATTGCAGTGATCGGCACCGGATCGTCCGGTATTCAGGCCATTCCGGTGCTGGCGCGGGAAGCCGCCCATGTCACGGTTTTCCAGCGCACGCCGAATTATTCGATCCCGTCGCAGAACGAGCCGATGACGCCGGAATACGAGCGTTCCTGGAAGGATGACTATCAGGCGCTCCGCGAGGCGGTTCGCCATACGCCGAACGGGAACAGTCGCATCATCAACGACAAGTCGGCGCTCGACGTCGATGAAGAAGAGCGTCAGGCGATGTATCAGAAGCGCTGGGACATCGGCGGCGCCGGGTATCTTGGCGCCTTTAACGACATCCTGGTCAACAAGGCCTCGAACGACACCTCGGCGGAGTTCGTACGCAACCAGATCCGGCGGATCGTGAAAGACCCGGAGACGGCGGAGCTGCTGGCGCCGAAAACCTATCCCATCGGGACCAAGCGCATCTGCATCGACAGCGGCTATTTCGAAACCTACAACCGCGACAATGTCGACCTCGTCGATATCAGCAGCCGGCCGATCGAACGGATCACGCCGGACGGTCTCGTCGCCAATGGCCGACGCTATGAATTCGACGCCATCGTGTTCGCGACGGGTTTCGACGCGATGACCGGAACGCTTTTCAACGTCGACATCCGAGGCCGTAGCGGCAAAGCGCTCAAGGATAAATGGTACGCCGGCCCGCGCACCTATCTGGGGCTGATGACGGAAGCCTTCCCGAACATGTTCATGATTACCGGACCGGGCAGCCCCTCGGTCAAAGGCAACATGATCGTTTCCATCGAACAGCATGTCGGCATGGTGACCGACGGCCTGGTCCATATGCGGGACAGCGGCCTGGAATTGATCGAGCCGGCGACCGACGCCGAGGACGACTGGACCGGCCATGTCCAGGAGGTCGCCAACAAGACGCTCTTTCCGCAAGCCGATTCCTGGTACATGGGCGCCAACATTCCGGGCAAGCCCCGGCTCTTCATGCCGTATATCGGCGGCGTCGGAACCTATCGGAAGATTTGCGAAAAGATCGTCGCCGATGGCTACAAGGGCTTCCGCTTCGAGGCGAAGGCGGCCGCGGCGGCCGAGTGAGTGCAACCGTAATTGGAGATCTAAAGGTATGGCGTTTCAGACGATCGATGTGAAGCCGATAGCCGGCGCCCTTGGCGCGGAGGTTTCGGGCGCGGATTTGTCGCAGGATCTCGGCAACAAGGCGTTCGATGAAATCCATCAGGCCT
>JAOTYV010000393.1 GCA_029861675.1 Alphaproteobacteria bacterium
TGAAGTGGCCGGTGCCGGGCGCGTCCGGGTCGGGCACGCAGTGGATTTTTTCCGCGAGCGAGAGGATCGTCGGATCGGTGATGTTCTTCTCGGTGAAGACTTCGACGCCGAGCCGGCCATCCAGCAGCGTCGCCGCCAGCGTGAAATAGAAGCTGAATTTTGCGTGATAGTCGGTTTCGGGCTTCAGCTTCACCGCGCGCGGTTCGCACATGACCGGAATCATCCACTCGGCGGTCGGGCAGGTGATCTTCTCGACCTGTTCGGCGCGCAGGCCTTCTTCCCGGTAGAGCGCCAGGATGGCGTCGAGAAAGCCGTGCACCACATGGCCGCACGGATAGGGCTTGAAGGAAGTGTGCAGGCACGTCCAGTCGTCACCCATGCCGTCGGTCATTTGTTCGAACGGATGGTCGCCGTCACCGACATGGGAATTGTATAGGCCGTCGCGGCCCTCGAAGATTGTGGCCGGTCCGGTGAAGCCCGCCTCGGCGAGATAGGCCGCGGTGATGCCCGCATGGGCGGCCCAGCCGGGATGAAGCTGCTTTGTCGCGCTGCCATCGCGGAAGCATTCCATCAATCCGGAGGCCTGGCTGCCGGCGATGCCGATGGCGTTGCGAAGCTGTGCGGCATCGAGGCCGAGCAGCTTGCCGGCGGTCACGGCGGCGGCGAAGGCGCCCATCACGCCGGTCGCATGGAATCCCCGCTTGTGAAACCCGCCGGGGGCGACCTGGCCGATCCGGCAGCCGAGCTCGGCCCCCGCGACGATGGCGGTCAGGGCCGATTGTCCGTCCGCGTGGAGCGCCTCGCCGAGCGTGAGCCCGGTGGTCACCACGGGGCCGCTGATATGGACGACCGATTTGTTGTGGGTATCGTCATAGTCGAGCGCGTGCGCCAGCGCGCCGTTGACGATCGCCGCCGAGGCCGCGGTGCTGCGATCGCCATACCCCCACATCCGGCTTTCCTCGCCCGCACCGAGCCGGAGTGCGGCGGTCCGTACCGGCGCGGTCGCCGGCAGCGTGCTGGCCGCGAGCGCAACCCCCAGGATATCGAGCACCCGCAGTTTTTCATCGGCGATGACCGCGTCGGGTATTGCATCGAAGGTCAGGCCGGCCGCCCATTGGGCGATTTCGTCACTGTAGGTCATCATACTCTCCTCCCTATGTTGAGTGTCTATCCTACCGCGTTTCGGCCCGTTGTCGCGGCGGCGGCTAGCTGATAGGAAATCCCGGCTAGGTGCGAATTCCAGGGAGCGAACGACATGCGCGCGGTGGTGCTACACGAACACGGCGGACCGGAGAATCTGGTCTATGAAGAAAATTTTCCGGACCCGAAGATCGGTGCGGGCGACGTCATCATCAACGTCAAGGCGACCTCGTTGAACTACCACGACGTGTTTACCCGGCGCGGTATGCCGGGCATCAAACTCGATCTGCCGGTGATCTGCGGCCTGGATGTGGCCGGCGAAATTGCCGAGATCGGCCCCGAGGTCGACGGCTGGTCGGTCGGTGACCGGGTGCTGATCGATCCGCTCAACCGGGTCGAAGGCGGCTTGATGGGCGAGACGGTGAATGGCGGACTCGCGGAACTGTGCCTTGCGCGTGCGCATCAGCTCGTGGCGATCCCCGATGGCGTCAGCTTCGAGCAGGCGGCGGCATTGCCGGTGGCCTACGGTACGGCGCATCGGATGATGTTCACCAACGGCAATATCAAGAAGGGCGAGCGGTGCCTGGTGCTGGGCGCGAGCGGCGGCGTCGGCAGTTGCTGCGTCCTGCTGGCCAAGCTGGCGGGGGCCGAGGTGGTGGCGGCTACCAGTAGCGATGAAAAGGGCGTGCAGTTGCGGGCGATGGGGGCGGACCACATCATCGACTACACGACCCAGGCCTTCGAAAAGGAAGTCTGGAAGCTCTACGAGAAACCGCATCGCCGCACCTATGACGGCGGCGTCAACATGGTGGTGAATTTTACCGGCGGCGACACCTGGGTGCCGTCGTTCAAGTGCCTGCAGCGCGGCGGCCGGCTGATGACCTGTGGCGCTACCGCCGGGTTCGATCCGAAGACGGATATTCGCTACATCTGGACGTTCGAGCTGCAAATTCTCGGCTCCAACAGTTGGGCGCGCGAGGACCTCGAAGCGCTGCTGGGCTATATCGACAAGGGCGAGATGACGGTGCCGATCGATAACGTCTTTCCGTTGCCGGAAGCCCGGGAAGCGCTGCGCCTGATCGAAGACCGGGAGGTTATCGGCAAGGTCATCGTCGCGCCATGACCGAACGCCGTGCCAATTTCGGCGATATCTTCAAGGACCATGTGGACAGTGACCGGCTGGCCGCAATCGACCTCGCGCTGCCGGGTGCGCCGCGGCGCGTGACCTATGGCGACCTCGACCGGCTGTGCGACAGTATCGCCGGCGGGCTCGTTGCGGCCGGGTTTGGCGAAGGCGACCGGGTCGGCGTGCTGGCGCTCAACCGCGTCGAATATATCGCCGTCCTTTTCGGCGCGGTCCGTGCCGGCTGCGTGCCGGTGCCGATCAATGTCAAGCTGCCGCGCGACGCGGTGGAATACATTCTGAATGATGCGGGCGTCCGCCTTGTCTTTTCCGAAATGGACTATCGCCGCCTGGTGCCCGATGCGGTTCGGTTCGTCGATTTCGATGATGGGTTCGAGGCGTTTTGCCGGCCCGGGGAATTCGCGTCGATTATCCCCGCCAAGGATCAGGTGTCGATGCAGCCCTATACGTCGGGCACAACGGGCAACCCAAAGGGTGTCTTGCTGACCCATGAACGGCAGAACTGGGCGGCGGAAATTCTGGTCGAATACCGCCGTCTGAGAGCGGCCGACCGGATCCTGATTTCCGCGCCGTTCTTCCACAAGAATGCGCTGGTCGCGATCAAGACCGCGCTCCTGCCGGGAGCCTGTCTGGTGATTCTGCCGAAATTCGACGTGGCGCAATCGATCCAGGCGATCGCGGATCACCGCTGCACCATGACGACCGGCGTGCCGACGATGATGTATCTAATCCTGCAGGCGCGCGAAATGTTGGCCCAGGCGGACACCTCATCGATCCGCACCATCAGCATGGGCTCCGCGCCGTGTTCGGACACGCTGCTCGCGGAACTGGCGACGGCCTTTCCCCAGGCGGAAATCCATCTCAACTACGGCACCACCGAAGGCGGACCGATCATGCTCGGCTGGTACCATCCGGATGGCATGGCGAGGCCGCTGCACAGCGTGGGCTTTCCGATACCGGGATGCGATTTCAAATTCGTCGGCGGTGCGGACGAAAATGAAGGTGAGCTGTATGTCCGCAATCCCGGTGTGGCGCTGGGCTATCACAACTTGCCCGGGGTGACCGCGGACCGGTTCGCGGACGGTTGGTACAAGACCGGCGATGTGATGCGGCAGGATTCGGATGGCTGGTTCTATTTTACCGGCCGGACCGACGACATGTTCGTATGCGGCGGCGAAAACGTGCATCCGGGCGATGTGGAGGTGCTGTTGGAACGGCACCCGGATATCGTGCAGGCCGCGGTGCTGCCGTTCGATGACGACAGCAAGGGGCAGCTTCCCTATGCCTTCGTCGTGCCGCGCGAGGGCGCCCGTGTCGAGGTCGACGCAGTCAAGAAATTCA
>JAOTYV010000111.1 GCA_029861675.1 Alphaproteobacteria bacterium
CGCTGGATGTCACCCGTGAGGTTGAAATCGAGTCCCGGCGCCAACAGGCGGAGCAAAGTTTCCTGCGGGCGATCGACGTCCTGCCGGTGGCATTCACCATGTATGACAGCCGCGACCGATTGGTGACGTGTAACCGTGTCTATCGGCAATCCTATGGGAATGCCGTCCTTCCGGCGGAAGCAGGGGTCCGTTTCGAAGATATGGTCGACGCATTCGTTGGATCCGGCCGGGTGGGGCATGACGAGGCGGTCAGAGAGAATTGGCGCAGCGCCCGCCTGAAACGCCGGGCTTCACCGGCGCGCGGCTTCCTATATTGCGATACGGATGGCCGGTGGGTCGAAGTGAACGATTACCTTCTCGATGATAACAACATCATTACACTCGCCGCGAACGTCACCGAGCGGCAGCAAGCGGAAGAGAAAATCAGACGCCATGAATTGGAACTCGCGCAAGTGTTGCGGCGCAGTACCATGGGAGAAATGGCCGCGATGTTGGCGCATGAACTCAACCAGCCGCTGACCGCGACGTTGAACTTTTCGACAGGCGCGATCAACCGCCTGAAATCCGACCGGTTGGACCAGAATGAACTCTTGACGGTTTTGCACGAGATCCATGCCCAGGCGGAACGGGCCGAGGGGGGTCCTGAAAAGGGTTGCCGATTTCCTCCGGCCGAACACATCGGAGCGGCGCAACGGTGCCCAGGCCCAGGTGGAGGGCGTGGTCGATTCCGTGACGGTCCTGGCGCAAGCCGAACTCATTGCGCACCACATCGATCTTAAACCGTCAATCCCGCCGAACCTTCCGACGGTCGCGGCATCGAAGATCGAATTGGAACAGGTACTGTTGAATCTCGTGCGCAATTCCATCGAGGCGATGCAGGAAGGACGTGACGGCGGACGTATTCTTAAAATCGCAGCGACGTGCAAAAGTGGAAACGAGGTTCGCGTGGATATCGTCGATTCCGGGCCGGGACTCGATCCGTCGATCGAGGACAAAATCTTCGAACCTTTCGCGACGACGAAATCGGACGGTCTCGGTATGGGTATCGCGATAAGCCGCAGGATTGTCGAAGGCGCCGGCGGGCGGCTGTGGATCGCGAAGTCCGGGCCCGATGGATTACAGGTTTCACTAACGCTGCCGGTAGCGGGGGCAATCTGATGGACATTCAAGAGTCGATTGTCTTTGTCGTCGATGACGATGCCGCCGTACGGAATTCGATCAAATGGCTTGTCGAGTCGGTTGGGTTGACGGCGCGGGCATGTGCATCGGGGAGCGAATTTCTCCGAAATTGCGATTCGAGACAGCCCGGGTGCCTTGTCACGGACATGCGGATGCCGGAGATGAGCGGGCTCGAGTTGCAGGACCGGCTTTTGGCCAAAGGCATAAACATGCCGGTTATCCTGATGACCGCCTATGGCGACGTTTCCACCGCGGTTCGGGCAATGAAAAAAGGCGCGGTCGACTTTGTTGAAAAACCATTCAACGAACAGGCCATGCTCGATTTGATCAACAAGTGCTTGAATTCGGACGTCGAACGCCGGAAAGTTGAAGACGAATGCCAGGAAATTTTGGCGCGCTTTCAAAGTCTTTCCACACGCGAACAGGATGTGTTGCGGCTGATCGTCGATGGGAACTCTAACAAGCAGGTCGCACGGCTGCTCAAAATCGCCCCGAAAACCGTCGAGACCCACCGCGCGCAGGTGATGGAGAAGATGGCGGCGCCGACCTTCGCCGACCTCGTCCGGCTGACGCAAACCTGTATTTAGGGCAAATCCCGAGCGGACCGAAACGGTTCGCGACGACGTATTTGCGTATAAATAAAGAGATAGATCATTTCACTTGAGGCAATTTGAACAAGAAATGGTCTTGGCGGCGCCGCGAATTGGCGCCGACGCGCCGTTCCAGGCTACTCTAACGGGAGACGAACAAGTTAGGGCGGCGAAGCCGCTCTCGCGGGCTCTTCGTTTCAACAAACATCAATCGGCAACGGGAGGAAACAATGAAGGTAGGCTTTATCGGCGTCGGCACCATGGGTGCAAGCATGGCGGCCAACCTGCAGAAGGCGGGATACGACCTGGTGGTCAATGACATCCGGCGCGAGGCGGCCGAGCCGCATATCGCCAACGGCGCGGAGTGGGTGGATACGCCGAAAGCGGTTGCCGAAGCGGGGGAAGTGGTCTTCACGTCCTTGCCGGGGCCGGTCGAGATGGAAGCGGTGGCATTGGGCGAAAACGGCCTGCTGGCCGGCATGAAGCCCGGCAGCGCGTATTTCGATCTGTCCACGAATTCACCGACCCTGGTGCGCAAGGTCTGCGCGGAATTTGCGAAACGCGATGTCCATATGCTCGACGCGCCGGTGAGCGGTGGGCCGCATGGCGCAGCATCCGGCAAGATGGCGCTTTGGATCGGCGGTGACGAGGCGGCTTTCCATCAGCACAAATCCGTGCTCGACGCGATCGGCGATCGGGTCATCTATATCGGGCCGATCGGCGCGGGGTCGGTGGCCAAGCTGGTGCACAACTGTTCGGGCTATGCGATCCAGACTGCGCTGGCCGAGGTCTTCACCATGGGCGTCAAGGCGGGTGTCGAGCCGCTTGCCCTATGGGAAGCGGTGCGGCAGGGCGCCCAGGGTCGCCGGCGAACCTATGACGGGCTGATCGCGCAGTTTCTGACGGGCGAATTTGACCCGCCGGCCTTCGCGCTGCGCCTGGCCCACAAGGACGTCACGCTGGCCACCCAACTGGCCCGCGAAGTCGGCGTGCCGATGCGCATCGCCAATATGACGCTGGAGGAAATGACAGAAGCCCGGAACCGGGGCTGGGATGACCGCGATTCCCGCGTCGCCATGCTGCTGCAGGAAGAACGGGCCGGTGTCAGTATTGCCGTCGATCCGGAGAAATTGGCCGAGGCGGTCGAGCGCGACGGCTCGCAATAGACCCGGCGCCTTATCCGGCGCAGCAGGAGAGCATGGTCACATCCTTGTGGAAGGTCTGGGCCGCCAGTTTCAGGCCTTCCACCGTGGTCAGATACGGGAAGATCATGTCGCCGAGCATCGAGACGGTCATGCCGGTCTTGATCGCCAGCGCGGCGGTCTGAATGCTGTCGCCGCCTTCGGGCGCGAGGATGTGAGCGCCCAGTAACTTCTCGCTTTCGGCATCGGCGATCAGCTTGATCAGGCCCCGCGTATCGCGGGCGGCCAGCGCGCGCGGCAGGTATGACAGCGGCAGGACCGCGGTGTCCACCGCGATGTCCTTGGCACGGGCCGCGGCTTCGGTCAGGCCGACACCGGCGACCTGTGGATCGGTGAAGGTGACGGCCGGCATCGCGGTTGCGTCGTAGCGTTCGTCGTCGCCGTTTAGGGCGTTGCGCGCCGCGAGCTTCGCGCCATAGGCGGCCATGTACACGAACTGGTCACGCCCGGTCACGTCACCCGCCGCATAAATATCGGGGTTCGCGGTGCGCAGGCGGTCGTCGACCTCGATGCCCTGGTTCGCCGTCAGACGGACGCCGCATTGCGGGAGATCGAGACCGGCGGTGTTGGGCTGTCGTCCCGCTGCAACGAGGAGCTTTTCGGCTTCCAGCGTTTCGCCGGATCCTTCGGCCGTTATGTCCAGTGCGATACCCGTGCCCGACGTCCGGGCCGCCCGGTAGGTGACACCGGTCCGGACGGTAATGCCTTCGTCGCCGAAATATCCCGCCAGGGCGTCGCTGATTTCCGGCTCGCTTTCCGGCACCAGCCGGCTGCGGCAGAGGATGGTAACCGCGGCGCCCGCCCGCGCGAAGATCTGTGCGATCTCGCAGCCGATATAGCCGCCGCCGATAAGTAGCAGCGATTGGGGCAGTTGATCGAGTTCGAGCGCTGTCGTGCTGGTCAGATAGGGGGTCGATTCGATGCCGGGGATTGCCGGAATGGCGGCGGACGCGCCGGTGGCGACGATCGTCTTGCCGCCGTGGATCGTGCCGCCGTTCAAGGCGACGCCTTCCGGTGTCAATCGTGCGGCGCCCTCCAGATAGGCGATATTGTTATAGGCGGGCAGCAGGTCGATGTATTTGCTCTGCCGCATGTCGGCGACCAATGCGTCCTTCTGGGCGACCAGCGCCCGCCAGTCGGTGACGCCGCCCGTGGCCTGAACGCCGGCAAAGCGGGCGGCGGCGGCCGTGTGGTGAACCGCGTCCATCGCGCGGATCATCGTCTTCGACGGGACGCAGCCGACATTGACGCAGGTGCCGCCGATGGTGTCGTAGCCGATCAGGGCGACCCGCGCACCGAGTTCCGCAGCGGTAATGGCGGCGGAAAATCCGGCGGACCCCGCGCCGAGAACAATGAGATCGTAGTCGCCGCCGTTGGAAGGTTGCGCTGGGCGGTATGTCTCCGTCATTGTGCTTGCCCGGTCCGTTTGCCGGAGGATGATTTTCGAATCATTCGGAACACGGCATAGGCGGTGATGCCGAGAAATATAACTAGAGACGGCAACAGCACGTAATCGAGCCAGCCGAGCCAGGCCGACAGGCCGACCGCACCGAGAAGGATCACGAGCGCCGGGGTGAAACAGCAAATGGCGGCGATGATGGTTCCGGTACAACCGGTTGCGAGTAGTTTTCGATCGTTCATGGCAATTCCTTAAACACCTGCCGGATCTGGATCCGAATATGCTACCATCCACCCTGTAGTACCTACAGGATCAAGGAGTTTTCCGTATGGTGAAGTCTGCACGGGATGGCGCCGGGACGTTTACGCGGGGCCGCCTGTCGAAGCGCACGGGCTGTAACATCGAGACGATACGGTATTACGAGAGTATCGGTCTCGTGCCGGACCCACCACGCACCGCGGGCCGCCATCGCGTCTACGGCGAGGAGCATTTGAAACGGCTGACCTTTATCTGCCGCAGCCGGGAACTTGGGTTCAGCCTGTCGGAGATACGAAGCCTGCTGGCCCTGGTCGATGGTGGGGATTCTTCCTGCGCCGAGGTGCAGGCATTGACGCTCGCCCATGTCGGCGACGTCAAACGCAAGATCGCCGACCTTCGCCGGATGGAACGTGTCTTATCGGCCATGGC
Source organism: Alphaproteobacteria bacterium (assembly GCA_029861675.1). The sequence goes on from JAOTYV010000111.1 coordinate 5,058, forward strand.
GGTGCAATGCGAGGATGACGAGATTCCCGAATGCCCGATCATCGATGCCTTGTTCGAGGATAAATCGCGCCCCGAACTTTAACCATTCCGGCAAGCTGCTACACTGTGAGTGTTCCAACATTGGATCTAACGAAGAGAGTAGGAATTGCATTGATAAAAGTTGGCGATCAGGCGCCGGCGTTCTCGCTGCCCAATCAGGATGGCGCGTCGGTGGACCTTGGAGGGCTTGCCGGGAAGAATGTTCTTCTCTGGTGGTACCCGAAAGCAGACACACCCGGTTGAACGATCGAAGGCAATGGGTTCCGTGATAGAATCCAAGATTTCAACGATCAGAATGCCGTCATCCTGGGTGTCAGTTTCGACACGCAGGCGGACAACCGGCATTTCCAGCAGAAGTTCGATTTTCCGTACGATCTGTTGAGCGACGAAGGCAAGGAAATGTCGATCGCGTATGGCGCGGCGACCGCCGAGTCGGAAAAGCCGAAACGCGTCTCGGTGCTGATCGGACCGGACGGTAAGGTTGCGGTTGCATACGCCGAAGTGAAGCCGGCCGACCATCCCGATCAGGTTCTGGCTGACCTGAAGCGGTTGGGCTGAACGCGTCGATCTCTAATGAATCGGCCGGACGATTGCGGGGGGAGCGCGGTGTTCCTCCCGCAATTCACTCTATCCCGTCGGCGGCGCGCGGCGGGTAAGGGCTAGCAATGACAAATCTCGGCGAGCCGCTCGAACAGACGCTGACGCAGGCTGCGGACGGTTTCGACGCGGATGTCGGGCGCTTGCAGTGCTATATCCGCCAGCCGTCGATCACCGCGTTGAACCAGGGGCTCGACGAGATGGCCGGCCTGCTGGTGGCCGACATCGAAGCCTTGGGCGGCATCGCGTCGGTGTGGCCCGGTCCCGCCTTTCCCATCGTATACGGCAAGATCGACGCGGGCGCCGAACGGACGGTGCTGATCCACAGCATGTATGACGTTGTGCCGGCCGACGAGCCGGAGTGGATCGTCGAGCCCTTCGCGGCCACACGGATGGAATTTGCCGATAAGGGCGATTGCATCATCGCGCGCGGGGCGGAGGATACCAAGGGCCCCGTCTCGGTCATCTTCAGTGCGCTGAACGCCATGCGAGCGGCGGACGTTCCGTTTCCGGTAAACTTCCTGCTGATCTTCGAAGCGTCCGAGCTTGGCAGCGCGGACTTGCCGGCCTTTGTGGACGCCTATCAGGACGAATTGCGCCAGGCCGACGTCGCCTACTGGCCGTTCTTCACCCAACGGGCGGACGGCACGCCGGTGGTCTGGCTCGGCATCAAGGGGCTGACCACATTCAAGCTGCGGTGCACCGGCGGCGACTGGGGCGGGCCGGCGCGGGGCGATCTGCACAGCGGCAACGCCACCTGGTTCGGCAACCCGGCGGAGCGCCTGATTGCGGCGATTGCCTGCCTGCGAAAACCCGACGGCACGATTGCGGTCACGGATTTCTACGAGGGCAGGGGCGAGCCCAGCGAGGATGAGGAACGCATGATCAAGATCCTCGCCCAGCGGCTCGACGGGCGGCGTATCCTGGAAGAGTTCGGTGTCGCCCGGTTTCGCCAGGACAGCATGGAGGATGCGATCCGTGCGCAGTGTTTCGACTCGCCGATGAACATCGCCGGGCTGAAATCGGGCTTCGTGGTGGACGATGCCCACAAGGCGATCATCCCCGGCGAGGCGGTCGCCAGCATGGATCTGCGCTGTGTCGGCGGGATGACGCCGGAAGGCGTGGAACGCGCGCTGCGCCGGCATCTCGACGCGCATGGTTTCGAGGACGTCACACTGGAAATTCTCAACAGCTATGGCGGCGGTGGCACGCCGGCCGGCAATTGGGCGGTGCGCAGCCTGCTTGGGACGTACGAGACCTGCGGGCTGGATCCGGAGGTGTGGCCGCGCGGGTCGATTTCCATCGCCAGCGGGCTGTTCACGAATTTTCTGGGGATGCCGTGGATCGCCACGCTGCCGGGGCACGCGGGCGGCAAGCACGGGCCGAACGAATATCTGCAGATCGATGGATACCGGCGCGCCATCGAGTTTCTAATCCGGCTGCTTTACCGCATTGCCGCCGCCGAACGAGATTGAGGAGCACCACCATGGCCGACACGACGCGCGGATATAAAATCGACAATCGTGAACTGATCGCCTAAAGCGCCGGGCTTCGGGTGCAGATCCTGACCGTCGGGGCGGGCCAATGCGTGCCGTGGCACCATCACACGAATATCACCGATACGTTCTTCTGCCTCGATGGGCCGATGGTGGTCGCGACGCGCGACCCGGACGAAGAACATCACCTCAATGCCGGCGATCGCTGCGCCGTGCCGCCGAAAATGCCGCATCGCGTCGGCGGCAAGGATGACGGCCCGTGCCGCTTCGCCATCGTGCAGGGCGTTGGCACGTACGACTTTGTCCCCGACGACTAGAGTAGGATTGGATTGGTTGGGGCGGATACTGGAACTTATTATACTTCAACGTACTAAATCATGATCTTAACAACGGATGTAGCCTATCGCGGTGACACGGCAACCGCCGTGGGCCTCCTGCATGCCGGCTGGCGGACCGATGTCATCGCGCAAACCATCATCAAGAAAATCGACCCGGTGGCGCCCTATGAGTCCGGGCAGTTCTACAAGCGCGAACTGCCGTGCATCCTGGCGGTGCTGGCCGATGTCGATTGCGTTTTGGATGCAATCGTCGTTGACGGTTACGTCGATCTCGGCCGCGCCGGAAAGCCCGGCTTGGGGCGGCATCTATTCGAAAGCCTCGGTGAGGCGGTGCCCGTCATCGGCGTGGCCAAGCGCCCGTTCGCCGAGACGCCTGACACGTGCCGCGTGCTCCGGGGAAAAAGTAAAACGCCGCTTTACGTCACGTCGGCGGGGATGCCGCTTTCGCGGGCGAAATCCCACGTTCGGGCGATGCATGGCGGCTACCGGATACCTACGCTCTTGAAGCGGGCGGACCGACTATGCCGGGACAACCGCTAACAATCGCCCGCGGCCCTATATTTGGTAAGGCCGCGGGAGCTGGAGGATCAGTTACGCCGCCTGATAGGCCGAATTGCGCAGCAACTGGCCCGGATAGGCGCCGGTGTGCTTGTTGTTCTCCATCAGCACCGTGCCGTTGACGATGGTGTAGTGGATGCCGCGCGATCCCTGCTGCAGCCGCTGGCCGCCGCCGGGCAGGTCGTGCACCACTTCGGGTTCCAGCGCATCGATGGTCTCCGGATCGAAGATGGTGATGTCGGCCGCCATGCCGGTCCGTAGCAGGCCGCGATCGTTTAGGCCGAACACCGACGCCGAATGGAATGTGAGTTTTCGCACTGCATCCTCGAGCGACATGATCTGCTTTTCGCGTACCCAGAAACCGAGGAAACGGGTGCAATAGCCGTAGCCGGCATCGAACACCACATGGGCGCCGGCGTCCGACAAGCCGATCACGGTGTAGGGGCTGCTGAGAATCTGTGCGACCGCTTCTTCATCGCCATTGGTCTGATTGATTTCGAATCCGGTCTCCAGCTTCTCCTCGACCACCAGATCGAGGAAGGCGTCGAGCACGTCCTTGCCCTGTTCCTCGGCCAACTGGGCGACGCTCTTGTCCTTGTGGTCGTGGTTCTGCGGCAGCGCCGGCTGGGCGATGTACATCAGATCCCAGCGCCGGGAGAAGGTCGTCGGATCGGTCGATACGACCGCGTCGTGGTGCAGCTCCTTGCGTTTCGCCGGATCCGCCAAGGCCGCGAGCTTGGTGTCATCGTCCTCGAGCATGAGCGGCAGCCAGCTCGGCAATCCGTCGAAGATTTGCGCGTTTTTCATCGTAAACCGCGTGTTGTTGCGCCGCGGCGTGCAGATCGGATAGGCTTGGAAGCCGTCCGCGAAACCCTTCTCGGTCATGTCGAGATATTCGCGCCAGATGTTGGGCTCGGACCAGCGATGGGAGATGGTCAGCCAAACCACCGGCCGGCCGCTCCGTTGCGCCGCCAGTTTGGACATCTCGTAGTTTTCTTTGACGTGCTTGCCGCCGCCGCCGCTGGTCTGGATGACCCCCGCGCCGACTTCGCCAAGCACTTCGCAGAGCTGCAATACCTCTTCGTCGGGTGCGGCGACGCTCGGGATCGGTTTGCCTTCGTCATTGATGTGGTTGGGATTTTTGTCGGTGGTGAAGCCGAGTGCGCCGGCACGCATGCCGCCACGAATGATCTCGCGCATCTGTTCGATTTCGTCGTCGGTCGCGTCGCGCTCGCTGGCGCCGTCACCCAGCACGTACTGGCGGACCGCCGAATGGCCGATCAGGCTGCCGACGTTCAGGCCCAGCTTCTGCTGGATCCGGTCGAGATACTCGCTGATCGACTCCCAGCCGAAATCGACCCCGGCGCGCAGCGCGTCGATTGGAATGGCCTCGATCCGCGACAGCATGCGAAGCAGGGTATCCCCTTCACCGGCCTTGGCGGGCGCGATTGCCAGCCCGCAATTGCCCATCACCACGCTGGTGACGCCGTGATAGCAGGAGGAGGTGAGCATGGGGTCCCACAGGACCTGCGCGTCGAAATGGGTATGGTTATCGATAAAGCCCGGCGACACGGCGAGTCCCTGCGCATCGATCTCGCGCTTGGCACTGCCGTTGAATTTTCCGATACCGGCGATCTTGCCGTCCTTTACCGCGACGTCGCCATTGAATGACGGCATCCCCGATCCGTCGACGATGCGGCCGTTGCGGATAATCAAGTCGAATTCCATGCCCGTAATCCTCCGGTTGCCGTCCCCCAAAACATCGATCTACGCGAGTCACTGTGGGGAAACTATACGGCAAATTTGGCGGCAGGGCGAAACGGGGCGGGAAAATGCGCGAAAACCGGCGTCGCAACCGGGGCAATCTTGCCTCGGCTCGACGTTCGGGAACTCGGTGCGGTAAGATCGATAAACATCGCAGAAAAACAGGAGGGAATTAGGATGGGTGCGCGGATAGCGATTATGGGGACCGGCGCGGTCGGCGGCTACGCCGGTGCGCATATGGCGCAGGCGGGCGAGGATGTGACCTTTATCGATCCATGGCCGGAAAATGTCGAGACGATGAAGTCCAAGGGGCTGAAGATCAGCCATATCCGCGACGTGCCGGAATTCACCGTGCCGGTGCGCGCCCTGCATCTCACCGAGTTGCAGAGCCTCTCCAAGGAGGCGCCGATCGATATCGCCTTCGTCTGCATGAAATCCTACGACACCGCCTGGGCGACCACGATGATCAAGCAGTATCTGGCGCCCAATGGCTATATCGTTTCGCTGCAGAACTGCATCAATGAAGAGACCATTGCCGGCATCGCCGGCTGGGGCCGCACGCTCGGGTCCATCGCGAGCTCGATCACCGTCGACATCTGCGAGCCCGGCCATGTGCGGCGCGCCGCGGGCAAGAGCGGGGACTCCCACACCGTGTTCCGCGTCGGCGAAGTGCATGGGCGGATTACCGACCGCGCCGAGGAGGTTTGCCGGCTGGTGGCGTATTCGGATTCCGCGAAAGTGACGCAGAATCTGTGGGGCGAACGTTGGTCGAAACTGGTGACCAACGCGATGGCCAACGGCATGTCGGCCAGCACCGGGCTGATCAGCCGCGAAATCCTGCTCGACGACGGGTTGCGCCGCTTCGGCGCGCGTCTCGGCAGCGAGGCGATCCGAGTCGGCCAGGCGCTCGGCTACCAGCTCGAAGAGATCCACCATATCGATCCGGAAGTGATCGCCAAGGCGGGCGAAGGTGATGCCAAAGCCATTGCCGAGTACGACGAGCATCGGCTGGTCGAGGCGAAAAAACCCGGCGGCGGCGCGCATCGCCCGTCGATGGGGCAGGACATGGTCAAGGGCCGCCGGACCGAGATCGAATTCCTCAACGGTTTCATCGTCAACAAGGCGGAGGCGATCGGCGTGCCGACGCCCGCCAACGCGGCGCTGACCGATATCGTGAAGCGGGTCGAGAAGGGCGAACTGGAGGCGGATCCCAAACATATCCTCGACCTGCGGCTGAACTGAACCGCCACCCGCACGTCGGGTACCAATTCGGCCCAGGCACCGCCCTCCCGTTCGCCGTGTTCACCGTGGGAAATGCCTGGGCCGGCCCGGCTGGCAGCATGCCATACGACAAACCCAGAATGGGGTTAGCCAATGCCGATAATCCAACTCGAAGATGCCCACCGGGAAGAGTTCGAGACGGGCCGCGTCTACCAGACCCTGGTGGGCGACGACGACGGATCGACGCCGGTCCGGGTCGGTATTCAAACCTCGCCGCCCGGCTATTCCACCGGCACGCATGCGCATCCCTATATGGAAGTCGTTACCATCATCGAGGGCACGGGCGAGGCCTGGATCGGCAGCGAGGCGGAAGCGACCGCCATCGGTCCGGGATCGACGATTGCCGCGCCGCCGAATGTTGCGCACGGGTTTCGCAATACGGGGGCGACGCCGATGCGATCCTATGGCGTGCATGCATCGCCGGTGCGGATCACCCGGCGGGACGGCGACGCTTCCGGCTGAATTCGGAGAGATCGATCAGGGGCGGGAATGCGCCGGGCAGTACGCCCGGCGCATTTTCCCTTATGCCGCCGGATAGGCCGAATTGCGCAGCAACTGGCCGGGATAGGCGCCGGTATGCTCGTTGTTCTCCATCAGCACGGTGCCGTTGACGACGGTGTAGTGAATGCCGCGCGACAATTGCCGGAGCCGCTGGCCGCCGCCGGGCAGGTCGTGCACCACCTCGGGCTCCAGCGCATCGATGGTCTCCGGATCGAAGATGGTGATGTCGGCCGCCATCCCCGGGCGCAACAGGCCGCGGTCGTTCAGGCCGAATACCGACGCCGAATGGAAGGTGAGCTTATGGACCGCGGCTTCCAGCGACATGATCTCCTTTTCCCGCACCCAGAAACCGAGGAAGCGGGTGCAATAGCCGTAGCCGGCGTCGAACACCACATGGGCGCCGGCATCGGACAGGCCGACCACGGTGTACGGGCTGCTGAGAATCTTGGCCACCGCGTCTTCGTCGCCATTGGTCTGGTTGATCTCGAAGCCGGTTTCCAGCTTCTCCTCGACCACCAGATCGAGAAACGCGTCGAGCACGTCCTTGCCCTGTTCCTCGGCGAGCTGGGCGACGCTCTTGCCCTTGTGGTCGTGGTTCTTGGGCAGCGCGGGCTTGGTGATGTACATCAAATCCCAGCGCCGGGAGAAGGTCGTCGAATCGGTCGCCACCACGGCCTCGTGATGCAGCGCCTTGCGTTGCTTAGGATCCGAGAATACCGCCAGCTTGGCCGCTTCGTCCTGCAGCATGACCGGCCGCCAGCTCGGCAACCCGTCGAAGATTTGTGCGTTCTTCATGGTGAAGCGGGTGTTGTTGCGCCGCGGCGAACAGATTGGATAGGCCTGGAAGCCTTCCTTGAAGCCCTGTTCCGCCATGTCGAGGTATTCACGCCAGGTATCGGGTTCGGCCCAGCGATGCGCGATGGACAGCCAGACGACGGGCCGGCCGCTGCGCTGGGACGCCTTCTTCGACATCTCGAAATTGTCCACCCGGCCGCCGGCGCCGCCGCTGGTCTGAATGACCCCGGCGCCGATTTCGCCGAGCACGTCGCAGAGCGCGAGGACTTCTTCCTCGGGCGCGGCCACGCTGGGTACGGGCGTTCCGTCCTCGTTGATGTGGTTCTTGTTCCGGTTGGTGGTGAAGCCGAGCGCGCCGGCGCGCATGCCGTTGCGGACGATGTCGCGCATCTGCTCGATTTCGTCGGGCGTCGCTTCGCGCTCGCTGGCGCCGTCGCCAAGTACGTATTGGCGGACCGCCGAATGCCCGATCAGGCTGCCGACATTCAGGCCGAGTTTCTTTTGCAACAGTTTCAGATAGTCGTCGATCGACTCCCAGCCGAAATCGACGCCGCTGCGCAACGCATCGATTGGAATGGCCTCGATCCGCGACAGCATGCGGAGCAGGGTATCGCCGTCGCCCGCCTTGGTCGGCGCGATGGCCAGCCCGCAATTGCCCATAACGACGCTGGTCACGCCGTGATAGCAGGAGGAGGTGCACATCGGGTCCCACAGAATTTGAGCGTCGAAATGCGTGTGGTTGTCGATAAAGCCGGGCGATACTGCGAGCCCCTGCGCATCGATCTCGCGTTTCGCGCTGCCATTGAATTTTCCGATACCGGCGATCTTGCCGTCCTTGACTGCAACGTCGCCGTTGAATGACGGCATGCCGGATCCGTCGATGATGCGGCCGTTGCGGATTATCAGATCATATTCCATGCCCGTAAGCCTCCCGTTGTCTGCCCCCGAATGCGATTTGCGTGAATTACGGGCATGGAATAT
>JAOTYV010000394.1 GCA_029861675.1 Alphaproteobacteria bacterium
GTCACCGGCGACTACCTGGTCCGCCAGCGCCTCGTTTACTTGCACATCGACTTCGGCGCGGACCTGGTCGCTCGGCATACCGGGCGTCGTGCGCATTGCCGCCAGGGTCCGCAGATACCGAAAGTAAAAATCGATCCCGCTTTGCGGGTCCTTCACGTAGTCGGTCGCTTCCGAATTGCTGTCCGCCACCAGGATGCTGCGGGCAACCCGCCAGATGTTGCGATCCGCCGGCTTACCGACCTTTTCACGCGCCGCCGCGTAGTCGTCCCAGTGGCCCTTGACGAAGGCGGTCGGAATGAAATTGCCGGATATCGGAATCCAATCCCGCTCGGCACACAGCAAGGCACTGCCCGATTTCGGGCTCCGCAGCGCCAGCGCGATCGGCGGGTGCGGTTTCTGCAGCGGCTTTCCCATGATGCCGACGCCGTATTCCGGCATCACGAAGTCCTTCACCGTGATGTCCCAGAATTCCCCCTTCAATTCGTAGGGTGGATCCTGGGTCCAGATCGCGATCATCGAATCGATACATTCAAGCATCATCCGGCCGCGTTCTTCCGACGTCGACTTAAACAGCTCCGCATCGCTCGCCATGCCGCCGGGCCCGACGCCCAGCACGCAACGCCCGCCGCTCAGCTGATCGAACATCGCCACCTGACTCGCCAGATGTGCCGGATGATGATGCGGCAGGTTGACGACCGCCGTGCCGAGTTTGATGTGCCGGGTTTCCGGGATGACGGTAGCGAGAAAAAGCAATGGCGAAACGATCGGTTCGGCCGTGGTGGTGATGTGTTCACCGATCCAGGCCTCGGAATACCCCAGCTTGTCGGCCAGGATGACCGCCTCCCGGTCTTCCTGCAACACCGTGCCCCAGTCACGCTCGGGGTGGTGCAGCGGCATCGCGAAATAGCCCAATTCCATCCGTGTTCTCGCCCTTTTGATTGCCTATCCCTGATCCCAGCCGGACGCGAGTTTATGGACTCCCGGGCACTTCGGCAAATTCCGCGCTGGATGATTGACCAGGGCGAAGGCACGGGGGATGCTTGGTCTTATGAGGTTGGTAAGCGCCTATCGCGATCTGCTCCTGACCGTGCTCATCGGTGCTGCCGTCCTGCCCGCAACCGCCGGCACACCGCCCGATCCCCGGGAAGACAACGTTGCCTTTGTGCGCTTCGCTTCGAAACAACTGTGCAGCGCGCCGTCCCTCTCAACCGCCGAAAAGATCGCCCGGCTGAAGGCTCATAGCCTGGACCACGCCACGCCGATCCGCCGGAACGGCACGATTGTCGGTTGGCGCGAACAGTATCGGCTGGCGACCGGCGGGTCGCTCCAGGTTCTCCGTATGGGTCAGGGCGATCGGGTCGGCCGCTGGCAGTTTACCTACGCCAATGCCCGACCCGAATTGACCGCGTTCGCCGGACCGGATTGCACCCTTCTCGGCGGCCGTTGGCTGATTTATGACGAAAAAGGCCACCGCCAAACACTCGCCCAATACGGCCGGGATCTGGTGGAAATCGTCAGCCGCGAGCCGCTCAATCCACCGATCCCGGCGGGCCGGGATCCCGGCGGCGTCGTCGTCGCCCTGTTCGATTCCGGCATCAATTACACGCTTAAACCGATTGCGCGCCATTTGGCGCGCGCGCCAAACGGACAAGCGCTCGGCTATGATTTTTGGGATGGCGACGCCCGGCCGTTCGATGAGGACTCAGGGGCGTCGCCGTTCTTTCCGCGCCGCCATGGCACCGCCATCGCCGGATTGATCCTACGGGAATTTCCGCGGGTCCGCTTGCTGCCGTATCGGTATCCCCGCCCGGACATGCGCCGCATGGCCGACATGGTGCGCGCCGCCGAAAGCAATGGCGCCGTCATAGTCTCGATGCCGATGGGCAGTACCGCCAAATCCGATTGGCACGCCTTCGTCGCCGCCGCACGCGCGCGGCCCGATATGTTGTTCGTCATTTCGGCGGGAAACAACGGCCGCGATATCGATAATGAACCGGTCTATCCCGCCGCCTTTAATCTCGAAAATTTCCTCGTGGTCACGTCGGCCGGCCCGTTCGGGACGATCGCCCAGGGATCGAACTGGGGCGCCAAAAGCGTCGATCTGATGGTGCCCGCGGAACAAATGGAGGCGCTGGATTTCGACGGCCGGGAACGGCCTCGATCAGGCTCCAGTCAGGCGGTCGCCCGGACCGTGGCGATCGCGGCGCGGCTCCTGCGGCGGCACCCGCGCTGGCGCGCCCCCGCCCTGAAAAAAGCCATTCTGAAACACGCGCGGATCACGACCAAATCCCGCGGCGCCACGCGGTATGGCTGGATCGCCGACCCATTGAGCATCAAATGATCGCCCGATTCGAATTGGGAATTTGCACCGTGCAGGCTAAACTTGGCAAAATCCCGCGGACCACGTTCCCGTAGCAGACCGAGCATAGCCCATGCCGCTGAATTTCGAAAAACTCCATCCTCTCTTCGTCGCGGAAGTGACCGGTGTCGATCTCCGCCAAACGATCGACGACGAGACACTCTCGGAAATCCAGGAAGCGTTCGATACCCATTCGATCCTGATCTTCCGCGATCAGGATATCAGCGACACGCAACAAATCGCGTTCAGCCAGCGTCTCGGGCCGCTCGAGCGGATGCTTAAAGGGTCGATGGGCGACGGCACGCCAATCGCCAATCTTTCGAACGTCGACCCGGAGACCGGCGCGGTTATGGCGCCGAAAGACAAACGAGTGGTCCGCAACTCCGCGAACATGTTGTGGCACACCGACAGCTCCTTCAAACGGGTCCCGGCGCTGGCCTCGCTGCTGTCGGGCCGGGAAGTGCCGCCGGAGGGCGGCGAGACCGAATTCGCGTCAACGCGCGCGGCGTTTGCGGATCTGCCCGACGACCGGAAACAAGGTCTCGACGCGCTGATCGTCGAACACAGTTTCGCCTATTCGCGTGGCAAGGTGGACCCGACGATGCTCAATCAGGAGCAGAGGGACGAAGTCCCGCCGGTGCCGCACCCCTTGATCCGCGACAATCCGGTGAACGGACAGCGAGCCCTCTATGTCGGCTCGCACGCGTCGCATATTTTCGGCCGGCCGGTCGAGGAAGGGCGCGCGTTGCTCGAGGAACTGCTGGGCTGGGCGACGCAGCCGAAATTCTGCTATCTGCACAAATGGCGGCCCAAAGACCTCGTAATGTGGGACAATCGCTGTGTCCTGCATCGCGGCCGGCCCTGGGATTACAAACACCGGCGGGTCATGCGGCGGACCACGGTTGCCGGTGACGGGCCGACGGTCTCGGACGCCGATTGGTCACGCCTCGCGAAGAGCGCGTAAACGCCTAATTTCGTTCCGATAACATGGACTATAGAACACCTGCGGTCACGCTTGGCGGTGGGCTGGGCAATCGCTCCACCGAACACTTCCGTGAACCGGCGGCAGGGTTAACGAATCTTTAAAGGCAAGCGTCCTAACCTCAAAAGGACCGCAGACTGTGCGGAGTTCGGCCCAGCAATGCACGAGTTCTAACATGACGCTTTCAGTCATCGTTCCGATATTTAACGAGGAGGACAATATCGAGCGCCTGTATGAGCGGCTTCTGCCGGTGCTTGCCGGGTTGGGGCA
>JAOTYV010000395.1 GCA_029861675.1 Alphaproteobacteria bacterium
TGATGGGATCTTGATCCGGCCGGCATTTTTCGACGGCAAGATCGTCGCTTATGCCTGCGTGCGCGCCCACTGGACCGATATTGGCGGCAAGGACCCCGGCTACATCCTCGATTCGACGTCGATCCACCAGGAGGGTTTGATGATGCCGGGAATCAAGATTTTTCGGCGCGATGAACCCAATGAGGATGTCTTGCGTATTTTCCGCGCCAACTCGCGCGCGCCGGTCACCATCATGGGCGACCTCAACGCCGAAGTTGCCGCACTCAGGGCCGGCTGCCAACGGGTCGAGGAACTCTACGAAAAATATGGCGAGGCGACCGTCGAAGGCGCGATCGAGCGCTTTCTCGATATCGGCGAGCGGCAGGCGCTGGAAGCGATCGGAAAGCTACCCAACGGCACTTGGTCGGCGGAGAACTGGATGGACAATGACGGCGTCGACGACCATCTGGTGCGGGTCGCGGTAAACGTCACCATCGACGACACTTCGCTTACCATCGATTTTTCCGACTCCGACGACGCGGTGCGCGGGCCGATCAATCTGGCCATCGGTATGACCCACTCGACCTGCCGCATCGCATTTAAATCGCTGACCACCCCCAACGAGCCCACGAATAGCGGCCAGTTCCGCCCGCTCAAGATCATCGCGCCGGAAGGAAATCTGTTTCACGCGGTCTATCCCTCGCCGGTCTTCACCATCTGGGCCAGCGTCATCGGCATGGAGACGATCTATAAGGCGCTGGCGCAGGCGCTGCCGGAAATGATGCCTGCCGGATCCGGCGGCGATCTCGGCGATCCGGGATTCTACGGCATCGAGCCCTACACCAAGCGGCAGGTCTGGCATCAGACCAACGCCGGCGTCGGCTGGGGCGCACGCCACGATTGCGACGGGCTCAACACGCTGCACCATTTCTCCATGGGAACGTTGAAAAACGTACCGGTCGAAGTCATCGAGGCGCGTCTGCCGGTATTCGTCGATCGCGCCGGCCTGCGCCAGAATTCAGGCGGCCCCGGCAAGTTCCGCGGCGGCCTCGGATCGGTGCGCGACTACCGCTTCCTGTCGCCGTTCGGTGCGCTCACCATCGTCAAGAAATCTCGCACCGAGGGTTGGGGCATGGCCGGTGGCAAGCCGGGTCCGAAAAACGTCACCGTGTTAAAACCCAATCCGAACGATCGCGAGTGGCAAGATCGGTGGCGCCGCGATGTCATCGTCTACGCCGACAATGACGATGTATGGGGCAATACCGACCCGTTGCAAAAGCATTGCGGCATGTTCCGCGGCGAGTTCGGCGCCGGTGACGTGATCTCCTATCTCGCCGACGGCGGTGGCGGTTACGGCGAGCCCTTCGCGCGCGATCCTGAGCGCGTTCGCGAAGATGTCATCGACGGCTACGTCTCGCCAGAGGCCGCGCGCACCGATTACGGCGTGGCGCTCACCGAGGCCAACGAGATCGACTGGGACGAGACAAAACGCCTGCGCGGGTAATCTAGATACGCGTGGGGTCCCGGCCCTCGTGCTTCGACAAGGCCAGCATGAGGGCCTCATCCTGAGCTTGTCGAAGGGCGAGGCCCGGCCAGGAACACACGATAGCTGGCGCCCGGCGAAATCCGTGCTACATCGGGGCGATGGCACGCCAATCTAAATCGCAAAGCAAAGGCCCGCGCGCCGATATGGTGTTGGTCGAGCGCGGACTGGCGGAAAGCCGCACCCGCGCGCAGGCGCTGATCCTCGCCGGTAAGGTTTTTTCCGGTGAGCGGCGCATCGAGAAGGCCGGTGAGACCATTCGCGAAGACACGCCCCTGGAAGTGCGCGGCCAAGACCATCCGTGGGTCAGCCGCGGCGGGCTCAAGCTCGACCACGCCTTGGCCGAATTCGAACTGGATGTGGGCGGCGCGGTATGCCTCGATGTCGGCGCGTCGACCGGCGGCTTCACCGATGTGTTGCTGGCGCGCGGCGCGGCGAAAGTCTACGCCGTCGATGTCGGCCACGGCCAGTTTGCCTGGAAACTGCGCAACGATGCCCGGGTGGTGGTGCTCGAGCGCACCAATGCACGCTATTTGACCGCCGCTGAGATACCCGAGCCGGTCGATATCATCGTCTGCGACGCCAGTTTCATCGGTCTCGAGACCGTGCTGCCGGCGTCGCTCGAGTTGGCCGCCCCCGGCGCGAATGTGGTCGCCCTGATCAAACCGCAGTTCGAGGTCGGCAAGGGTCAGGTCGGCAAAGGCGGGGTGGTGCGCGACCCGGCGCTGCACGAAGCCGTATGCACCCGTATCCGCGGCTGGCTCGATGACCAACCGGACTGGACGGTGCTCGACGTAATCGAAAGCCCGATCACCGGCCCGGAAGGTAACGTAGAATTTCTGATCGCGGCCATCCATGACTAGTTCCCAATCAGAGATCGAAACCGTCGTCGATTCTCTCGGCGCGCGCGGCGACGGCATTGCCACGACTGCGGACGGCCCGCTTTACATTCCGTTGGCATTGCCCGGTGAGCGCGTACGTGTACGACCGGGCGCGGCGCGCGGTCAGGGTCGGGCGGCGCAGCTGTTGGACGTGCTCGAACCGGCGGAAAACCGTGTAGCCGCTCCCTGCCAGCATTTCAGTGATTGCGGCGGCTGCAGCGTCCAGCATCTGGTCCAAGACGCCTATCTAAACTGGAAGCGCGATATCGTCGTCGCGGCGCTGGAGCGCCAGGGCATCGCCGGCAGCATCGTTGCGCCGGTGGTGCCGACCCCGCCGGGCGAGCGGCGGCGGGCGGAACTGGCCGCGTTGCGGCTTCGCGGCCGCCATGGCGCCATCATTCTCGGTTTTCATGCCCGCGCCAGCCACCGCATTGTCGATATGCGCGAATGCGTCATCCTGCGCCCGGCCCTGCAAAACGTGATCGCGCCCTTGCGCGATGTGCTGGCGCAGTTTCTCGAACCGGGTACGGGCTGCGATCTTCTGCTCACCGAAACGCCGGTGGGGCTCGATTTGCTGATAACCACCAAGATGCCGCCGCGGCCCAAACAGTCGCTCGCCGTTGCCGCCTTTGCCGAAGCCGCCGACCTGGCGCGCGTATCCTGGGCGTCGGTGCGCACCGGCATCGAACCGGTCGCCCAGCGACGGCCGCCGACGGTCGACTTTAACGGCGTCGCGGTGGCCTTGCCGCCCGGCGCGTTCCTGCAGGCCAGCGCCGTGGCGGAGCAGGCCATGGTGGCGCTGGTGATCGAACATCTCGGAACCTTGCCGCCGCGCGCGCACGTGGCCGACCTTTTCGCCGGGCTCGGGACCTTCACCCTGCCTATCGCCGCGGCAGGTGCGCGCGTCCATGCCGTCGATAGCGAAGGCGAGGGGCTGAGCGGCCTGCTCGCCGCCACCGGCACGGCGGGTTTCAGCGGGCGCGTGACCGTGGAGACGCGCGATCTGTCGGAACGGCCCCTCATGGCCGCCGAATTGAAAGACTATCAGGCGGTGGTGTTCGACCCGCCGCGCGCCGGCGCCGCCGAAGTCGTCCGCCAGCTCGCCGGTTCGAAAGTGCCGCGCGTGGTCGCGGTGTCGTGCAACCCGGCAACTTTCGCGCGCGATGCCGCGGTCCTGATCGACGGCGGCTTCCGCCTCACCGGCGTC
>JAOTYV010000112.1 GCA_029861675.1 Alphaproteobacteria bacterium
ACTGGCCCGTACGTCCTTGAAGCTCGGCGTCTTGCCGGGAACGATCAGCGCGGCTCGGAGGATCTGCAGTCCGAACGGCCCGGTGATCGGGGCAGAGGTTTCACCGCTCTTTAGCTTGAAGGCGGCATCGGCGAGCTCTTTCGGGAGATCGCTTTTTGTGAGCGTGCCGAGATTCGTCGCCGATTCATCCTGGTCCGCGACCGTCTTTGCCACGTCGATGAAGCTTTTCCCTTCTTTCAACATGGCGATGGCGCGATCCGCGGCCGCCGCATCCGGCACCAGCATCTGCTGCAATTGCCGTTTCTCCGGTACGCCCAGGGTTGGCAGCCGCTCCTTGTAGACTTCCTGCAGTTTTTCTTCCGATACCTTGATGGTTTCAGCCACTTTTTGGGGATCGAGATAGACGTACCGCACGCTTCGGTATTCGGGAGCGGTGTAGTCATGCGGTTTCGCCTTGTAATAGGTATCAATTTCCGCATCCGTCGGCATGCGCATCTTGCTTTTCGGATTGACCGGAATCGTGGCGAGTTCCGCTTGACGTTTCTCTTCCCGCCATGCGTAGAGCTGATCGATCAGCGGTTTCGGCGCCTGTGTTCCTTGCGTGAGGCTATCGAGGTATTGGCTGCGGATGATTTGGTTGCGAAGACGGGCGACGTATTGCTGCTCGGACACGCCGTTATTCCGCAATATATTCTGGAATTCGTTCGCGCTGACATCGCCAAGCTGGCGGCGAATGTTTTCGGCCAGCGCGTCGTCGCCGACGACCATCCCCATGGTACGCGCGCCTTCGTCGTAAAGTGTAGCCGCGATCAGTCGATCGAGAACCTGATCCAGAACGCCGAGCTGCCGTGCCTTTGCTTCGTCGATGTTGAGGGGGCGAAGCCGCCGTACTTCACCGCGAAAGGCGTCTTGTAGGGCATTCACCGAAATTCTTTGCTTGCCGACATCGGCCACCGAATCGCCGGGTTGGCCGAACATAGTGCCTTCGCCGCCGATGCCCCAAACCGCAAAGCTCAAGACGAGCAAGCCGAAGAGGACCTTGATGACGATGGAACCGACGGAACTTCGAAGAAATTGCAGCATGGTGGTTTCTCTTCGGTTGAGGGAGTGACCGGCGGGCGCCCGGCTTTTGATCCCGCCAGAGCAGCAGGCCGGCGCATGATAGAAGCGCCTCCATGAGCCCGCAACGTCAAATCGGGGTGGCGCTGTCGACTCCTGGCACGGCTATGCTAAGACGCAGAGACAGAAAATTCGGGCCGCAGAGGCGTTATACGATGAGCAAAACGAGAACCCCGGTGATCGCCGGTAACTGGAAAATGAACGGATTGTGCGTGACGGGCTGCGCGCTCGCGGCGGCCGTCGCCGACGGCGCGGCCGGATTGAACTGCGAACTGGTAATCTGTCCGCCGGCGACCCTGTTGGCGCCGGTCGGCGAGGTGTTGAAATCCGGCTCGATTCGGTTGGGTGCGCAAGATTGTCATGCAGCCGAATCCGGCGCCCATACGGGCGATATTGGCGCGCCGATGCTCGCCGATATCGGCTGCAGCGCCGTCATCGTTGGCCACTCCGAGCGCCGGACCGATCATGGAGAGACGGACGCCCTGGTCCAGGCGAAGACTGCGGCGGCGCACGCGGCGGGACTGACGGCGATCGTCTGCGTCGGCGAGACCGAGGGAGAACGCGACGCCGGGGAAGCGCTCGGCGTGGTGGGCCGGCAGGTATCCCTGTCGCTTCCCGATGGCACCACCGCGGCCAATACCATCGTTGCCTATGAACCGGTCTGGGCCATTGGCAGTGGGCGCACGCCGACTCCGGATGACGTTCGGGAAGTGCACGGCCATATCAGGGAAATTCTGGCGGAGCGTCTTGGCGGGGCCGGGGCAGATGGAATTCGCATTCTATACGGTGGATCGATGAAACCGACCAATGCACTGGAACTCCTGGCAATTCCCAACGTGGATGGCGGCCTCATCGGCGGCGCGAGCCTGGTCGCCGACGACTTTCTGGCAATCGCGAAAAGTTGTCCCTAGCCACGCGCAACAGAAGTGACTAAATACTCCAATAACGGAACGCTTCGATCCCGGTTCCGGCACGCGTTTTCCCGTTTCAACACTTTGCCGATTCGGATAGACCATTGGAAACCATCGTCCTTGTTATTCATCTGATTCTCGCGATCGGCATCGTTGTGACGGTGCTGTTGCAGCGTAGTGAAGGCGGCGGCCTCGGTATTGGCGGCGGCAGCGGCGGCGGATTGATGAGTGTGCGCAGCGCGGCGAACCTAATGACACGGACGACCGCGATTCTGGCTGCGGCGTTCATGGTCACCAGCTTGACGCTGGCGATCATGGCCGGTATGCGGACCGACCGGAAGTCGATCCTGGAACGGCCGGCGGCCACGACAACACCGGTGGAGCAGCAAGCGCCGGCGAAGCCTAAAGTGCCGCTTTCGCAATAGTGGGAGCGCCGCCAAGTGGGGCGCAAACGAGTGGGGCCGAATTTTTGGCAAGTGACAGGACGCTGACTTTTTCACGGTTGGTGATTTGAAGACGATGCCTCGATTTATCTTCATTACCGGCGGTGTGGTGTCATCCCTTGGAAAGGGCCTGTCCTCGGCGGCACTCGGCGCGCTGCTGCAGGCACGCGGCTTCAAGGTCCGCCTGCGCAAACTCGATCCTTATTTGAATGTCGATCCGGGCACCATGAGCCCCTATCAGCATGGCGAGGTCTACGTCACCGATGACGGCGCCGAAACCGATCTCGATCTGGGTCATTACGAACGCTATACGGGCGTTTCCTGCCGGCAGAGCGACAATGTCACGGCGGGACGGATTTACTCCAACGTCATTGCCCGCGAACGACGGGGCGACTATCTCGGCGGGACTGTCCAGGTCATTCCGCACGTCACCGATGCGATCAAGGAATTCATCGCCGCCGATCTGAGCGATGAGGATTTCGTGCTGGTCGAAATTGGCGGCACGATCGGCGATATCGAGGGATTACCCTTCGTCGAGGCGATTCGGCAGCTCGGCAACGAGGTCGGACGCGCGAACAGCCTGTTCATCCACGTCACGCTGGTGCCGTACATCAACGCGGCCGGCGAGCTGAAGACCAAGCCCACGCAGCATTCGGTCAAGGAACTCCTGAGCCTCGGAATCCAGCCGGACATCGTGATGTGCCGCAGCGACCGTGAAATTCCCGGCGACGCCCGGCAAAAACTCGCCTTGTTCTGCAATGTGGGCCCGGACCGGGTGATCCAGGCGCTCGATGTGGACACCATCTACGACGTGCCGATCGCCTACCACAATCAGGGCCTGGATGCCCAGGTGATGAAGCATTTCGGCTTGCACAAAGGCAAGGAAGGCGAAGTCGATCTGGGCCGCTGGCATGAAATCGTCAAAGCGATCCGCGCACCCGAGGGCGAGGTGACGATCGGTATCGTCGGTAAGTACACCAATCTGCTCGATGCCTATAAATCCCTCAGCGAAGCGTTGACCCATGGCGGCATCGCCAACAAGGTCCGGGTCAACCTCAACTGGCTCGAATCGGAAATATTCGAGGCTGACGGTGTGGCCGGCCGTCTTGAAGGCTGCGATGGCATTCTCGTGCCCGGCGGTTTCGGCGAACGCGGCGCCGAGGGGAAGATCAAGGCCGTGCAATATGCGCGTGAGCGGCAGGTACCGTATTTCGGCATCTGTTTCGGCATGCAGATGGCGGTCATCGAGGCGGCGCGTAATCTGGCGGGCCTGACGGCGGCGGGATCGAGCGAATTCGGTCCCAGCACGGAGCCGGTGGTCGGGCTGCTGACCGAATGGTCGCGGGGCAACGTGGTCGAGCGGCGCGGCGACGATGACGATCTCGGCGGTACGATGCGGCTTGGCTCCTATGCCTGCAATCTCCTGCCGGGCACCAAGGTTGCCGAGGTCTATAGCAACCAAAGCACGATCAACGAGCGGCACCGGCACCGGTATGAAGTGAATATCAATTACAAGCAACGGCTCGAGGAAGCGGGTTTGCGGTTCTCCGGTCTGTCGCCGGACGGCGAATTGCCCGAAATCGTCGAACTTGTCGATCATCCCTGGTTCGTCGGCGTGCAGTTCCACCCCGAATTGAAGTCGAAGCCGTTCGAACCGCATCCGATGTTCACCAGCTTCATCAAGGCCGCCGTCGATCAATCGCGCCTGGTCTAGCAAACGTAGGAAGCCCTTATGACAGAAGTCCGTCGCGTCAAGATCGGTAATGTCGAAGTGGCGAACGACCTGCCGTTGGCGGTGATTGCAGGTCCCTGCGTCATGGAGAGCCGCCAGCACGCGCTCGATATGAGCGGCGCGCTGATGGAGATGACCGGCAAACTCGGCATCGGATTGATCTATAAATCTTCCTACGACAAAGCCAACCGCACTTCGGCGGACAGTCCACGCGGCGTCGGTCTCGAGAATGCGCTGCCGATATTTCTGGAA
The DNA here is from genome assembly GCA_029861675.1 of Alphaproteobacteria bacterium. The sequence goes on from JAOTYV010000112.1 coordinate 4,458, forward strand.
GTGCGGGAGAGCATGGGCTGTCCGGTACTGACCGACGTGCATGACGCCGAGGCCTGCGCGAATGTATCGGAAGCGGTGGATGTTTTGCAGATCCCGGCTTTCCTGTGCCGCCAGACCGATCTGCTCGAAGCGGCCGGCCGGACCGGCAAGGCGATCAACGTCAAGAAGGGCCAATTTCTCGCCCCCTGGGACATGGCCAATGTGGTCGCGAAATTCGACGGCGTCGGCAACCGCGACGTCATGGTCTGCGAACGCGGCGCGAGCTTCGGCTACAACACGCTGGTTTCCGATATGCGGTCCCTGCCGGTCATGGCGCAGACCGGCTGTCCCGTGGTGTTCGACGCGACCCACTCGGTGCAGCAGCCGGGCGGGCAGGGCAGCACGTCCGGCGGCGACCGCCGTTTCGCACCGGTCCTGGCGCGCGCGGCCGTGGCCGTGGGCGTTGCGGCATTGTTCATGGAAACCCATCAGGATCCCGATAACGCGCCTTCCGACGGACCGAACATGATCCGGTTGCAAGACATGCCGGAGCTTCTCGAAACCTTGATGGAGCTGGACCAGCTGTCGAAAGCGAAACCGGTGGTCATCTAGCGGTTGAAGTGACCCGGTGCCGCGGTGTACGCAGTAAGACTCTGCAACAGTTCGTTTTTTAATCTTCTCAGGACACCCTACCCATGACCGCGATTATCGATATTCACGGGCGCGAAATTCTCGACAGCCGGGGCAATCCGACGGTCGAGGTCGACATCACGCTGGAAAATGGCGTCTTTGGCCGCGCCGCCGTGCCCTCCGGCGCGTCTACCGGCAAGCACGAAGCGGTCGAGCGGCGGGACGGGGGCACCCGCTATGGCGGCAAGGGCGTGCTCGACGCGGTATCGGCCGTGAACGGTGAGTTGTTCGATCTGCTGTCCGGCATGGAAGCGGATGATCAGATCCACATCGATGCGATGATGGTCGACCTCGACGGCACGCCGAACAAGGAACGGCTCGGCGCCAACGCGCTGCTCGGCGTATCGCTGGCGATCGCAAAAGCGGCCGCGGAAGATGCCGGCTTGCCGCTGTATCGATACATCGGCGGGGTGTTTGCCCGGACCATGCCGGTGCCGATGATGAACATCGTCAACGGCGGCGCCCACGCGGACAACCCGATCGATATTCAGGAATTCATGATCATGCCGGTCTCGGCCGAAACCGGCGCCGAGGCCTTGCGCATGGGCGCCGAGATTTTTCAGTCGCTCAAGAAAGCCCTGAGCGATGCCGGCCACAGTACAAATGTCGGCGACGAGGGGGGCTTTGCGCCGAACCTGAAATCGGCGGAAGAGGCGCTGGACTTCGTCATGCGCGCGACCGAGGCGGTCGGCTACAAACCGGGCGACGATATCATGCTCGCGCTCGATTGCGCCTCCAGCGAATATTTCAAGGACGGCAAATACGAGATGGCGGGCGAGGGCAAGAGCCTGGACAGTGCTGGGCACGCGGAATATCTGGCGAAACTGGTTTCGAAATATCCGGTGCTGTCGATCGAGGACGGCATGGACGAGGACGATTGGGACGGCTGGCAGGCGCTCACCGAACTGCTTGGCGAGAAGGTTCAACTGGTCGGCGACGACCTGTTCGTGACCAATCCGGAGCGACTGGCGCGCGGCATCGAACAGGGCGCGGCCAACGCGATCCTGGTCAAGGTCAACCAGATCGGCACGCTCACCGAGACCCTGGAGACCATGGAAATGGCCCATCGGGCCGGGTTCCGGGCGGTCATGTCGCATCGCTCCGGCGAAACCGAGGACGCGACCATTGCCGACCTCGCGGTCGCCACCAATTGCGGACAGATCAAGACCGGATCGCTGTCACGGTCCGACCGGCTGGCCAAATACAACCAGCTCCTGCGCATCGAGGAAGGCCTCGGCGACGAGGCGCTTTATGCGGGACGGTCGGTGTTGAAGTAGCACCATGATTGCCGGCCGTCCTTGGACGGATGGTTGGAAATGTGAGTCGCCGAACCAACGTCGTTTGTTAACCTTTTGACTCGCGGCAAAATTTTCCTCTTGACCCGGAATCGCGATCTGTGATTCGTTGCGGTCATCATGTTGATCCGCGAAGCGAAAAAACGGGCGAAACAGGTAATCCTGCCGGTGCTGGCCACGGCGATAACCGGGTATTTCGTCTACCACACCGTGCAGGGCGAGCGCGGTTTGTTCGCCTATGGCTCGTTGTCGGAGCAGGTGCGCGAAGCGCGGGCCAATGTCGCCGATGTGCGCGACCGGCGCCTCCTTCTCGAACACAGCGTACAATTGCTCCGGCCGGACAGCCTGGATCTCGACATGCTGGAAGAGCGCGCCCGCGCGGTGCTGAACCTGGTCGATCGGGATGACTTGCTGATCTACGACAGCAAGCCCCGCTGATCTCACTCGCCCACTGATTGTAGTCTCCTTTTATCGACGGCGCCGGCTATTAGGCCGTGCTCGTCGCGCGCCGCCGCGCAAGAATCTGTCGTGGCAGAGAGGCATTCCGACCAATTCCGTCCAGTCGTATATTTTTGCGATTAACAAAAATCCAGTTAATAATGAATTTATCAATTTTTAACAATGACTTATTATAATATTGTAGGGTTGGAATTTTGCCGTTAACTATGTCAATATTCCAATGGGATAGTCGAATTGCGGCAAATTTGCCGAAGGGGAGTTCCGATACCGATGCAAGCAACCGCTGGAAAACCGGCCAATCGCGGGCGCACTAAAAAAGGGCGCGCCAAGAAACCGGCCGCCGCCGCGACGCCCGAAGACCTTATGGAATTCTACCGCGGCATGCTGACCATTCGGCGGTTCGAGGAAAAGGCCGGCCAGCTCTACGGCATGGGATTGATCGGCGGGTTCTGCCATCTCTATATCGGCCAGGAAGCGGTCGTCGTCGGCATGCAGGCGGCAATCGGACCGGACGACGCGGTCATCACCAGTTATCGCGATCACGGCCATATGATTGCCTGCGGCATGGATCCGCGCGGCGTGATGGCGGAATTGACCGGCCGCGCCGGTGGATATTCCAAGGGCAAGGGCGGCTCGATGCATATGTTTTCCCGCGAGCGCAATTTTTACGGCGGGCACGGCATCGTCGGCGCGCAAGTGCCGATCGGTACCGGCATTGCCTTCGCGCACCGATACAACGGCACCGACAACGTCTGCCTGACCTATCTTGGGGACGGCGCGATCAACCAGGGGCAAATCTACGAATCCTTCAACATGGCGGCGTTGTGGGACCTGCCGGTGGTCTATGTCATCGAAAACAACAAATATGGCATGGGCACCAGCGTCGAGCGTGCTTCCGCGAATCCCGACCTTCATATCCGAGGGCAGGCCTACGGCATTCCCGGCAAACAGGTCGACGGCATGGATGTCATCGCCGTCCGCGCGGCGGGGGAAGAGGCGGTTGCCCACTGCCGTGCCGGTAAGGGCCCCTATATCCTGGAGATGATGACCTATCGCTATCGCGGCCATTCGATGTCCGATCCGGCGAAGTACCGAACCCGCGAGGAAGTCTCGAAAGTCCGGCAGGAACGCGACCCGATCGAGCGCCTGCGGGCGGTGCTGATCGAGCAGAAAATCGCCGAGGATAGCGCGCTCAAGGAAATAGACCGGGAAATCAAGGCGATCGTCTCCGACGCCGCGGAATTCGCGCAGACCAGTCCGGAACCGGATCCCGCCGAACTGTACACCGACATACTCTTGGAAGCGTAACGCGGCGCAACGCGTTCGTATCAGGGATACCCACAGGGAATTTGCCATGCCAATCCAGGTTCTAATGCCGGCGCTGTCGCCGACCATGACGGAAGGGAAACTCGCGCGCTGGCTTAAATCGGAGGGCGAGGCTGTTACGTCCGGCGATGTTCTGGCCGAAATCGAAACCGACAAGGCGACGATGGAGGTTGAAGCCGTCGATGAAGGCACGCTTGGCAAGATCCTGATCGCCGAGGGCTCGGAAGGCGTGCCCGTGAACACGCCCATCGCCCTTTTATTGGAGGAAGGCGAAGACGCGGGAGCGTCGATGGAAAGCACCGCTGAAGCGTCAGCCGAACCTGCGGCAGTCGGGGCCGGCGAAGCCGCCGCGCCGGTGCAAGCTCAACCGGCGGAACCCGCAAGCCAATCCGTGCAGGCGGAATCCGACTGGACCGGCGCGACCGTGACCCTGACCGTCCGCGAAGCATTGCGCGATGCGATGGCCGAGGAAATGCGGCGCGATGAGAACGTCTTTCTGATGGGCGAGGAAGTCGCCGAATACCAAGGCGCGTATAAGATCAGCCAGGGCATGTTGGACGAGTTCGGCGAGCGGCGGGTGATCGACACGCCGATTACCGAGCACGGCTTCAGCGGTCTGGGAGTCGGCGCCGCGTTCATGGGGCTGCGGCCGATCGTCGAGTTCATGACCTTCAATTTCGCCATGCAGGCGATGGATCACCTGATCAATTCCGCGTCGAAAACGCTCTATATGTCGGGCGGCCAGATGGGCTGTCCGATCGTGTTTCGCGGCCCGAACGGTGCCGCCGCCCGGGTCGGCGCCCAGCATTCGCAGTGCTATGCAAGCTGGTATGCCCATTGTCCCGGGCTCAAGGTGGTGTCGCCATGGTCGGCGGCGGACGCCAAGGGATTGCTCAAATCGGCAATTCGCGATCCCAACCCGGTTATCTTTCTGGAAAATGAGATCCTTTACGGCAGTAGTTTCGAAGTGCCCGACGATCCCGACTGGATCGTCCCGATCGGCAAGGCCAAGGTTACCCGCACAGGCACCGACGTCACCCTGGTGTCCCACTCGATCATGGTCGGCAAGGCGATGGAAGCGGCCGAGGCGCTGGCGGCGGAAGGAATCGACGCAGAGGTCATCGATCTGCGCACGATACGCCCGCTCGACATCGAGACGATCATCGAATCTGTCCGGAAAACCAACCGGATAGTCGCGGTGGAAGAAGGGTGGCCCTATGCGGGGATCGGTTCGGAAATCGCCGCCCAAATCATGGAACAGGCCTTCGACTGGCTCGATGCGCCCCTGGCGCGCGTCGCCTCGAAAGACGTGCCGCTGCCCTACGCCGCCAATCTGGAAACGCTCGCCCTGCCGCAGGTGCAGGACGTTGTCGACGCGGCCAAATCCGTGACCTATAGCGGCTAAGCGAGGACCGAGTAGATGCCCATCAAGATACTCATGCCGGCGCTTTCCCCCACGATGACCGAGGGCGCGATCGCCAAGTGGCACGTCAAGGAAGGCGACGCGGTGACGTCCGGCGACGTCATTGCGGAAATCGAAACCGACAAGGCGACGATGGAGGTTGAAGCCGTCGAAGAGGGCACCATCGGCAAGATCGTATTCGACGAAGGCAGCGCCGGCGTCGCGGTGAACGAAGTCATTGCATTGCTGCTGGAAGAGGGCGAGGACGCGGCCGCGTTGTCGTCTGTCGCCCTCGAAGCACCGGCCGCGCCGGCCGCCGCCGCGGAGCCGGTCCCGGAAGCCCCTGCGCCCGCCGCGCCCGCGCCAAAGCCGGCGCCTGTGCCCGCCTCCGCCTCGAATGGCGATGGCCGTGTTTTCATCAGCCCGCTGGCCCGTCGCATGGCCGAGCAGGCTGGGCTCGATGTGTTGCAGATCGCGGGGTCCGGACCGCACGGCCGGGTCGTCAAGCGCGACATCGAAGCCGCCCTGTCCGGCGCGGCCCCGATGGCTGTGCCCGCTGCCGCGACGGCATCGGCATCGGCGCGTGTCATGCCGAGCGCCGCGGTTTCGGCGGCGGCGCTGCCGTTCGAGCCGGATTTCGAGCTGCAACCGCTGTCGTCGATGCGCCGCACCATTGCCGCGCGCCTCGTCGAATCGAAGCAGACGGTCCCGCATTTCTATCTGACCGTGGATTGTCAGATCGACGATCTGCTCGCGCTGCGTAAGCGCTTGAACGACAAGGCGGATGGCGCCTTCAAACTGTCGGTCAACGACCTCATCATCAAGGTCAGCGGCATTGCGCTGCGTCGCGTGCCGGCGGCCAATGCGTCCTATACCGACGAAGGCATCAAGCTTTACAGTTCCGCCGATGTCGCCGTTGCGGTGGCCATCGACGGCGGTTTGATCACGCCGATCATCCGGAACGCCGCCAATAAGGGGCTCGAGCAGATCTCCGCCGAGATGAAGGATCTCGCCGGTCGCGCGCGCGAGGGCAAGCTGATGCCCGAGGAATACCAGGGCGGCACTTTCAGTATTTCCAATCTGGGCATGTACGGCATCAAGCAATTCGACGCGGTGATCAATCCGCCGCAAGGCGCGATCCTGGCGGTCGGCGCCGGCGAGCAACGACCGGTGGTGAAGGATGGCGCGCTGTCGGTTGCGACCGTGATGAGCTGCACCCTGTCCTGCGACCACCGTGTCGTCGACGGCGCAATCGGCGCGGAGTTCCTGGCGGCATTCAAGGCGATGATCGAGGAACCGCTCGGCATGCTGTTGTAGAAAGGCTTGGGAGGAAAGGCCGATGCCCGTTGGTGCCCCCATTATTGGACGAGTCGGCGTTGCACCTGCTTTGGGGATCGTCGCGCTGCTCGCTCTGGCCGGGTGCGCAGAGAGTAGTCGCGGCTGGGACGTCAAGGCACACACGCCGCAAAAAGCATTTGAGATTTATCGTGTCGCTTTATTGGAGGCCGATGGTGCGACCGCTGCTGGTATCGTGACGAGAAGGACGCACCGTTATTACGACGAGGTGCGTCAGGCAGCGCTGTATTCCAGGCGTGGCGAATTGGACAAGCTGTCGGTCCAGAAAAAGATGGTTACATTATTGTTCCGACTGCGATTCTCCGGTGAACAGTTGAAGTCGATGACCGGACGTGACGTGTTCGCCAACGCGGTGCAAAACGGCATGATCGGGACCGAGGGCGCCCGCCGCCTGCGCCTCACGGACTACGAGATCACCGGGCGCGTCGCCAAAGCGCATATTCTTGGCGCAAAAGGACCGGTGCGCAGATTCACCTTTGATATCAAGACGGAGGATGGCGGCTGGAAGGTCGATCTCATTTCGCTCTTGCGCCTGCTTGAGATGTTCATGTGGGTGTCGCTTGATCGTTCCGGCGCGGACAATGCGGACGACTTCATAATTTCCTCGTTGGAACAAACTGTCGGACGCAGGGTCGGTCCGGAAGTCTGGAAACCGCTTCTTCCGCGATGACACGAGCCACTACTACAACGACTGAGAGGCATTTGCATTGGCCGACACATCCTTTGATCTGATCGTCGTCGGCGGTGGGCCGGGCGGTTATGTGGCCGCGATCCGCGCGGCGCAGATCGGCATGAAGACGGCCGTCGTCGAGGCCGAGCATCTCGGCGGCATCTGTCTCAACTGGGGCTGTATCCCGACCAAGGCGCTGCTGCGTTCGGCGGAAGTGTTTCACCTGATTCAGAATGCCGAGTCGTTTGGCCTGTCGGTGAAGGGGGCAAGCTTCGACGTAAAGAAGATCGTCGCCAGGTCGCGCAAGGTCGCCAAACAACTGAACGGCGGCGTCGGCCATCTGTTGAAGAAGAACAAGGTCACGGTGTTCGATGGCTTCGGCAAGCTGGCGGGCGGCAAGGAAGGCGCGCGCAAGCTGACGGTCGAGAAGGACGGTAAGAAGATCGCCGACCTGACCGGCAAGCATATCATTCTGGCGACCGGCGCGCGGGCCCGCAGCCTGCCGGGACTGGAGCCGGACGGCAAGCTGGTCTGGACCTACAAGGAAGCGATGGTGCCGGACGCGCAGCCGAAATCATTGCTGGTCGTGGGCTCCGGCGCGATCGGCATCGAGTTCGCGAGTTTCTTCAGGACGCTTGGCGCCGAGGTCACGGTGGTCGAAGTACTCGACCGGGTGCTGCCGGTGGAAGACGCGGAAATTTCCGACTTCGCGCGCAAGGCGTTCGAGAAACAGGGGATGAAGATCATCACCGGCGCGACGGTGAAAGCGCTCGACACGGGCAAGGACTCGGTCACCGCGACCATCGAGGCCGGCGGCACGTCCAGCACGCTGACCGTCGACCGGGTGATCATGGCGGTCGGCATCGTCGGTAATGTGGAAAACATCGGCCTGGAGGGCAGCAAGATCAAAGTCGACCGGGCGCATATCGTCGTCGACGAATGGCTGCATACCGGCGAGCCCGGCGTCTACGCCATCGGCGACGTGGTCGGCCCGCCCTGGCTGGCGCACAAGGCATCCCATGAGGGCGTCATCTGTGTCGAGAAGATCGCCGGGCTCAAGGACGTGCACCCGCTGAACACGGCGAACGTTCCCGGCTGCACCTATTGCCACCCGCAGGTGGCGTCGGTCGGGCTCACCGAGGCGGCGGCGAAAGAGAAGGGCCATAAGGTGAAGGTCGGGCGCTTCCCGTTCCTCGGTAACGGTAAGGCGATTGCACTCGGCGATCCGGAAGGCCTCGTTAAGACGGTGTTCGACGCCGATACGGGCGAACTACTCGGCGCGCATATGATCGGCGCCGAGGTGACCGAGTTGATCCAGGGTTTCGGCATCGCCAAGACGCTTGAGACCACCGAGACGGAACTGATGCACGCGGTCTTCCCGCATCCGACCCTGTCGGAAATGATGCATGAGTCGGTGCTCGACGCCTATGGCCGGGTCATCCATTTCTAATCACGGTTATTTGAGTCCCGTGGCGGCACCCGCGCGTTAGGATTGCGCGAGGCACTACTCGGGAACCCCACAATGGGAGCATCGGCGTGAGCCAGTGGTTGGCGGATCCACTGATCCAAAGTGTGATTTTACCACTTTTGATTTCCGCAATCCTGTCGGGATTGCTCGGCTTTGGATCGGGCAAGACCATTGGTCCCAGGATCGCGGCGGCAGCGATCCCGATGGGTTTTATCGTTTGTTACTGGGCCATCGTCGGATGGCCTGCTTTCCCGCC
>JAOTYV010000397.1 GCA_029861675.1 Alphaproteobacteria bacterium
CATCCTCGGCCATTTCCGATTGCGGCTTGGAGTTGGTCCGGCCATGGCCGATGACCTCGTCGCCGCGCGCGCGGAAGGCCGCCATCACGTCCGGGCAGTGTTCGTAGATGGCGCTGTTGGCGATCACGCCCATGGGAATCTCCATCTCGTCGAACAGGTCGAGCAGGCGCCAGATGCCGACCCGGTTGCCGTATTCCCGCCAGAGATAGCTGCGGTGATTGGGCGGCGCCGTCTCGCGGTCCAGATTGACTCCGCCGCCGCCGAAAATGAAGTGTTCCAGGTTGATGGCGACATGCACGGCGACTCGTTTGCCCTCCGGCCAACTGAAATCGGCGCGGGCGCGGATCGGCGAATACGGGAAGCGGTCGAGCGATGGCAGCATGATGGATCTCCTGCAGTGGTGTTCAGCCGGGGCCGGTGTATCGATGCTTGAGCCAGCGGCCCGTATGTCTAACTATAGCAAAGGGAATCCATACCGGTTGGCATCGGTAAAATCGGGAGTTTCAAGAACCGAATGACACGGAAATCCGCATTGAACGTCGCCGAGAAGCTGATCGAGGCGCATCTGGTTTCCGGCGAGATGACGCCGGGTGAGGAAATCGGCCTGCGGGTCGACCAGGGACTGTTGCAGGACGCGTTGGGCACGCTCAGCATGTTGGCGCTGGAGGCAATGGAGGTCGACCGCGTCCGCACCGAGGTGGCGTGCCAGTATGTCGACCACAATCTGCTGCAGACGGACACCAAGGCCGCGGACGATCATCATTTCCTCCGCACCGCCTGCGCCCGCTTCGGGATGTATTATAGCCCGCCCGGTAACGGCATCAGCCATCCGGTGCAGATGGAACGGCTCGGCAGGCCCGGCACGCTGCTGCTGGGATCGGACAGCCATAGCTGCGCCGCCGGGTCGCTTGGCATGTTCGGTATGGGCACCGGCAGCATCGAGGTGGCGATGTCGCTGGCAGGCATGCTGGTCTACATCCGCATGCCCCGGGTCTGGGGCGTCCGGCTGACCGGGCGGCTGCCGGATTGGGTCAGCGCCAAGGACGTGATCCTGGAGATGCTGCGCCGCCACGGCGTCAAGGGCGGGCTCGGCCGGGTGATCGAGTATTACGGGCCGGGGCTGGACTGCCTGAGTGCGATGGATCGCCATGTCATCGCCAATATGGGCGCGGAACTGGGGGCTACCACGAGCGTCTTTCCATCCGACGGTGCGACGCGGGATTTCCTCGAGCAGGTCGGCCGTGCGGGCGACTGGACCGAAATCTTGGCGGATGAAGGCGCGACCTATGACGATCACGAAGAGATCGATCTGTCGTCGCTGGAACCGTTGATCGCCAAGCCGTCGAGCCCGGGCAATGTCGTCCCGGTGCGCGAGGTGGCGGGCGAGCCGGTCTATCAAGCCTATATCGGGTCCTCCGCCAATCCGGGATATCGCGACTTCGCAGTCGCCGCGATGATGGTCGCGGGCCGGCAGACCGCGCCCGGCGTTTCCTTCGACATCAACCCGAGTTCGCGCGAGATGCTGGCCAATCTGATGAACGAGGGTTTGCTCGGAAATTTCATAGAGGCGGGCGCGCGGCTGCATCAGGCGGGCTGCAACGGCTGCCACGGAATGGGGCAGGCGCCGGCGGCGGGCAAGAATTCGCTGCGCACCACGCCGCGCAATTTTCCCGGCCGGTCCGGCGTCAAGGAGGACCGCGTCTTCCTGTGCAGCCCGGAAACCGCCGCGGCGGCGGCACTGACCGGCGTCATCACCGACCCGCGCGACCTCGGCATGCCCTACCCGGACGTGCGGCCGCCGCAGGACCCGATCCGGCTCGATAAATCCCTGCTGCCGCCGCTGCCGCTGGAAGACGCGCGCAAGGTGGTGATCGAGAAGGGCTCGCACACCGCGTCGCTGCCGTCGATCGATCCCTATCCGGCGCGGGTGGCGGCGCCGATCCTGATCAAGACCGGCGACGATGTTTCGACCGATGCCATCGCGCCGGCGGGGCCGCAGGTGCTGCCCTATCGCAGTAACGTGCAGAAGACCGCGGAATTCACCTTCATGCGCGACGACGAAGGATATGCGGCGCGCGCCATGGCGGTGAAGGACACCACTGGCCACGTAATCCTGGGCGGCGATAATTTCGGCCAGGGGTCGAGCCGGGTGCACGCGGTGCTGTGTCCGCAATATCTCGGCGCGCGGATCGTGCTGGCCAAGAGCTTTGCACGCATCTTCTGGCAGAACGTGATCAATGCGGGAATGCTGCCGCTGACTTTCGTCGATCCGGCGGATTACGACCGGATCGGGCAGGACGACGTGATTCGGCTCGACGATCCGCACGGCGCCGTGCGGCAGGACGGAGAAATCGCGCTGACGGTCGAGGGAAAGGGGCTCACGATCGCGACCCGGCACGGATTGTCGCCGCGCCAGGTCGATATCCTGCTCGCGGGTGGCCTGATCAACTGGGGCCGCGACAAGCTCCCGCGCGATTCCGGGGAGGCCACGGCGGTCGCCTGAGCGGCCGCGGGAAGGACGCAAGGCCGATGCTGCTGCCGCTCTACGACCGCAACCCGCTTCGCATCATTCCCTTTCAATTCATGACCTTTGCCGTGCTGGCGGTCTGCATCCTGGTCTTTCTATGGCAGATCAACCTGCCGCCGTTGCTGGCGGAGCGGGCGGCGCTGGTTTACGGCATGATTCCCTCGGTGCTACTGGGATCGAACCAGCTCGACCCGGCGCTGGCGCCCATTCCGGCCAAGATGACCTTGCTGACGTCGCTGTTCCTGCACGGCGACCTCTGGCACCTGATGGGCAACATGCTGTTCCTGTGGGTGTTCGGCGACAACATCGAGGATTCGATGGGGCACTTTAAGTTTCTGCTGTTCTTCCTCGTCTGCGGCGCGGCGGGCGGCGCCGCCCATGCGGCGATGCTGCCGGACGTGAAGATCCCAACGGTGGGGGCGAGCGGCGCCGTCGCCGGCGTGATGGGCGCCTATATCATGCTGCACCCGAAGGTGAAGATCCTGGTGCTGGCGCTCAAGTGGATCCCGCTCTACCTGCCGGCGTATTTCGTGCTGGCGGTATGGATCGGGCTGCAGGTGTTCAGCGTCCTGTTCGAAATCGGCGGACAGGTCGCGTGGTGGGCGCATATCGGCGGCTTCGCGGCCGGCGCGCTACTGATCCTCGTGATGCGCGATCGTCGCGTGCCGCTGTTCGACAAAGGCGTGGCGCACTAGCGCGCTCGCCGATTTAACCCTACACCCCCTCCACGAAAATCATGTCGCCTTCGGCGGCGTCGGTGCGGAAGCCGATGATCGCTTGGTAGTCTTCGGAATTGTACCAGGTCTTCAGGGTCGCCATGTCCGGGAATTCCAGCACCACCACGCGGTCCGGCTGCCAGTTGCCCTCCGTCGGCGTCACGTCGCCGCCGCGCACCAGGTACTTGCCGCCGTGCTTGGCAATCGTCGCCGGGACTTCCGCCTGATACTTTTTGAATGTTTCCAGATCGTGGATCGAAATTTGCGCGATCAGATATGCTGCCATCGTGCTCCCGCCCTCTGCTGATATGTGTTAGACCGAAAAAGCTT
>JAOTYV010000398.1 GCA_029861675.1 Alphaproteobacteria bacterium
ATGGCATCGCCGCTGGATCGGACTTTTAGGTCGGACATGGGCGTCTCCCTGCGCCTCGGCAGACTGAGGACTCGCCGAGCGCACCTCGATTTTCGCGCACGGTGCCGGTCGGGGCAAGGGGCCGATCGCCCGGTGCGTTATTTCGGCGGCAGGGTGGAGACGAAACTCAAGGCGAGTTCGACCCAGCTTTTCAGCGCTTCGTCGTCGCACGCCTTTTCATCCACGAAGATCAGCCCGCCCATGCGCCGGCCGCCCTGTTCCATGACCGTGGCGCCTTTCCGGGACAGCGCTTCGGCCTCGTTGTCCTTGCCGACCCGGAACATGAACCGGCCGTCGCCGGATTTGGTGCGGTCGGCGCCGCCGATCATGTTTCCGTTCAGCAGGAAACAGACACCGCCCATCATCTTCTTTTCCGTGACGGCGCTTGTATCGTCGAGCGCGTCCCGGAACCGGCGGGTGAGAATTTCGTCATAGGCCATGGGGAACATTGAGCTCCTGTAATACGAAATACCATCTGATCGAATAAGATTGCATTCCGCAATTGCCGGACCGGATGTCGAATGCTTTGCGCTGCTTGGCGAAGCGGAGGTAACCTGCCGCTGACCGTGCGCGCGGTTAAGATATTGCACGCATGCGGGCACCAAAATCAGGGAGAGTCATCATGAGCGCAATCGGATTCATAGGCCTCGGCAATATGGGAGGCCCGATGGCCCGGAACCTTCTGAAAGCGGGACACACGCTGAAGGTTTTCGATCTCGCCGATGCGTTGGTCGATGCGGCCGTCGCCGCCGGCGCGGCCAAGGCGGAAAGCGTCGAGGCGGCCGCGACCGGGGTCGATGGGGTGATCACGATGCTGCCCGCCGGCCCGCAGGTGCGCGACGTCTATCTCGGCGCCGGCAAGGTGATCGAGAGCGCGGCCAAGGGCACGCTGCTGATCGACTGCACCACCGCCGATGTGGAGACCAGCCGGGCGGTCAGCGCGGCGGCGCAGGAGGCGGGCCACGACATGATCGACGGGCCGGTCTCGGGCGGGGTCGGCGGCGCGGAGGCGGCGACGCTGACGATCATGGTCGGCGGACCCGACGCGGCGTTTAAGCGTGCGCAGCCGATCCTGGACGCGATGGGCAAGAACATCATCCATGCCGGCGGGCCGGGCAACGGGCAGGCCGCGAAGATGTGCAACAACATGATGCTCGGCATCCAGATGATCTCGGTCTGCGAAGGGTTCCTGCTGGCCGAGAAGCTCGGGCTCGACGCCCAGAAGCTGTTCGACGTCGCCAGCACGGCGTCGGGGCAATGCTGGGCCCTGACCAGCTACTGTCCGGTGCCGGGTCCCGTGCCGGCGTCGCCGGCCAACCGGGACTATCAGGCGGGGTTCACCACGGCGATGATGCTCAAGGACATGAAACTGAGCCAGGCGGCGGCGCAGGATTTCGGCGTGGCCACGCCGCTGGGTGCGGCGGCGGCCGCGCTATACGGATTGATGTCGCGGTCCGGCGGCGACCCGGGCGACTTTTCCGGGATCATCAGGCTGCTTCGGGGGGAAGGGAAAATTAGCGGATAGTTTTAAGTATTTGTTAGGATTATACGCTTAAAACTTGGTTTGTTGCGAAAATTAACTATATCCGTCATGCCGTCTTTTATTATGGCGGCCATCAAAAACAGGTATCGCGAGACAGGCCAGTGATTAATGATTATTTGAACTCGATCAATTTGATTGAGCGACTGCATCGCCAATTCCTCGAGGTCGTCAAGGGCGAACTCGACCGGCTCGGCGTTCAGGATATCAACAATATTCAAGCCCTTATTCTCTATAACATCGGCAAGGACGAGCTGACCGTCGGCGAGCTGACGAACCGCGGCTATTACCTTGGTTCGAACGTGTCCTATAACGTTCGCAAGATGGTGGAGAACGAGTATCTGGTCCAGGAACGCTCGACCCACGACAAGCGGTCGGTGCGCGTGCGCGCGTCCGATAAGGGGCTGTCGCTGTGGAACAGCATGGACGAGATGTTCCGCCGTCATGCCGATGTGATGGGCACTGACGCGATGAACGGGACGGAGCTGCAATCCGCGAATACGGTGTTGCGCCGGCTCGAACGGTTCTGGGGCAGCCCGGGCGCCTATGGCGGTCCGCCGCTCTAGATCGACCCGCAAGCGAAGTCGACAGGCCGCCATGGCATGAAAATGGCGGCCTTTTTTGTTGCCCGGTCGCCCGTGCGGCTTGCTATGCTGCGCGAACACCATGCGTATTCTGGTCCTGCAACACATCGACGTCGAACACCCGGGCATCTTCCGCGATTTCCTGGCGGAAGACGGCTTCGCCTGGGACGCGGTCGCGCTGGATGCCGGCGCGCCGATCCCGCCCTTCGACGGATATGACATGCTCTGGGTCATGGGCGGCCCGATGGACGTGTGGGAAGAGGATGCGTATCCCTGGCTGGCCGCCGAAAAGGCGGCGATCGCCGAATGGGTGGCGACGGGGAAGCCCTTCCTCGGCATTTGCCTCGGCCATCAGCTCCTGGCCGCTTCGCTGGGCGGAAAGGTCGCGCCGTCGGCGCAGCCCGAGATCGGCGTGATGCCGGTAAGCCTGACCGGGGCGGGACGCGCCGACCCGCTGTTCAAACGCTTCCCGGCGGTGCCCCTGTCGCTGCAGTGGCACGGCTCCGAAGTCGTGGAGCCGCCGCCGGGCGCGGTGGTTCTGGCGCAATCGCCGCTCTGTCCGGTCCAGGCGATCCGGGTCGGCGAACGGGCCTATGGCCTGCAGTTTCACGTCGAAGCGACCGCGGCCACGGTGCGGGAATGGGGCGGCGTGCCGGCCTATGCGGAAGCGCTCGAGCGCGAGATGGGCGTAGGGGGACTGGCGCAATTCGAGGCCGAATTGGCGAAGGTCTTATTCAGCCTCAACGCGGCCGCGCGGCGGCTCTACGATAACCTGATGGGGGCGGTGCGCGGCGAACTGGATTAGCGCGGCCGGAATTTCGGGCGGGGCAGGGGCATGACCGTCGCCATCGACGCGGTTATCAGGATCAGCGCGCCGACCTCGGGCCAGCCCACGGCCTCGTTCAGCAGCAGCGCGCTGGTCACCACCCCGATCAGCGGGACCGGCAGGACCGCGAGCGAGGCGACCGCCATCGGCACGCGCTCGACGATGTTGAACCAGGCCCAGTAGCCGAACAGGCAGGCGATCAACAGCACATACAGCAGCGACGCCACACCCGCGCCGGTCAGCCGCTCGAACGGCGCCGAGTCGTAGGGAATCGCGAGCAGGACCATCGGCGTGCCGCCGATCAGCAACTGCCACGCGATCAGGGTCAGCACCGGTGTCCGCCACCGGCGTTTCTGGATGACCGTGCCGATGCCCCAACTGGCGGCCGCCGCCAGCACGGCAAGGACACCGAGCGGCGCCTGACCGAGCCGCAGCAGGTCGTCGCCGATCAGAACCCCGACCGCGGCCATGCCGAACAGCAACCCCACGATCTTGGCCGGCGTGATCGGGTCGCCCACCATGATCCGCGCCGCCAGGATCGACCACAGCGGCATGGTATAGCCG
>JAOTYV010000399.1 GCA_029861675.1 Alphaproteobacteria bacterium
GGGTGCATGTGTCGGTACCCGACGACTTTTCCCATCACCGGGGCCAGTGGGGCGTCGATGGAGTGAACTGGGCCGAGACCCGCGTGACCTTCCGTCTCAAGGACGGTCGCATGCTGAAGAATGCCCGCTCCTATGCACGCGGCTGGTCCGAGGATCCGGCCACGTGGGACGATATCGCCGACAAATACCGGGAATGCGCCGACGGCGTGCTGCCGCCGGAGCGCCGTGACGCGGTGCTCGGCGCGATCGGCGACCTTGAGAATTTACCTGATACGCGGACACTGATGGATCTCTTGCGCGTGGACTAGCAGGCTGCTGAAAAACACGCTCAGCGGGGGTTTGCCGCATCCTTCGTCAAGCTCAGGATGAGGTCAACCCGTTGGAAACATTTAGCCTCACCCTGAACCTGACGAAGGGCGAGGCGTTGCGCGAAATATGACTCAGAACTCTGCTACAGGGCTTCGCGCACCCGCGGCATGACCTCCTCGGCAATACGGTGCATGGTTTCGAGCGCCATGGCCTGCGGCATTCCGGGCCAGTGCAGCCCCATCACCAGATGGTTCACATGGGCGACCCGTGCATGCTCGACGATTTGTTCGACGACTTCGTCGGGAGACCCGATGATGAAGCGGCCGTCGATCAGGTCGTCGAAATCGAGATCCAGGCTGTTGTCGTCCGCCGGCATGGCCTTGTCCTGTTCCCAACTCTGATAGACACGGTATCGCGCCTCGAGATACGGCTTGCAGCGCTCGACCGCCTGTTCCCGGCTGTCGGCAACGAACACCTCGCGCATCGCCGGCAGCCCCTCGGGCATCGGCTTGCCCGCATCGTCGAGCGCCGCTTTGTAGACATCGAGTTGACGGTTGATGGTGCCGAATTGCTGATGCGGGTTGATGAACCAGCAATCGCCGAGCCGGGCCGCCCGCCGGATCGCAGCGTCGGCATTGGCACCGATCCAGATCGGTGGATGCGGGCGCTGCACCGGCTTGGTCGAACACGCCGCGCCAGCCAGCTCGAAATGCGAGCCGACCATGTCCACCGTGTCCTCGGTCCACAGCCGCTTGATCGCGATCAGGTTTTCCTCCATCCGCCGGACCCGGTCTTTTTGATCGGTACCGAACGCCTTGAATTCCACCTCGCGGTAGCCCAGTCCCGCCCCAAAGACGAGCCGCCCGCCCGACATCACGTCGATGGTCGCGAGCTGTTCGGCCAGGTCGAGCGGCTTGTGCAGCGGCACCAGCACCACGCCGGCGATAAGCTGAAGGTCCGGCGCTTCGGTCATCACCCGCGTCAGGAAAATCAACTGCTGCAGATCCTGCAACGGCCGCACGCTGTAATGCGACCCCTTGGCGATCGAGGAGAAGCCCAGCGACTGCGCCAGCCGCGCCTGTTCCATCGCATCCTGGAAATACGCCGGCATGTCGTCATCCAGCCAGCATTGGCCGCGTATCATTACGCCAAATTTCATGCGCGCCCCTCCCTCGAAATCAGCCGATGTCGGATTTTCGTGTTATTCCGCGGCGCTGCTCGCCACATCGTCGCGCAATGCCGGCATGACCGCATCGGCGAACAATTGCATCGACCGGCTCACCATGTCGTGCGGCATGCCGCCGAAATTCATCCAGCAGAGCACGTAATTGACGCCGCCCTCGGCGCGCAGCCGGCGCAGTTTTTCGATACAGGTCTCGACGCCGCCGAACACCATCTGCTCGCGCTCGTGCTCGCCGATGGGGCGGAACAATGCAGTCGATTTCATGTAGTACTCGATATATTCGGTTCCGAGGCGCTTCGCGTCCGCATCGCTTTCCGCCACAAAGACGTGACGAATGCAGGGAAAATAAAAACCCTCTCCGCCGCGCCCCTGTTCGGCCTGCACTTCGCGAATGAGGTCGCTGGCCACGCGCAACTCCTCGGGCGGCGCCCAGGCCGACAACAACCGATAGCCGCCCGACACCGCGAAATCGATGATCTCGCGGGTGCCGAGGCGGGTTGCGATCCATACCGGCGGATGGGGTTTCTGGATCGGCCGCGGCACCAGGGTCAACCGCGGCACTTGCCAGAATTTACCCTCATAGGAAAATTCGTCGGTGGTCCAGGCGCCGACCATGATCTCCAGCGCTTCCTTGAACCGCTCGACCTTTTCCTCGACCGCAACACCGAGGCCTTCGAATTCGTATTTGCGGTAGCCGGTGCCGACGCCCACATCGATGCGGCCATTGCTCAAGATATCGGCAAAGGTGATGTCCTCGGCGGTGCGGATCGGGTGTTCGAGCGGCAGCACCTTCACCGCCGTTCCGATGCGCACCCGCTCGGTCACCTGTGCGACGGCGCAGGCAAGCGCAAAAGGCGACGTGCTGAGACCGTATTCGCCCATGACGTCGGGAACATAGGGCACGGACGAGAAGTGATGCTCGGTCAGCCAGACCGCATCGAACCCGGTGCGATCCGCCAACTTCATTTGTTCCAGATGTTCGTGAATTACCTGGACTTCGCCCTTTGAAAAGGGACGTTCCATCAGATGAAAGGTGCCGAATTTCATGCCCGCGCGAATCCCGACTGCCGCCTTACCGGCCGTAGGGTAGCGCAATTGTCACTTGTCTGTACAATTGGAGGCATTGCCAACAAATTTACTTCCGGGAGATCGATAGCCGCATACCCCCTGCCGATTGAGACGATCGCGTTGTCTGCGTCCGGCTCGGGAATTCACAAACGAAAACTTAGCCAAGCAGCCCGATTATCCGACGCAACGTGCCAAAAGGCTGCGCAAGGGGGGTCGTTCCTAGATGGAAAGCATCATTCTGCTGGCGCTTTTGGTCGTCCTGATTCTGCTTGGCGCGCCGATCGGTTTCACCCTTATCCTCCTGCCCACCGTCTATGTCTTCATCACCGATTCGGTGCCGCTGAATCTCATTCCCAATCAAATGTTCGAGGCGATCAACAGCCTGCCGCTGACCGCCATTCCCTTCTTCATGCTGACCGGCGAATTGATGACCAGCGCGACGATCACCGATCGCCTGGTCGAATTCAGCCGGCGCATCATCGGGCGCATGCGCGGCAGCATGGCGCAGGTCAACGTCCTGGTGAGCATGTTCTTCGCCGGCATGAACGGCTCGGTGGTGGCCGATACGGCGACCGTCGGTTCGCTGTTGATCCCGGCAATGAAACGCGCCGGATATCCGGCCGCCTTTTCCGCCGGCATTACCGCGGTGAGCGCGACGATCGGCGGCATCATCCCGCCCAGCATCGCCATGGTGATCCTGGCCAATGCGGGCGGCATTTCGGTCGGCGCGCTGTTCGCGGGCGGGATCATACCCGGGATCATGATCGGGGCCCTGCTGATGCTGATCAACTACATCATGGCCGTGCGCAACAATTTCGAACGCAGCGAGGAACCGTTCACCTGGTCGGCACTGGGTAATTCAGCACTCAAGGCGTCCTTCGCCTTCCTGATTCCGATCGTCCTGGTCGGCTCCGTCGTCGGCGGCGTCGCCGGGGTCGTCGAGGCCGGCGCCATCACCGCGTTGACCGCGCTCCTGGTCGGTATTTTCGTT
>JAOTYV010000400.1 GCA_029861675.1 Alphaproteobacteria bacterium
CGGGCTCAGGGCAACATCGCCCCCGGGCGTCGTCAGATCCGGCCGGGTCCCGGCCGCGAAATATCCTTGAACGACCACCTCCGCGCCGTCGCTGCCGCGGATCACGAGGTCGCCGCCCTGGCGCAGGAATTCGCCGTCACGCAATAATGCTTCATCGGGGATCACGACCGGACCGCCATCACCGGCCGGCAGCGTCACCCGGGAGAACGTATCGGACGCGCCGTCGGCAGCCCCAAACCGGCCCTCCCGCAGCACTTCCGGATTTCCTGTCCTCGATAACGACATTGCGACGGTAGCCCCCATCCTGAGTAGCCCAAACAGACTAACCCTTAAGATGAGTATTATCGCAATACAAGATCAATACAAAGAAGTAATTATTGTCATGGTTAATGAATAAATGATAGTTTTCTAAATAATTCAAACAATCATTTAGGTTTCATACCTGCCATGGTTAATAATAACTCCGATAACATCGAAATTTCGACCCGCCAAATTGGTGAGAATCTCGCTGATTAACCTTTCCTTCGATATGCCTGCCCTGGCGCTATACAATCACCACGTCGTCATCAAGCGCAATCCGAATGCCGTCGACAGCATATTTGTAGATTGTGTAACTCTCGCCATCGATGTCGCCGGTTCCGGTCTCCGACCAGGCCGAACCTGAATGTTCCGCGGGCCGCGCCGGCTAGGCGACGGCAATATCATCGGCGGCGGCAATGCGCACGCCGGAACCATGTTCGTAAATCGTATACCCGGTGCCATCGATATCGGCGACGTCGACCTTGTTCCAGACCTCGCCCATGAGATCGACTTTATCGTCCACGCCGCCATCGATCACGAGCGTTTCGCTCGTACCAACCAATGCATTGACGCCATCGGTCATCGCCGCAACAAGTACCGAGTCGAGGCTGAACACAGCGTTATCGGCGGCGGCCAGGTCGACCCGTTCGAGGGCGGCCATCTTGGCGAAGGACGTGGTATTCAAATCGAATTTTTGGATCGGCGCGACAATTTTGAGCGTGTCGGTGCCGGCCCCGCCGTCCAATGCCAGCATGCTCGCTCCCGCGAGGCTACCGCCAAACACCACCGTATCGTCGCCGGCGCCGGTAGCGACATCGAAATTGCCAGGACCTTGTAAGATGCCGGTCGCCACGTCGATGTCGACGACATCGTCGCCATTGCCGGTTCTAATTGTGCCGCGCTTGACGCTAACCAGTGTGATGTTGCTGTTGCCGCCATCGCCGAAAAAGACGTCCGTGTCTACGAAATTGAACGCGACCAGATCGGCACCGCTATTACTATCGGCGCGCACATTCTTGAGCGAATTCCATGGCGACAGCAGCGCCACGCCGGCATCACCCGACGCATCGCGAACCACCTGAACCGCCGTGGTCGCATCGACGCCGACAATATCCATCTCGGCGCCATAGATCACCGTCGCGCTATTGGGGCCCAAATCGGGCAACACGTAACTGTCGGATAAATCCTGATTCAGATCGTTACTCGCCGTATCGGAAACCGTCAGCTTGATCTGATGGACGGCCGGCGGCGGGGGCGGGCTTACGCTGCTCGAACCGCTCCCGGCGCTGGTGATAGGCGTAATTACTGTATCGGTCGAAAGCGTGGTTGTATCGATCGCCGTCGTATCCGACGACTCCGGTGGAGACTCCGTGTTCCCGCTCTCGAATAAGATTTCGGTCATCTCGTATGGTTCGGGTGCCAGATAGGGGTTGGAGAAAGTTTCTTCGCCCGCCGTTTCGGTCCGGTACGGGCTGATTCCACCATCGGTGGCGTCACCCGTACCAGTGACCAATACGCCCTCGAAAGTCACGTCCGCCGCAAGCTGGAGATCGACGGAATCCGATATCTCTTTTGCGAGGGCAGTGAAATAGTCCGGCGCGATGCCGGTTATGCCCCCATAGGCCACGCCGTATTCCGCCGCCGACAACACGAAAGGCGCGCTCGGAACCGCATCGATCCCCGCCACCAGCGTCGTTTCACCGGCGCCGTCCAGCGTCACGCTGCCCGCCTGCGTCGTCACCTCGATCGCCCCGTCGATCAGCGTGAACTGGCTGTTCACCCCGTCGACACGACCCGCCACCTCCGTGCCCCGGATGCCGATCGACGCCACCGGCGTGATCACCGTCATCTCGGTATTGTTGGTCTTCGCGATCTGGCCGCTCGAAAAGATGAAGACGCCCTTGAGGATCGAGAATTGCGACGATCCGCTCGATTGCGACGGATCGAACACCAGCTCGTCCAGCGCCAGCCGCGCGTCCGATCCAAGCGCGAACATCGTCTTGTCCACGAACACCATCCGGATCGCGCTGGTCCCGCCGCCGGTCTCGACGATGTCGCCCTCGAAGACCGGGTCGCCTGTCGCGAGCTGCACCCGCGTGCCGTCGGCGCGCACCGCAAAGGCCTCGCCCTTGAGTTCGTCGACCTGGCCGATCGGCGATTGGGCCGGCCCCGCCGTCTGGGCGTATTGGCCCGGCGCCATCGCCGACAGGAAGGAGTCCACGAGACCCGGGCTCAGGGCAACATCGCCCCCGGGCGTCGTCAGATCCGGCCGGGTCCCGGCCGCGAAATATCCTTGAACAACCACCTCCGCGCCGTCGCTGCCGCGGATCACGAGGTCGCCGCCCTGGCGCAGAAATTCGCCGTCACGCAATAATGCTTCATCGGGGACCACGACCGGACCGCCATCACCGGCCGGCAGCGTCACCCGGGAGGACGTATCGGACGCGCCGCCGGCAGCCCCAAACCGGGCCTCCCGATCGCTTTCCGGATTTCCTGTCCTCGATACTGACATTGCCGTTCCACCCCTTCCGAGGGCATCCCTTCGAGACTACTCCCCACTAAAGTATTACAACAAATTTTACATAAATCAATGTAATAGTTCGATTTTTATCTAGTTATATTGATCTAATACTTTAGTATTATTTTGATTTTATTACGTTTTCGGAATGCCATGTTTTGAAAGTATGGTTAATTGGACTTAACCATACGGTCGCCGAAGCAAATATCGGCACGAATCCGCACTGGCGGACCCTCCTTCGGCGCCACGGCACATCAGATCCTCAAGCGGGATTCAGAGAAATTTCGGGACTGCAGGCAGCACCATCCGACGATGCGGCGGCCTAGACCATTTCTTGTTCAAATAGACTCAAGTGAAATGGCCGATCTCTATGTTTTTACGCAAATACGCCGTCGCGAACCGTTTCGGTTCGCTCGGGATTTGCGCCAGCAGGCTGTTGAAAAACGTCTCGTTCGCAGCCGCACCCTTCGTCCCTCGACAGGCTCGGGATGAGGAAGCTCAGGGTGAGGCTAAATGTTTCCAAAGGGTTGACCTCATCCTGAGCTCGACGAAGGATGCGGGCAACCCCCGCTGAGCGTGTTTTTCAGCAGCCTGCTAGGGTCTGTGGACATTTAATGGATTCACACAGACTCTGAAATGTGATTCAAGCTTCCTTTTGAGGGGAGTTTGCATGAACACGGATCGATTTGTCATTAGCGACGATACTTGGGCGCGGATTTC
>JAOTYV010000401.1 GCA_029861675.1 Alphaproteobacteria bacterium
TGCTCATCTTTTCCGACCGCCCGCGCTGCACGGGCTTGCCCGTCGCCGACTCGACCGCCGCACCGTCCGCGCCGTCGCTGATCTGTTCGGGGAAGAGCCAGTTGCCGCCGGCGTCGCGATAGGTTTCGTGGCAAACCATGCCCTGGGTGAACAGGCCGTCGAAGGGCTCGTCGACGCTTATATGGCCGCAGTGTTTCAGGGCGCGGGTGAAAAACCGGGAATAGAGCAGATGCAGCACCGCGTGCTCGACGCCGCCGATATATTGATCGACCGGCATCCAATAATCCGCCGCGGCGCGCTCGAAGATCGTGTCCGCCGCGCCCGGCGAGCAATAGCGCATGAAGTACCAGGACGAATCGAAAAACGTGTCGCAGGTATCGGTCTCCCGTTCCGCCGCGCCGCTGCAGCGCGGACAGTCCACATGCTTCCAGGTGGGATGATGCGCCAGCGGATTTCCCGGCGTGTCGAAACTCACATCGTCGGGCAGATGCACCGGCAGGTCGCCGCGCGGCACCGGGACAGCGCCGCAGTCCGGGCAATGAATGACCGGTATCGGGCACCCCCAATAGCGCTGCCGCGAAATGCCCCAGTCCCGCAGCCGGTAAGTGATTGCCAGCGCGCCATCGTCCTGGGCCGACAATTTATCGATCGCCGCCCGTTTCGCCTTGGCGACGTCGAGCCCATCGAGGAAGCCGGAATTGATCAAGACGCCGTCGTCGACGAAGGCGGTGTCGCCGACCGCGAAGGTCGCGGGGTCGGCGCCGCGCGGCGCGACCACCGGGGTCACGTCGAGGCCATATTTGCGGGCAAAATCCAGATCGCGTTGATCATGGGCGGGGCAGCCGAAAATCGCGCCGGTGCCATAGTCCATCAGCACGAAATTCGCCACATAAACCGGCAATTCGCCGCCGGCGATAAACGGATGCGCCGCGGTCAAATTGGTTCGGTAGCCCTGCTTCTCGGCCGTCTCGATGGCCTCCTCGCTGGTGCTCATGCGATTGCATTCGGCGATGAAAGCGGCCAAGTCCGGATCGGACTGCGCCAGTTCCTGCGCCAGCGGATGGTTGGCGGCGACCGCACAAAACGACGCGCCATACAGGGTGTCCGGCCGCGTGGTGAAGACCTCGAGCCGGTCATCCCGGCCGGAGAGCGGGAAGAACACGCGCGCGCCTTCCGACCGGCCGATCCAGTTGCGCTGCATCAAGCGGACCTTGTCGGGCCAGCGCTCGAGCCCGCCCAGACCATCCAGCAGCGCATCGGAATATTCGGTGATCTTGAGGAACCATTGGCTTAACAGCCGCTTTTCCACGATGGCGCCGGTGCGCCATCCGCGGCCGTCGATCACCTGTTCGTTGGCCAGCACGGAATTTTCGACCGGGTCCCAATTGACCCATGACTCGCGGCGATAGGCGAGGCCTTGCTCGAGGAAGTCGAGGAAAATCGCCTGGCCGTGCTTGTAGTATTCCGGCTCGCAGGTCGACAGTTCGCGGGCCCAGTCGATCGACAAGCCCATGGATTTGAGCTGGTCGCGCATGACGGCGATATTCTCGCGGGTCCATTTCGCGGGCGGGACCTTGTTCTCGATCGCCGCGTTCTCCGCCGGCAGCCCGAACGAATCCCATCCCATGGGATGCAGGACGTTGAAGCCGCGGGCGCGCTTATACCGGGCGACCACATCGCCCAGCGTATAGTTCCGCACATGGCCCATGTGGATCCGGCCGGACGGATAGGGGAACATCTCCATGACGTAATATTTTTCGCGGGCGGCATCCTCGCGCGCCTCGAAGCTGCGCCGCTGTTCCCAGATGCGCTGCCACTTGGCTTCGGTTTCTCTAATGTTGTAGCGGCTTGGTTCTTGCGACATTCGATGTGACTTGTGTAGGGCAGCTTGGGTCGGCCGCGGCGTCATCGGTGTTTCGCGCGGGCGTCAGCGTTCCTTGACACGAATGCGCATTTGCCGGGCTCGTTTCAGGATTGCGTTCTCAAGGCCCCGGCCGGTTTTTTCATCGACCTTGGCTTCGACCCAGCCGTATTTGGTGTCGCGCGTTTGCCGGAACACGGCGACGCGCAATCCATCCGCGCGCAGCTGGCGATCCAGGATATAGACGGTCACCTTGAACCGCTCATCCGGCGATTTCGGCGGGCTGTACCAATCGGTGATGATAACACCGCCAAAGGGGTCGGCCGTATTCAGCGGCAGGAAAGAGATCGTGTCCAGCGACGCGCGCCACAGGAAACTGTTTACGGCAATGCCGCTGGAGCTGGTTCCGCCGCCGGATCCGGAACTGCCGAAGAAATCCTCAAGCAGCCCGCCGTTTCTTCCGCCGGGCGTGACGGTTTCGGTCGGCTGCGCGGTGCTGTCGCCATTACCCGAACAGGCGACAAGCGCCAAAACGGACAACACGGCCGGTAAGAGTCGCAAGGTGCGGTACATCATGACCGCCTATATGCCGGAAAAGCGGGGGCAATTTCCAGCGCTTTCTGCGGCCGGCTCAAAACCATTTGCGCGGCACGGGCGCGCGCCGGCCGCCGCAGTCCCGGATCTGCAGGGAGATTCTTAAAATCGCAGGCTGGTGCCGAACATGAACCGGGTGTCGAGCGGCGTCTCCGTCGCGTCACCCGGGCGCCGTACTTCCACCCAATCGATGCCGCCGTAAACATTAACCCGCGGCGCCACCTGATAACCCGCATTGAGTGACAAGATGTCGATCCGGTCGATGTCATCGGCGCGCGGAATGCGCGGCTGCGATGCCAGATACGCGGCCGAAAGGCTGCCGGGTCCGATCCGGATCGCGACGCCGATATCCCAGAAGTCGTTGGTGTTGCACGCTGTTCCTGAGTCACATACCGGCGCCAGATGATCCCCCATTTGGGCGCCGATCTGCAGCGCGGCCGTGCCGAGCGAGCCGCCGAACTGCCAGTGCTGCGGTGCACCCGAATTGGGCTGCCGTCGCGGACCCAGCGGAAGCCTGGTCGCCGGACGGGCAATCGCATCGGAAGAAACGCCGATGCCCATGCGCAAGCCGGAGATGCTCGGCGTGAAATAGGTCAACCCGCCGCCGCTGAGCTGGCTCGAACTTTCGCCGCGCAGTCCATCCCACAGGCTGCTCGGGCGACCGTCATTCAGACGCAGCGCGCCCCAGTTGCCGGCAGCGGCCGGTCCGGAATCGTCGCCGATGCCGAAATAGACCTGATACTGCTTCTGGTCGGCGGTTGGCATGGTAACCAAATCTGCCGCCATGGCGGTCGGTCCGGGCGCAGCGAGTGCGCCGGCTATGGTTACGGCTATAAACGTATTTCGCATTCGACGCATAGTTGCGTACCCGTATGGTTACGGATCCTCTAGCCACCCCCTGCGATATACAGAAATTCCCTTAGGATTTAATAAACCCGACGGATCGGATTTGACCCACCCAACGCCAAGCAACGGTCATTTCTTCGAACGACTCAAGCGACATCAGGATACTTAACGAATGAAAGTATAGCATGTCCGTTCATCGTCGAGTAGCCTAAAACGCAAAGTTGATCGGCCGGG
>JAOTYV010000402.1 GCA_029861675.1 Alphaproteobacteria bacterium
TGGGCGGGGGCAAGGCATTGATCCCGTCGAACGCCAAGGTCGCGGCGGCGGGCGCGCCAATCGATTTGCCGCTCGGCCACAAGGATGATCCGTGGTCGTTCGATCATTTCGACACGATATCGGTCATGGTCGCGGACGCACCGCGCCCGGACGAAATCGTGCTCTGCATGGCGGTCGCGGATGGCGGGCGGCCGCATCCCCGTGTCGGCAGCGCGCCGATAACCGACTGAGTGCGGCAGGACTAGGCCATTTCTCGTTCAAATCGATTCAATTGTAATGGCCTATCTCTTTGATTTTACGCAAATACGTCGTCACGAACCGTTTCGGTTCGTTCGGGATTTTCTCTAGACGGGCCGGATCGGATCGCCCTCGATTGCGATCGATTTCCGGCCGTCGACGCCGACCGGCACGTCGCCCATCAATGTCGTGCGGTGAATTTCCCGGGGGAACTGGGAGTTGATGATGTCCTTCGGTCCAAGATGCGTCGTCGAGCGGTTGTCCCACATCGCGATGCTGCCATCCTCCCACTTGAAGCGGACGGCGAATTCCGGTCGCGCCGCATGCTCCTTCAGCATCGCCAGCAGGGCTGTGCTTTCCGTCGGCGTCAGTCCCACGATCGATTGCAGGAAGGACGGGCTGACATAGAGCACGCGGTCGCCGGTCTCCGGATGCACCCGGACCAGCGGATGCTCGCTGATGATCCGGTTCTTCTCCACCTGATCCCGATATTCTTTCCGCGTGTTGGTCCCCGCGTTGGCCGAATACAGGTGAATGCCGCGCAGGCCGTCGATGAAGTCGCGCATCGTGGGCGAGAGCGCCGCATACGCGGCGGCCATGTCGGCCCATTGGGTATCGCCGCCATAGGGCGGCATCACATCGCCGCGCAGGATTGATGCGGCGGGCGGGTTGATCGCCGGCGTCACATCGGTGTGCCAGCCGAACCAGGGCGTATACAGGAAATCGCCCGCATAGCGCTTGTTCGTGCGGTCGCGGTCGACCGTGTAGATTTCCGGAAATTCGGCGTCGGTGCCGCCATAGACCGCATGCGCCGGCGTCATTTCACCGAACTGGCGGCTGAACGCGACGTGCTGCGCATGGTCGAGATGCTGATCGCGGAAGAACACCACTTTCCATTTGAGGAAAGCCGCCCAAATTTCCTTTACCTGCGCCTCCGGCAACGGCCGGGTCAGGTCGACGCCGCCGATTTCGGCGCCGATGGTCAGCGCGAGCGGCGTGATCTCGATGGTTTGCGGGGCGGCGTCGGTCTCAACCAGTTCAAGGGACATGGCTCACTCTCCTGCTAGGGCAAATCCCGAGCGAACCGAAACGGTTCGCGACGTCGCATTTGCGTAAAAAAAAGCGATAGACCATTTCACTTAAATCCGTTCAAACATGAAACGGTCTGGGGACACTACACTCATGGACGAATGCTACCCGGGAATCACCGTCAGGTCGATCAGCGTGCGGGCCGCCGCGTCTAGGTCTTCCAGCCCGGCGCAGGCGCCGATCAGATCCTCGTATTGCGCGGGCGGGATGGGCAGGCCGGGGATGATTTCGCGAATCCGGCTCACCTCATGGTCGAAATCCCAGATGAATTCGCGGCCCGTGCCCGCCTTGGTGACGCTGGTGCCGTCCTTCAGGTGGATCGTCACCTTGGGTCCGAACAGCGGATGGCGGTGCGACGGCGTGAGCGTAACCCGGTTCATCATTTCCAGCACCTCGGGCGGATCGGCCTCGCCGATGCCGCGGTCGGTGTCTTTCAAGAGGGGGAAGGATCGCTTCACCACGCCATAGGCGGCGTAGTAGTGCGAACTGCCGACACCCGCTTCGCGGCCGCGCGACGGGAAGGCCGGGCTCGGGTATTCGGTCTCGAGCCAGTTGACCACCGTTTCCACGCGCTCGACATTGGCCGGGTCGATGTCGTGTTCCGCGCACAGCGCCGCGGTCACATCGACATGGGCGATGTTGTATCCCGCCGTCGTATAGATGCGGTAGAGCGTCTCGAGGAACATCCAGTCCTCACCCAGGCCGGCGGCGATCTTATCCAGGCTGGCGGTGTTGTCGGCGGTGAAGCTGTAGGTCAGCTTGCCGGCGTTGTTGCCGGTGTAGGCGTGGTAGAAGCCGGCGTCGCCCTCCAGCACGGTCTCGCCGCCGGGCGCGCCATGACGCGCCATGGCGACCGCCAGCAGGGCGTTGCGCACCGCGCCGCCTTCGCGCAGCGACCGTCCGCCGCTCCGGCCGCCTTCGAGGTTGCCGCTCGCCAGATTGACGCATTGCGCGATGGCGCCATGGATCTGGTCGGCGTCGAGCTTCATGATCTTCGCCGCCGCCACCGCCGCGCCGAAAATGCCGAAGACGGGTCCCGAGTGAAATCCGCGCGCCATGACGGTCGGAATGAAGTCTGCCGCCATGCGTTCCATGACTTCGTAGCCGGCGACCAGGCCGGTGATGTAGTCGCGGCCCGACGCGTTCTCGCCTTCGGAGGCGACCAGCGCCGCGGGAATGATCGCGCAGCCGGGATGGGTCAGCATGCGGAAGGTGTCCCATTTGCCGCCGGCGAACATGGTTTCCGCGTTTACCAGGGCCGCGCCCGCGCGTGTGAGCCGGGCGCCGTCGACCAGCACCGTCGCCGCGCCGCCGCCGCCTTCTTCCTCTTCCTGCATCATCAGCAGCGCATCGCGCACTTCCGGCTTGTCATGGCCCAGCAAGGCGGAGGAGAGGCCGTGTAGGGTCAGGCCCTTTGCCCGGTCCACCACATCGGCGGGCAGGTCCTCGAAGGAAAGTTCGGCCACCCACGCGGCCAATTTTCGACTGAGCGATGCCATGGAGGATCCTCTAAAGGTTGTTGAACTGTCGGGCGCACCGCGCATGATGGGCGGTTAGAGCAATCGTCCAAGACCCGGCGCTTTTTGTAAAGCCGCTGGCGTAATTATCGGGCAACCGGCCGTCGTCTCGAACCGGCGGATTTGGAGGGAAAACGATGATCCAATCACTGAGGCTAGCTTGCTTTACCTGTTTTGTTTGTAGCTTTGTGCTGCTCGCACATCCGGTTTGGGCCGATCAATTCCGGCTGGAGTTCGTCACCGCGAGCACGGCGGCGCTCGCCAACCCGCATGACATCAAACTGTCGCCCGACGGAAAACGGCTCTTCGTCTCCGATGTCGGCAACAACCGGGTGGCCATTCTCGACGCCGACAGTTTGAAAATGGTGGGACATTTCGGTTCGGATCATCAGGACGGCACGCACGATGTCGATTTCGACGCAGAGGGCCGGCTCTATGTCGCCGACACGCATAATGGGCGCGTGACGATTTATGAGATGGCGGGGCTCAAGGGACAACTGGTCGGAGAACTCTCGGCGAAAATCCGGGGGCCGGAGGGTGTTCTGGTGCATCCCAACGGTCGGGTCTATGTCGGGGCGGCCTGGTCGGGCAATCTCGTGGTGTACGACCGGGGCAAGGTCATCAATGAGATGACGGGCCTGTCGTCGCCGCATGACGTCGAGCTGGCACCGAACGGGGATATCT
>JAOTYV010000403.1 GCA_029861675.1 Alphaproteobacteria bacterium
TCTTCAACAAACTCAAACATTTCCGCGCTGTCGCAACACGATACGACAAAAGAGACGACAACTACCTCGCATCCGTCCAACTCGCCTCATTGCGGATTTGGCTGCGAACTTATGAGTCGGTGACCTAAAGCAGGTCGCGCAGCGCCGCGACAAGCGGGCCATCGGCCGGCGGCATCGGGTAGTCGGTCATCCGGATCGGCCGCACCCAGCTCAATTCCTGGCCCTCGCGGGGCGCCGGTGTACCATGCCAGACGCGGCAGACATAGAGCGGCATCAGCAGATGAAACGCCGCGTATCGGTGGCTGGCAAAGGCCACCGGGGCGAGACAGCTTTCCCGCGTATCGATGCCGAGTTCCTCGGTGAGTTCCCGAACCAGCGCCTGCTCCGGCGTTTCCCCTTCATGCACCTTGCCGCCGGGAAATTCCCACAGCCCCGCCATCGACTTGCCTTCGGGCCGGCGGGCAAGCAGCACGCGCCCATCCGGATCGACGAGAGCCGCCGCCGCGACGAAGACGCTCGGCAACGCCGGCGGTGCTTCGCGATCCTGCCAACAGCCGTCGGTTGCCCCGGTCATCGCCGTATCAGGTCCGATAGTCCGCGTTGATTTCGATATAGCCATGCGTCAGGTCGCAGGTCCAAACGCGCGCGGCGCCCCGGCCAACGCCCACATCGACCGCGATCGCCACGTCGCGGCCCTGCAAATGCTTCTCGACCACTGCCTCGTCGTAGCCGGCGACCCGTTTGCCCAAGCGGGTGATCGGCACGCCGCCGAACGCGATCGACAATCGGTCGCGGTCGGCCTTTTCGCCCGCCTTCCCCACCGCCATGACGATGCGCCCCCAATTGGCATCCGATCCGGCAATTGCGGTCTTGACCAGCGGCGAGTTGGCGATCGACAGCCCGATCCGGCGCGCCGATGACTGGCTCGCGGCGCCGGTCACGTCGATCGTGACGAGTTTCTGCGCGCCTTCGCCGTCCCGCACCACCTGCACCGCCAAATCCGTCATCAGTTCCTCCAGCGCCCGGGCAAAATCGGCCAGCAGCCGGCCACCACCCTGCGGCGAAACGGCCGGATGGCGCGCCTGTCCGGTCGCGGCCAGCAACGCGGTATCGCTGGTCGAGGTATCGCTGTCGACGGTGATGCAGTTGAAAGACCGGCTGTTGGCGCGATTGAGCAGCTTCTGCAACACCGCTGCCGGAATTTTGGCATCGGTAAACAAGAACGACAGCATCGTCGCCATGTCGGGGGCGATCATGCCGGAGCCCTTCGCCATACCCGTCAAGGTGACCCGGGTGTCGCCGATCAGCGCCGTCCTCGACGCCACTTTTTGAAAAGTGTCGGTCGTCATGATCGCAGCGCTGGCATCCTGCCAGGCGTCCATGGACAGCCGCTTGTGCAGTTTCGCCAGCTTGCGCGACAGGTAGTCCTGCGCCACCGGTTCGCCGATTACGCCGGTAGAGGCGACAAACACCTCCTTTTGACGGCAGCCCAAGAGCTCCGCCGCCCGGCGCACCGTATGCGCCACCGTCTTGTCGCCCGCCTTGCCGGTAAAGGCGTTGGCGTTGCCGGAGTTCACGACGATCCCGCGCGCGCGGCCGCCCGGCAAAATCTTGCGGCACCAGGCGACAGGCGCGGAAGCGCAGGCGGAGCGGGTAAAGACGCCGGCAATCGTGGTGCCCGGCGCAAACTCGGCCATGAAGAGATCGGGCCGGCCGCTCTCCTTGAGACCCGCGGCCATGCCGGCAATACGCACACCGGCGACCGGCGGCATTTCCGGGAACTTGGCCGGCGCCAGCGGCGACTTCTTGAACATGACGCTCCTATTTTTTGCCGGGTTTCGGCGGCGTAACAGCCGTGCTTACCGGCATCTTCGGCAATTTTTTCTTTCCGTCGAACGCGAACCGCTCAACCTTCGCCTGCGAACGGTATTGCTGCAAAAAATTCTCGCCAAGCTTGGCCCAGACTTCCTGGCGCATGCGCGATTTGATTTTTTTGTACGGCGGAACTTTCCTTTTGCGGCGATCCTCCACCTTGATGATATGCCATCCGAATTTGGTTTTCACCGGCTTCTTGGTAATGGCCCCCTTCTTCAGTTTGAAGGCGGCGTCCGAGAACGGCTTAACCATTTCGCCCTTGGCGAAATAGCCGAGATCGCCGCCCCGGGGGGCCGACGGGCCTTCGGAATTTGCCTTTGCCAGTTCGGCAAAATCCTTGCCGCCCAATGCCTGTTTGGTGATGCTCTTGGCCTTGTCTTCCGAACTCAACAAAACATGTCGCGCCCGCACCACATCGGCGGGCGGATTGCGGCGCACGAATTCATCGTAATGGGCACGGATCCGGTCCTCGGTAAGATATTTTCGGATCAATTTATCGAGGTAGACTTCCCGGATAATTTGATCCTCGGCGACTTTCAGCCGGCGCCGTACTTCCGCGTTCTTGTGATATTTTTCGCGCCGCCCGTAAATCGTCATCATCTTGCGCTTGATCAGCGTCTCCAGCACCTCCTCATACACGGCGGGCAGGCCGCGCTTGCGAAAATTCGGCGGCAGGCTCTGGAACGCCCGGACGACCTCATAGCGATAAATCGGCTTGCCCTCGACCCGCGCGACCACGATTTTCGCGGACTTCTTGGCCGCCTTGGCCGCCGGCTTTTGCGCCATCGCAGGCGCCGCGGCGATAGCGCCGAGCAAAATCAGACAAAACGCCGCCGCGATCGAGGGCTTCATGAATTTGTCCTTTCGAAACTTGGTCCGGTCCAGCCGCAAATATCGGTCGCAATTCGAGGGCATAAAGCATAAGTGGCGATTCAGCACAAGGTTGCCAAGGTCACAGTTTACGGGTCCCGCCTGCCCTGTCGCGCGCGGCTGCCGGCGCCCAGGATGCTCGTCCCTAAGCGGCCGGATTGCATGCGGTTCATCCCGCCGCGTCCATCCGCCCATCATCGCGGCGCCACACCGCCTCTGTCCCGCCGCGTCGTTGACAGATTGCGGTCGGACGCTTATGTCACCATCGACCGGATTGCTCAAAAATTCTTGGCGTATTCCCGCCGCGCCGCCACATTGGAATCTCCATGTTCGACGGAATATCGGATCGGTTTAGCGAACTACTGAAGTCGGTCTTCGGCACGGCC
Source organism: Alphaproteobacteria bacterium (assembly GCA_029861675.1). Next base: position 3,132 of record JAOTYV010000403.1, read on the forward strand.
AATACCCGTACGGTGAAGCTGCTGCAGACGACGGTTGATCAGATCAATGCGCTGGAGCCGTCGCTCGAGAAGCTCTCGGACGACGAGCTGCGCGGCCGCACGGATTGGCTGCGCGGCCGCCTGAAAGAGGGCGAGTCTCTGGACGACGTCCTGGTGGACGCCTTCGCGACCGTACGCGAGGCCGCCAAACGCACCCTTGGGCAGCGCCACTTCGACGTCCAGCTAATCGGCGGCGCCATTCAGCACAGCGGCAAGATCTCCGAGATGAAGACCGGTGAAGGCAAGACACTGGTGTCGACGCTGTCGGTCTACCTCAATGCCCTCGAAGGCAAGGGCGTCCATGTGGTCACGGTCAACGATTACCTCGCCCAGCGCGACGCCCGCTGGGGCC
>JAOTYV010000404.1 GCA_029861675.1 Alphaproteobacteria bacterium
ACCTTGCGGTGACGGCGGTTGCCGAATGGCTCAACAGCAGGGGCATGAACGTTACGTTGCAGTCAATGCGCCTGGTCAACACGATCCTGTCGCTCGGATTTTGCGGCGCGTTGTCCTGGTTCGGCACGCCGTCCGTCGAACGGAATTGGGAACTGGGCCGGCTCACCCAAAGTATGCTTTTGCCGTTCTGGCCGTTTCAACTGATGCTGCTGTTATCGCTCATGATGATGGTCGTCACGCTTCTGTTTCAGCTCTACCAAGACATTCAGACTTTGCGGGGCAAGGATGTCTTTCCGTGGGCCGAGGTTGAAGAAGGTCTCGAGTTGTAAAACGACAGGATAATAAGAAAGGCTCGTACTTTGGGTGTACTCGGAACAATGAGCATCGTTTTGCTCGCGATCGGCCTTCCTATCGGGATCGCCCTCGCCGGTTCTTCGCTGATCTACATGATGTTCGACCCGATGCTGGGACCGGGCACGATATTCAACGCCTTCTTCAGCTTCGTCAGCAAATACACGCTGATGGCCGTTCCGTTCTTTATCTATGCCGGCTTCCTGATGGAACGCACCGGGCTGATCTCCAAACTGTTCAAGTTTGCCGACGCGCTCATCGGCTGGGTGCCTGGCGGATTCGGCTTTGCAACTCTGGTCGCAGCCGTCCTGTTCGGCGCCATCTCGGGCTCCAGCACGGCCATGGCGGCGGCAATGGGCGTCATCGCCTATCCCGAAATGCGCAGCCGCGGATATCCCGCATGGCTCGCCGCCGGCGTGATCGCGTCGGGTGGCGGCATCGCCATTCTGATCCCGCCCAGCATCACACTTATCCTGTTTGGCGTGCTAACCGAATCGTCCATTGTCGAGCTGTTCTTTGCGGGATTCGTGCCGGGCGTCTTGCTCGCCATCAGCGACGCCATCGTTCTGGTTATCGCGGCCGTTGTCCTCAAGCTTCCATCCGGGCAATTCAGTTGGAAATTCCTGGGCGAAGCGACCTGGGAGGCGTGGCCGGCGCTGCTCATGCCGGTGATCATCCTCGGCGGCCTGTACGGCGGCGTGTTCACGCCGACCGAAGCCGGCGCGGCGTCCTGCGCCTATGCGATGCTGTACGGCTTGATCAACGGGCGGATGGAGTTCATCCGGGACCTGATGCCGATCACCCGGCGCGCGATCAATCTCAGTTCGGTGATCTTCTTCCTGGTCGGCTGTGTCGGCGTGTTCCAGTTCCTGCTCGCCAACAAGGGATGGCCGCAGGACATCGCCGAATGGGTCATCGCGCAGGACCTGACCGCGCTCGCCTTCCTCGTGTTCACGATGCTGGTGCTGCTCGCGCTGTCGACCTTCCTGACCGGGATCGCCATCCTGGTGCTGACCGTGCCGATTTTCTTCCCGGTCGCGAACGCACTCGGCATCGATCCCATCCATCTCGGCATCCTGGTCGCCCTCGCGGTCGAATGCGGCGCCATAATCCCGCCGGTCGGCCTCAATCTCTTCGCGGTCAGCGGCACGACGGGCGTGCCGCTGATGCGCGTCATCAAGGGATCGTCGCCGTTCCTGTTCACCGATGTGTGCGTTCTGGTGCTGGTGCTGTTTTTCCCGATCCTGGCCCTCTGGCTGCCATCGAAAATCATCGTTTCGGTATTCTAACCCGCCGCGCCGATCGCGCCGCGCCAGCCGATTTAACGCACGCGACCACCGGGGTAAAATGCTGGAAATCTTCGTCGACGCCGATGCCTGCCCGGTAAAGGACGAAGTCCTGCGCGTTGCCGCGCGGCACAAGCTCAAGACCTATCTGGTCAGCGACGGCGGCATCCGGCCGCGCCCCGATCCGCTTGTCGAACTGGTGGTGGTCCCATCGGGTCTCGACGCGGCGGACGACTGGATCGCGGAGCATATCGGCGAAGGCGACATCGCGGTCACCGGTGACATCCCGCTCGCGGCCCGCTGCCTCGCCCAGGGCGCCCGCGCGCTGCGCCACAATGGCGAGGCGTTCACCGAAGCCTCTATCGGCACGGTGTTGGCCACCCGCGATCTGATGGCGCACCTGCGCGAGACAGGGGAAGTAACCGGCGGGCCCCGCCCCTTCGCCAAAAAGGACCGGTCGCGGTTCCTGAACACACTCGAAACGCTCATTCAGGCGGTCCTGCGCGACCACCGCTGAGCATCGCTGTCGAACATGGCGAGCAAACGGCCGCCGTTGATCCACCCAAACCCGCCTGCTACCGTTTCGCGTCCGCCGCAGGCCCACACGACCCCAGGAGCCCCCATATTGCAGGATCCCCGAAACATCCCCGGCATCGACATCGAAATGGCGGGAGCAATGCTGAAAAGCCGCGAGCGGCAGCCCGGGGGCGCGCCCGATGTCACGGTGACGCCGATCGCCGATGTCCGCGCGTACTATCTGGCCGAGCGCGCCTATTGGAACGAGGACGGCCCCGCCCTGCCGCGAATCGTGGATCATACGGTCAAGGGGCCGCACGGGCCGATCCCCGTCCGGATTTACTATCCGCGCGGCAACCCGAACCTGCCGCTCCTGATCTACCTCCACGGCGGCGAATTCATAAAGGGCAGCATCGCGAGCCACGACAAGATCTGCCGCTGGATCGCCAACCGATCGGGCGCCGCGGTCGCGTCGGTCGACTACCGGTTGGCCCCGGAGCACAAATTCCCGACACCGCTGGAAGAAGCCGTCGCGGTGTTCGACTGGGCCACCGGATCGGCGCAGGACCTCAGGATCAACCCCAGGCGGATCGGCATGGGCGGCGATTCCGCCGGCGCCAGCATCACCCTGGGCGCGGCGCTATCGCTCAAGGCGGCGGGCCGGCCGAATGCGCTGAAATTCATGATGCTGTTCTATGGCAGCTATGGTCTCGGCTATGACTGCGAGTCCTCGAAGGCCTATGGCGACAAGATCTATGGCCTGTCGGAGGCGACACGGCGATTCTACCGGTCGTCTTATGTCGCCAACGCGGCCGATCATGACGATTTTCGGCTCAATCAACTCGGTGCGGACCTGTCCGGCCTGCCGCCGGCCTTCATCGGCGCGGCGGAAATGGATCCGCTCTGCGACAACAGCCCGGCATTGGCAAAGGCGCTGACCGAGGCCGGTGTCGCCAACGAATTGAAGCTCTATCCCGGCGTGCTGCACGGTTTTCTGCATCTGACGCGCATGGTGGGCACGGCGCGGCGGGCATTGGACAACGCCGGCGACGCGGTGAAACGCGCGCTGCGTTAGAGTGAATCCCGAGCGAACCGAAACGGTTCGCGACGACGTATTCGCATGAAATCAAAGAGATAGACCATTTCATGTGAGTGAAATAAGACAAGAACCGGTCTAGGACTGCCGGCCCCGCGCCCGGTCCTTCGATCCCGCCTTCCGCAAAAATCTTTCCGCCAGATAACCCCTTCTTCCGATTCGGGCCGTTCCTACTCAATAGGAACCAAGAACCGAACCAAAAAAGAAGAAGAGGTTATTCCAATGAAAATTCGAGCAATCGCGGCGAGTGTCGCGCTGGCTGTCGCCCTC
>JAOTYV010000405.1 GCA_029861675.1 Alphaproteobacteria bacterium
CCCATCCTCCTGCTTCAGCAGGGAATGGCCGCCGAGCCACGTGGCGTGCCGCGATCCGCTGGCGAAACTCCATTTTCCGTTTACGTGAAACCCCTTGTCGTCGGTGACAATCTCCGACTTTCCCGGGCCCCAGGCGAGTACGCCGTGCGGGTCATCGCCCCAAATCTCCTGTGCCACCGCGGGATCCACATAGGCCGCGGTCATCGCACAGCCGTTCCCCTGGCAGATGCACCACGCCGTACTGGCATCCAGGGCGGAAAGCGCCGCCATGACCTGAAAGAATATCGGCGGCGTAACTTCTTCACCGCGGAACGGGCGCGGCAGCAGGAGCCGAAAGAGACTCTCCTCGTGCAATGCCGACAGCAATTCGGGCGGCAGTCGCCGCTCCTGCTCGATCCGATCCGCATTCTCGAGAATAACCGGTGCGACCCGGTCGACCCGGGCGAGATAATCCCCGGCGGTCAAAGGTGCGGCTTCAACCGCCGATGCCTGCGATGACATATGTTTACTCCGCTCGTGTGCCGCACAAACCGGGCCCGTTATTCCGTATACGCCCGAATTTCTGGGTCACCCCCATCAGCGAGCCGTAAAGACGTCTCCAATTGAACGGTATTCGGTCATCCAATTCAAGTTGGGGGCCGTGCCGGCCCTATCGAACACACCCAAAAATGCGTTGTACGCTCAAAAAATTCGGCAAATTCGCAGCGCGCCAAAACGCCGCTATTCCTGGGAATCGCCGTACGGGCTGGGTCCGTGCCAGGGTTCGGTCTCGATGACGAGGACGCCCTTCTTGCCGGTGAGCAGCCCCGGCGACTTCCCGACTCCATCCCCCGGCGGCGACGTATCGACATCGCGATCGCCCTGAACCGCTTCACAGCCGGCCACGGCAAGCGCCACGATGACAGCAAGGATCGCAACGCCCGGAATTCGCATTTTCGCCATACGCTTCCCTACCATGCACCCGGTCGGAAAAACAATGCGGTCCGATGCGAATACAGGCCTGCGTCCCCCGCGCCCCGCCTTCGTCAACGGCCAAACCGGTCCCGCATGCCGTACCACGCGACGACCATCGGCAGGAACCAGGGCTTGCCCCAATAGAGCGGTCTCGTCTGGAAGTCGAACTCGCCGAACACTGTGTCCGCCGCCGGCTCGCCGAGAATTCGCTGCGCCACCTTGGTGCCGATCCAGCGCGCCCAGACCACGCCGGAACCGCAGAAACCGGCGGCATAGTGGACCCCTTCATGGCGCGCCAGCTTGGGCATGAAATCGAAGGTATATCCGGTGTAGCCCCACCAGGAATGGGTGATTTCCACTTCCGAGAGTTCCGGAAACAATTCCACCAGATTGCGCCGGAGGTGCCGCAATTTTTCGAGCGGATCGTCCGTATCGGCGCCGGCCCGGCCGCCGAAGACGATGCGCGTGCCGTCCGGCGACGGCCGGTAATAGTGATAGAGGTTCCGCGTCTCCCCCAGCATCCGCCGCTTCGGCATCAGGCGGTCCATTACCGCGGGATCGAGCGGCCCCGTGGCAATGATCTGGCTCGGGATCGGCATGATCCGCCGCCGCAGCCAGGGCGTGGCGCCACGGGTATAGCCGTTGGTCGCCACCACGACCTCCGATGCCGCGACGGGTCCGCGCGACGTGGCGAGCACGAACCCCGACTTCTCGCGCTCGATTCTCTCCACCTCGGTATTCGCGTGAACGGCCGCGCCCGCCTCGAGCGCCTTGTCAAGGATGCCGCGATGCAGCAGCGCGGGCTGCAGACCGCCGATGTCGGGCCGCAGTTGGCCGCCGTGATACAGGTCGGTGCCGACTTCCCCATGCTGTTCGGCGCGCGGCACCATGACGGCGCCAAAATCCAGATGCCGGTTCAGCAATTCCGTGTTGCGCGCCAGATCCTCGTAATCCGCCGGCCGCATCGCGCCGGTAAACCGCCCGACCGGCGCATACTGGCAATCGATGCCTTCCTCGTCGATGAAACGCGCGAGGTCGCGGCGCGCCGCAATGCCTTCGCCATAAATCCGCTTGGCCCGGTCGAGCCCGAAGGCACCGATCATCGCGCCGAATCCCATGCGCAAATTGCCGCTGGCAATCCCGCCGTTGCGGCTCGACGCCCCCTCGCCCGCACGGTCCTGTTCCAACACGGCCACCGACCGGCCGGCCCGCGCCAGGGTCAGCGCGGCGCTGAGCCCCGCGAATCCGGCGCCGACCACCGCCACGTCGACCTTCGCCGGCAACGGTTTCTCGGGCAGGTCACGCAACGGCGCGGCTTCCCACCAATATGGGTCGAGTGTCGGCGACGTCATGCCGGGCGCTCCTTGCAATTCCAGCCGCCACCAAGGCGGCGGCCATAGTATATGCTAGCGGCGTTGACCCAGCCAACGGAGGCCCGCATGAAATTCATTCACATCACCGACACGCATCTGGTGCCGCGCGGCGAGCAGCTGCACGGTCTTAACCCGTGCGAACGGCTCGATGCCTGTGTCGATGACATCAACGCCCATCATCCCGACGCCGATTTTTGCGTGATCACGGGGGATCTCGCCGACAAGGGCCAGCCGCAAGCCTACCGCGACTTGAAGGGTTGCCTCGACCGGCTGCGCGTGCCGGTCCACCTCCTGGTCGGCAATCATGACGACCGCGCCGATCTGCTGGAAGTTTTCCCCAACGTGCCGATCGATGACAACGGCTTCGTGCAAACGGTGCTGGATACCGCAGCCGGCGCCTTCGTTTTGCTGGATACGGTGGAACGCGGCAAGGGATGGGGATCGTTCTGCGAGAAGCGGGCCGCGTGGCTGGACCAACAGTTGAAGGCGGCCGATGGACGGCCGGTCTACCTCTTCATGCACCATCCGCCGTTCGACGTGGGACTACCGAGCCTCGACCGGCTCGGACTCGGCGCCGACGGGCAGCGCATGGCCGAAGTGCTCGCGCCCTACGACACGGTCCGCCATTTGTTCTTCGGCCATGTTCACCGGCCGATCACCGGAAGCTGGCGCGGTATCCCCTATTCGACGATGTACGGCACCAATCATCAGGTGCTTTTCGATCTCCAGGAGCCCGAGGTGATCGTGAAGACCCATGAGCCGCCGGCCTATGCGGTGGTGTTTCTGGCGCCGGATCAAACGACCGTGCATTTCCACGATTACCTGGACCGGACAGGCCAGCCCCGCCGGCCGGCAAGCGAGGCCCGCCCCGACTGGCGGCCGCCAGCGCCATAATTCGTCCTAGGACGCGCTAGACCATTTCTTGTTCAAATTGATTCAAGTGAAATGGTCTATCGCTATGTTTTTTCGCAAATACGTCGTCGCGAACCGTTTCGGTTCGCTCGGGATTTGCTTTAATTCGGCCGCGCGCCGACCACGGTGGTGCGGTGCATGCGGCGGCGCACGCCGGAATAATCGTTGATTGCATAGTGCTGCGTACACCGGTTGTCCCAGATGGCGAGCGCGCCCGGCGTCCAGCGGAAGCGGCAGGTGAATTCGGGCCGTGTC
>JAOTYV010000406.1 GCA_029861675.1 Alphaproteobacteria bacterium
GATCTGGAGGATTGGCCGCCGATCTGGATGCCGAAGCTGGCCGCGCCCAGGGTATAGAAGGCGGGATAACTCCAATTGCCGTTCTCGCCCCGCGCGAGCAGCACGCCGCTGCCGCCTTCGCCGCCGAAGAAAAAGGCGGCCTTGAGAATATTCGGGAAGATCATGACCGCCTTGGCGTCCTTCATCAGCTTGCGGACGGTCGGACCCACATCCGGATCCTTGACGATGTTCTGCACGGCGAAATGGGACTTGCTCACCAATTCCGCGCCTTCGGTCTGGGCTGCGGCGATGTTTGGGAGAACCAGTGACAGCGCCATCAAGACGCCACAGATCTTACAGAGCTTCAGGATTGATCCAGCCATTTGGAGAGTTTCCCTTTGCGACGGTAAATGAGCATCAATGCGGGGAAACGAATCATACCGGATGACGATTGTCCAGCGGTGTGAGTTGTCTACCGCACGAAATTTCGAGTGTAATTGTTAGCTAGGCTCATCCGCGGCACGATCAAGTCGTCCCGGCGGTGTCACAAATAGGTCCCGGCAAGCCCGTACGGTCTACCCCCCGTGCCTAATTTGAAGCGTGCAATGCCGGGCGCGCGCCGTGTATCGATGCCGCCGAGGTCGAGCCGCGCCACGCCGCGCTCCCGGAGCGCCAGCATGCCGCGCCACAGCAACAGCGCGCCGGCATTATGCCGCCGCCCTTCGGGACCGGCCCAGCCGACCGTGTAGGTCGCGGCGGCGCCGTGGCGCACGAACAATGCACCGGCGACGGGATCGCCATCGAGCGTCGCCCGCAGCATCACGATGTCTTCGCGCGGCGCGCCGTCGATGATGTGATGCAGCGTTGCCGCGGTCGGGCCGCCGAAGCGGCGCTTCCGTTGCAGCGCGTGGTATTGTTCCAACAGCCATCGGGCGCTGCCGGCGTCGCGAATCCTACCGCTGTCGAGCGGGCCGGACTCCGCGTTGGTGAGCGCGTTTCGCCATTTTACATGGAGGCCGGCGCGCAACCGGTCCGGATCGGTGCCGAGGTCGAGAATTGTCGAGCCGTGGCCGGTAATAATCCGCCACCGGCCGCATTGCCGCATCAGGGCATCCGTCGCCGCCGCGTCGTGCAGTTCCGGTGTCCAGAAGAGGATTTCCCGGGAACCGCGCTTTATCGTCGCGACGATGCACTGCAGCGCGGCTAGTATTTCGCCGCTGGAGAGTTCGGGCCGGATCCACACCGGGCCGCGCAGGATTTGCGTCAGCGTGACGACCGGGCCGAAGCGCCGGGCAAAAACCTGAACCGCGGCGGCGGGGCCGTCCCGGTCTTTCACGACCGCGCGCCGAACCTCGGTGCCCGGGCGCGCCGACATCGCTTCGCCATACGCCCAGCTCTGCTCGAGCGCGCACCATTCCGCGTCCTTCGTCAGCCGGCGCCAGTCGCGGCGCGAAACGCCGTCCCAATGAATATCCATGCGAGTCGAATTTCCGTCATGCCAACGCACTCACGGGTTGTTATAGTGTGATGCCGATGCACATCCTACCGAAGAAGAATGAAGCCGCCGTTCGTGGCGTCGTGCTGCCGGGCCCGCGCTTGACGAAATGGGCGTGGCTCTACATGGCGCTGTACATTGTCCTGCCGGTCATCGGGGCGGCGTTGGTATTGGATGTAATTCTGTATTTCGTGTTCCGGGATCTTTTCGGCGTCTGCTACGCAGTATTGTGTTTCTTCTGAATTTTCCGCGCGGACCCAAGCGGCGGGCTTGCCGCCGGCGATGAGAAGAACTAGCTCTAGCCGCATCATCCGCCGTATCGTCCGCCGTATCATCCAATGACTTAAAGGCTGCCGAAATGAGCCAACCCTCCGAGACCTGCCGGATCGCCATGGTGCTGTTTCCGGGACTGACACAGCTCGACCTGACCGGGCCCTATGAAATTCTGGCGCGCATGCCGGGAGCGGAATTGTCCCTGGTATCCGGCACGCTCGATCCGGTCCGCACCGATCGCGGCCTGGTGCTGACGCCGGACGCGACCTACGAGGACATGCCCGATCCTGACATCCTATTCGTGCCCGGTGGGCCGGGACAGCTGCCGGCGATGGATGACGCCGCGCTGATGGCCTATCTGCGCCGTGCCGGCAAGGCCGCGCAATTGATCACATCGGTCTGCACCGGATCGCTGCTGTTGGCGGCGGCGGGGTTGTTGATGGGCAAGAAGGCAACCTGTCATTGGCTGGCGCATGATCAGCTCGCGCTGCTCGGCGCCGTGCCGGTTCATCAGCGTGTCGTGGAAGACGGCAATGTCATCACCGGGGCGGGCGTTTCATCGGGCATCGATTTCGGTTTGGTCGTGGCGGAGCGCCTGCACGGCGCCCGCGTCGCCCAGGAAATTCAGCTCCAGGCCGAATACGATCCATCACCCCCGCATGACAGCGGCAGCGCCGACAAGGCGCCGCCGGAAGTGGTCGAGGCGCTGCGTCGACGGGGAGCGGCCCTCCGGGAAAAGCGCATCGCGACGGCCACCCGCATCGGGGCGGCACTACGCGGGGACGGTACGGGTTAGGGCGTGGCCCGGCCGTGGCCTGCGTCGATGCGTGCTAGAGAAAATCCCGAGCGGCCCAAAACGGTTCGCGACGTATTTGCGTAAATACAAAGAGATCGACCATTCCACGTGAGTCGATTTGAACGAGAAATGGTCTAGGTAAGGCGCCGGATCGGGCCGCCATTCTCGATGAAGCCTTCGACATGGATCGGTTCGGCGGCGCCCCGGACGACGAAGTTGAAGATGACCGTCCCGCGGGCGCTCATTGAAAAGGGGGCGAACCGCACGATCGACCCTTCCGCCACGGGCGGCTCGGGCATATCGAATTTGGTTTTCAGGACCTCGCCGAAGGCGGCGTAGATCACCTCGTCCTGATCGCCGAACCGGACCGCGATGGGCTCTTGGATGTGGTCGGGTTCGAGGTCGAGCGTTCCCCAGTTGAACAGTCCGAACCGCACCAGCCGGAGGCCGTCCAGCGGGCCGGACGAGTCAAATTCGGAGAACTGGCTACGCAGCTTGTCGTCCGCTTCGAGCGCCGGCGTCACCACGCATTCATAGGTAATCTTGCGCCGGGGCGCCGCGGCGCGGTCGAGCGAGCGTTTGCTCGACCGGAACAGTAAATACACCATGCCCAGCAGCAAGATGCCGCCCACCACATAGGCCGGGTTGCTCACGATGAACTCGATCGGTCCCATGGCGCGACCCTAGATCAACCTGCCTTTAAATGGAATTATTTAAAGGCAGAAAAGTTGATCGATTTTATAGAGATAGAGCAGCTTATGTGCGCCCTATTGGGCGCACGCTGCTCTAGCAGCCGTCCGTCGGATTCGCCACGTTAGAGCGGCGTGCGGTTGACCGTTACCGCGCGCCAGACGCCCCGGCCGGGTTCGGAATGATGATCGAGACGGGTAACCGCGCAATTGTCGGTGGCGAAGGCGAGCGCCGATTCCGGATCGATCCCCCAGG